>JAJEFC010000278.1 GCA_022820675.1 Vicinamibacteria bacterium | reverse complement strand
CCGGCATCCCGGGCATGGCCGGCGCGACGGCCGCGGATTCCGCGCCGTGCACGTGCTCCGCCGGCATCCCGGGCACGGCCGGCGCGCCGGGCGCGGGTCCCGCGCCGTGCACGTGCTCCGCCGGCATCCCGGGCATGGCCGGACCCGATTCGATGCTGCGGACGGCCTGCGTGAGGTTGCTCTCGGAGTCGATGAGGAACTGGGCCGACACCACGACCGTGTCCCCCTCCTCGACGCCGTCCAGCACCTCCCAGACACCTTCGCCCTGCCGGCCGAGGGTGACGGCGGCGACCTGGAACGTGCCGGGAGACCGCTCGAGGACCACGAGGTCGCGGGTGCCGCCGCGTATCACCGCCTCCTCGGCCACCGCCAGCGCGTTGCGCGCCACCGGCACGTCGAACGTCACGTTGGCGTACATGCCCGCGCGCAGCGTCAGGTCGGGGTTCTCGAGCTCGATCGAGACGGTCATCGTGCGCGTCCGCTCGTCGAAATGCGGGTACAGGTAGCGGACGAACCCCGCGTAGGGCCGCCCCGGCAGGTACGGCAGCTCGACCTGCGCGCGCTGGCCGACGCGCATCGCCTCGACCTGGTGCTCGAAGACCTCGACGTCGACCCAGATGGTGGTCAGATCGGCCATCTTGTAGAGGTTCATGCCCGCCTCGACGTACATCCCGTCGAGGGCCTGGTCCATCTTCTCGACGACGACGCCGGTGACCGGGGACAGGACCGACAGGGTGCGGCGCGGCGTGCGCTCGCGCTCCAGCGTCGCGATCTGCTCGTCGGTGATGTCCCAGTAGCCGAGCCGCGCGCGCGCCGACGCGACGAGCGAGCGAGCGCGCTCGGCGATGGCGGGGTACTCCGACGTCTCGAGCCGCGCCGCGTAGTCGACCGCCTGCAGGTACTCCATCTGGGTGGTGACGAGCTGCGGGCTGTAGATGTCGAAGAGGACCTGCCCCTCCTCGACCGTCTCGCCGAGGTAGTTCACGGCCACGTTCTCGATCCAGCCGTCGTACTTCGTGTTCACCCAGGCGATCTGCCGGTCGTTGTGGGCGAGGGTGCCGACGGTGCGGATGGTCTGCCCGATGCTGCGCCGGGTGACGGGCTCGCTGCGCACGCCGACGCTCTGCACGAAGCCCGGGTCGATCCGGACCGTGCCCGGCGGCAGGTCCCCGGCCCCGTCCGCGTACACCGGGACGAGGTCCATGCCCATGGGCGACACGCCCGGCCGGTCCGACGTGAAGGTGGGATCCATGGGCGCGCGCCAGTACAGGATCTCGCGGTCTTCTTCCGCGGCGGGCGCGCCGGCCGACGCACCGCCGGCGGCCGCGGGAGCTTCACGCGCCGCGGCGAAGGAAAAGAGACTCGAGGGCCACTGCCAACCCGCCGGATTGACGGCCACCAGCGCTGCGGCGGCCATGCCGAGCCCGAAGCTCACGACGCCGACCGCGATCGCCTTGTTCACGGCATCCTCCCGATCCCGGGAGCTCGTGGCGAAGCCCCCTGCTTCGAGCAGCGATGCATCCCGCCTGACTGCGTTCGTGCGTCGAACGTCCTCACAACGGCCCGAGTTGTCGACGTCCTGCTTCGAGCGGCGATGTATCCCGCCCTGACTGCGTTGCTCGTCGGCTGCAGCTCCCGACATGCGCCCTCCCCGCGCCTGGTCAGGCGGGCGCCTCGGCCGTCCGCCGGCGGCGTTCAGGCGCGGTGCACGCGCGGGCTTCACAGCGGGCTCCCCGGCACGCGCGTGCCTATCGCCCGCTCGAGGGCGGTGAGGGCGATGAGGAGGTCGGACAGGTAGCGCGCGCGCATCGAGCGGACGTCGATTACCGTCCGCTCGCTGTCGAGCAGGTCGAGCACCCCGAGCTCCCCCGTCTCGTACGCCGTCTCCGTCGCGCGCAGCGCCTCTTCGGTCTGCGGAATCAGCACCGTGTCGAGCAGGTCGATCTGCCGGTCGAGGGTCTCGAGGCGGACCACCGCCTCCTGCACCTCCATCTCCATGGCGTTGCGCGCCGCCGCCCGGCGCCGGGTGCGCGCGCGCAGCTCTGCGCCCGCCTCCGCGACGCCCGCGCGGTACTTCGCGCCCCAGAGGGGCAGCGACATGCCCAGGGAGACGGTGACCGAGTTCCTGCCGTCGTCGGACAGCGGCAGGAGGGCGGCGGCGTCGCGCCGGCCGACGTTGGTCATCCCCACGCTCGCGGTGAAGCCCGGCCGCGCGTTCTTCCCTGCCAGCTCGACCGACCGCTCGCCGCCCTCGATGAGCGCGCTCGCCGCCCGCAGCTCGTGGCGGTTGCGGTCGCCGAGGCGGTAGAGCTCGTCGCGGTCCACCGCGACGGGGGGCCGCGCCAGCGGCGCCACCGCCGGCACCGGCTCCTCCGCGGGCCGGTCGAGCAGCGTGTTGAGGCGCGCCGCCAGGGTCGCGCGCTGCCGCTCGAGCAGATACCGGCGGTCGATGACGCGGGTGATCTCCGCCTGCAGCCGGAGCACCGCCTGCTGCAGCCCCTGGCCCGTGGCGTAGCGGGCGCTGGCCAGGGTCTCGTAGTGCTCGAGCAGCGATTGCTCTTCACCGGCGAGGCCGAGCGCGGCGTCGACGTAGCCGAGGTCGTAGTAGACCTCCTTGACCCGGGCCGCGACGTCGCGCCGGGCCGCCTGGTGGAGGTGATGCAGCGCCGTCGCCTCGAGCAGCGCGACCCGGCCCCGCAGCTCCAGGGTGCCGAACCAGGGGAAGGCCTGGGTCAGGGTGACGCCGTTGAGCTGGGGGCCGACCCGGGTCTCCACGCTGCGCAAGGCCTGGGTGAAGCTCACGACCGGATCGGGCAGCGCGGCGACCTGGGGCGCCCGCTGCCGGGCCGCCTCGTAGCGCGCGCGGGACTCCAGGATCGCCGGATTGCTCTCGACTGCCGCCGTCACGTACCCGCGCAGATCGGGCGCGGTGGCGTAGAAGTCGAGCGGGTCCTCCGTCGGCGCCGGTCGGGCCGCGGCGGTCGGCGCCGGCTGGGCCGTGGTGGTCAGCGCCGGCTGGGCCGCGGCGGTCGGCGCCGGCTGGGCCG
>JAJEFC010000216.1 GCA_022820675.1 Vicinamibacteria bacterium | reverse complement strand
CCCCGCCGGCCGACCCGGGCGCGGGCAAAGGCCCCGCCGCGGACACTGCCGCGTCGCCGGCCGACCTCCGCGCGGGCAACCGCGCCCGCGCGGACGATGCCGGGACCGCCACGGGGTGAAACCGATGCGCACCGACATCCTGCAGCTCGCATCCGATCTCGCCGGCCGTGGCGAGGCGTTCGCGCTGGCCACGGTGGTCCGCCGCGAGCCGCCGAGCTCGGCCCGGGTCGGAGACGCCGCCGTCGTGACCGCGGACGGGGAGTTCCGGGGCTGGCTGGGCGGAAGCTGCACGCGGCCGACCGTGATCCGCGAAGCCCTCGCGGCCCTCGGCGACGAGGCGCCGCGGCTGATCGGCATCGTCCGCGACCCCGATTCGGCGTCCGGCGCGCGGCCCGGGCTGACGGTGTTTCCGATGGCCTGCCACAGCGGGGGGAGCGTGGAAATCTACATCGAGCCGCTGCTGCCGGCGCGGCGGCTGCTCGTCTTCGGGGTGACGCCGACGGCGCGGGCGCTGGCGCGCCTCGCGGCCGTGCTCGGCTACCGGGTGGAGGCGGTCGACCCGGAGGCCAGCGAATCGCTGTTCCCCGACGCGGGCCGCGTGGTGACGGACGATGCGTCGGTCGAGCCTCCGGGCTCGGAACGCGACGCGGCGCGCTGCTTCGCCGTGGTCGCGACGCTCGGCCAGCGGGACGAGGAGGCCGCGCTGGCCGCCGTCCGCCTGGAGCCGGCGTACCTCGGCGTGGTCGCGAGCCGCAAGCGGTTCGGACAGATTCGGGAGACCCTCGCCGCGGGCGGCGCCACGGAGGAACAGCTCGACCGGATCGCCAATCCCGCCGGCCTCGACATCGGGGCCGAGACCCCCGAGGAGATCGCCCTGAGCATCCTCGCCGAGATCACCCGGCGGGGGCGGGCCCGCGGCCCCGGCCGCGATCGGGCTCCCGCGGCGACGGTGGGGAAGACGGAGCAGGATCCGATTTCCGCCGCCACGGTCATGGACACCAGGCAGGATCCGACTCCCGCCGCAACGACCGCGGAGACCGGGGGGGACCAGGCCGGCGCCGTGGCGGTCGCGGAGACCGGGGAGGACCAGGCTGGCGCCGGGACCCCCACGGCCACCGGCCAGGGCGCGGCCGCCGCCACGGTCGCGGCCACCGGCCAGGCCTCGGCCGCCGTCGCCACGGTCGCCGACACCGGGCAGGCTCCGGCCTCCGCCCCCGCGACCGGTCGCGACCCGGTGTGCGGCATGACCGTGTCGGCCTCGGCCGCCTCCCACCACGCCGAGGTCCGGGGCAGGACCTGGTACTTCTGCTGTGCGCGCTGCCGCGCGCAGTTCGTGGCCGAGCCCGGGAAGTACACCGCGACGGCGGGAGCGGAGGCGTAGCGTGCGGCCGGAGGTGCGCGAGACGCAGGCGGCGATGGAGCGGGAGGGCTACATCGCCGAGCCGGCCATCGCCACCGCCGTCTTCCTCGCCCGCGCCATGCGCAAGCCGCTGCTCGTCGAGGGCGACGCCGGGGTCGGCAAGACCGAGATCGCCAAGGTGCTGTCCCGGATGCTCGACACCGAGCTGATCAGGCTGCAGTGCTACGAGGGCATCGACGTCAACACCGCCCTCTACGAGTGGAACTATCAGCGGCAACTGCTGCGCCTCCGCATCGCGGGCACCGAGGGCCGCGAGCCGACCGAGGTCGAGCAGATGATCTTCAGCCGCGACTGCCTGCTCGAGCGCCCCCTGCTGCGCGCCATCACCCGCCGCGACGGCCCGCCGGTGCTGCTGATCGACGAGATCGACCGGGCCGACGACGGCTTCGAGGCGTTCCTGCTGGAGGTCCTCTCCGACTTCCAGGTGACGATTCCCGAGCTGGGCCCGATCAGTGCCACGCACGTGCCCTACGTCGTGCTGACCTCGAACCGCACGCGCGAGATCGGCGACGCGTTGCGCCGCCGCTGCTTCTACCTCTACGTCGAGCACCCGCCCCTCGAGAAGGAGGTGCGCATCATCCGCGCCCGGGTGCCGGACGTCGTGGACGGGCTGGCCCGGGAGATAGCGTCGGTCATGCAGGCGTTCCGCGGGCGGCGGCTGCACAAGGCCCCCGGCGTCGCCGAGACGCTGGACTGGACCCGCGCGCTGATGGCGCTTCGGCTCGATCGCCTCGACGCCGACGCGGTCGAGGAGACGCTGGGGTGCGTCCTGAAGGACCACCACGACGTGCGGGAGCTGACCGCGCAAGGCGTCGACGCCCTGCTTGCCGGCGCGCGATCGGGCGGCCCGGCCGATGCCTGATCGTGACTGTCGTGGAGCGGCCGCATCCGCCTCGCTGCGGTGTCCCGGGTGTTGACGGTCGTGGCCGATGCGTGACCGTGACGTCGTGGAACGGCTGGCCCGATTCGCGGGGCGGCTGCGGGAGCGGAGCGTCGACGTGTGCGTGAGCGACGAGATCGACGGCGCCGCCGCTCTCCTGTTCGTGGACCCCGGCGACCGGGACGAAGTCCGCTACGCGCTGCGCACGGCGCTGAAGGTTCGACGGTCGGACTGGGACACGTTCGACGAGCTGTTCCGCGACTTCTGGGCGGCCGGGAGCGGCCCCGGCGGACGGTTGGAACCGGCGGCCCGAGCGCAGACGCGACCGTCGCCGCCGCGCTCGGACCGGAAGGGTTCGGTCCCCCGGTGGCGGTGGCTCCAGGCCATCGCGCCGCGTGCCGACGAACGCGAGCGTGAAGCGCCCGCCGGAGACCGGCCGGGCCGGTCCGCCGACGTGCTCCTGCGCCGCAAGCCGTTCGACGACTGGCGCGCGGACGACCTGCCCGCCATGGAGCGGCTGCTCGCGAGGGCGGTGCGCCGGTGGAGGTGCCGCCCGGGCCGACGCCTGGTCCCGGTCCGGGCGGGGGGTCGGCCGGACCTGAGGCGCAGCTTCCGCCGCGCCGTCGGCACCGGCGGCGAGCTCCTCGCGCTGGCGCGGCGCGACCGCGCGGTGGAGAGGCCCGACGTCGTGCTGTTGTGCGACACCAGCGGCTCGATGGACCCGCACACCCGGTTCCTGCTGACCTTCGCGCTGTCCCTCAAGCGCGTGGTCAGGCGCTGCGAGGTCTTCGCGTTCAACACCTCGCTGACCCGGTTGACGCCGTGGCTGACACCGGAGAAGATCGGTCCCACCCTGGACCGTCTGGCCGCCGGCGTGCCCGACTGGTCGGGCGGGACGCGCATCGGGGCGAGCCTGGACGAGTTCGTCGCGCGGCACCTGGAGACGCTGGTGAGCGCGAGGACCGTCGTCGTCGTGCTCAGCGACGGGCTGGACGCGGACGGCCCGGCGGTGCTCGCGGCGGCGATGCGGGCCATCCGGGAGAGGGCGCGGAAGGTGATCTGGCTGAACCCGCTGCTCGGCGACCCCCGCTACCGGCCCGAGGCGCGCGGCATGAAGGCCGCCCTCCCCTTCGTCGAGCACTTCGTGCCCGCGCACGACCTGGAATCGCTCGAGCGGCTCCTGCCGCTCCTCGCCGCCGGCGGGCGACCCCCGCGGCGCAGCGAGCCCGGAGGGCGCCGGCAACCCGGCGAGCCGCCAGCGCGGCAAGGCCCGACGCGGGAGCACGGAAGCACTCGCGGCGGGCCGCCGGGAGCCTGACATGGGTATTCCTGTAGAGAAGCAGTTCGTCATCGACGCCGCCCGCGGGGAGGTGTGGGCGTTCCTCACCGATCCGGCCCGGGTGGCGGGCTGCCTGCCCGGCGCCGCGATCACCGAGCAGGTCGACGAGCGCACCCACGCCGGCACGATCTCGGTCAAGGTGGGGCCGGTGTCGGCCCGCTACAAGGGCACGGTCCGCTTCGAAAGGCTGGACGCGGACGAGGGCGTGGCCGAGATCGTCGCGGCCGGCCAGGACGTCCGCGGCAAGGGCGGCGCCGACATGCGCATGACGAGCCGGGTCGTCGCGCGCGGCCCCGCCGAGACCGAGGTGACCGTGGCGTCGACGGTGAACATCACGGGCATCCTGGCGCAGTTCGGCCGCGGCATGATCCAGGACGTCAGCGACGAGATGTTCCGGCGGTTCACCGACGCGATGCGGGCGGCGCTGGAGTCGGCGCCCGACGGGGAGGGCCCGGACACTCCGGCCGGCGACCGCCCCGACACGGCGAGCCCGGCCGAGGAAGCCGCGGACGCGCCCGGTCCGGACGCGGATCGCCCGGACGCGCAGGCTTCCCGCGGCTGTGCTCCCGGCGGCGGTACCGACGGTGCGCCCGGCGAGGGCGCTTCCGCCGGCGCGACCCCCGGCGACGGCGCTCCCGCCGGCGCCGCTCCCGAGAGCGACGCGATCGACGCCGTTTCCCTCGGCGCGACGGTGGGGAGGCGGGCGCTCGGTCGACTCGTGCGGCGGCCGGCGTTCTGGTTCGCCGTGGTTGTCGCAGCCGTCATCCTCTGGCTGACTGTGCGTTAAAGGAGCGTCCCATGATTCCGTCGGCATTCGACTACCACGCGCCGGGCACGCTCGACGAAGCGGTGGCGCTGCTCGATCGCCTCGGGGACGAGGCGAAGGTGCTGTCCGGCGGGCAGAGCCTCCTGCCGCTGCTCAAGCTGCGGCTCGGCGACGCCGGGCACCTGGTGGACATCGGGCGCATCCCGGGGCTCGCGGGCATCGCCGAGGCGGACGGGTACCTGCGCATCGGCGGGGCCACGCGCGAGGCCGATCTGGAGCGCTCGGATCTGGTTCGCGAGAAGTACCCGATACTGCTCGACACCGCCGTGGTCATCGCCGATCCGCTGGTGCGCAACCGCGCCACGGTGGGCGGCAACCTCGCCCACGGCGATCCGGCCAACGACCACCCGGCGACGATGCTCGCGCTCGAGGCCGAGGTGGTGGCGCGAGGTCCCGGGGGCGAGCGCACCATCCCCGTCACGCAGTTCTTCACGGGGCTCTTCGCCACCGCGCTCGCGCCGGCGGAGATCCTCACCGAGATCAGGATCCCCGTCCCGCCGCCCCGCAGCGGCGGCGCCTACGTGAAGCTCGAGCGCAAGGTGGGCGACTTCGCCACCGCCGCCGCGGCGGTGCAGGTCACGCTCGGCGGGCAGGGCGAGATCGCCCGGATCGGCATCGGCCTGACCAACGCCGGACCGACGCCGATCAAGGCGACCGCGGCGGAAGCGTATCTCCGAGGGCGACAGCCGGACGCGGAGACAATCGCCGAGGCCGCGCGGCTGGCCTCGGAAGCCACGTCGCCGAGCGCCGACCGGCGCGGGTCGGCGGAGTACAAGCGCGACATGGCGCGCGTGCTGACGGGCCGGGCGATCACCCGCGCCGTCCAGCGGGCGGGGGGGCAGTAGGCATGGCGACACACGACGTCCGGATCACGGTGAACGGCGAGCCGCGGGAGGCCGCGGTCGAGTCGCGTCTGCTGCTCGTGCACTGGCTGCGCGACGTGCTGCGCCTGACCGGGACCCACATCGGGTGCGACACCACCCACTGCGGCGCGTGCACGGTGCTGCTCGACGGCGAGCCCGTCAAGTCGTGCACGGTGCTCGCGGTGCAGGCCGACGGCGGGGAGGTGACGACGGTGGAGGGCCTGGAGCAGGACGGCACGCTGCATCCGCTCCAGGAGGGCTTCCAGCAGGAGCACGGGCTGCAGTGCGGCTTCTGCACGCCGGGCATGCTGATGACCGGGCGTGCCCTCCTCGAGCGGAACGCCGACCCGAGCGAAGCGGACATCCGGCAGGCGATCTCGGGGAACCTGTGCCGATGCACCGGCTACGTGAACATCGTCAAGTCGATAGAGCACGCGGCCGCGAAGCTGCGCCAGGAGTCTTAGCCATGGCACCCCAGACGACGCCGGAAGTGTGCGGGATGGGCCACTCGATGAAGCGCAAGGAGGACCCGCGCTTCATCCGCGGCCAGGGCAACTACGTGGACGACATCCAGCTTCCGGGGATGCTCTACCTCGACATCGTCCGCAGCCCGTTCGCGCACGCCCGGATCAAGTCCATCAACTCGGAGAACGCGCTCAAGATTCCCGGGGTGCTCGCGGTCATCACCGGTGAGACCCTCGAGCAGTACAACCTGCACTGGATGCCGACCCTGATGTCCGACACCCAGATGGTGCTGCCGACCGAGAAGGTCATGTACCAGGCGCAGGAGGTGGCGGCGGTGGTGGCGACCGACCGCTACGCGGCGGCCGACGGGGTCGAGGCGGTGGAGGTGGACTACGAGCCGCTGCCGGTCGTCGTCGATCCGTTCAAGGCCCTCGAGCCCGACGCGCCGGTGCTGCGCACCGACAAGGAGGGCAAGACGGACAACCACATCTTCCACTGGGAGGTGGGGGATCGGGCCGCGACGGACACCGCCCTGGCCGGCGCCGACGTCGTCGTCAAGCAGGACATCTACATTCCGCGCATCCACGTCGCGTCCATCGAGACGTGCGGCTGCGTCGCCGACTTCGACCGGGTGATGGGCAAGCTCAAGGTGTACATGACCACCCAGGCGCCGCACGCCATCCGCACCGTGCTGGCCCTGGTGGCCGGGCACGTCGGGCTGTCGGAGGAGAAGATCCAGGTCATCTCCCCGGACATCGGCGGCGGGTTCGGGGGCAAGGTGCCGGTCTATCCGGGGTACGTGCTCGCGATCGCCGCGTCGGTGGTGGTGGGCAAGCCCGTCAAGTGGGTCGAGGACCGGATGGAGAACTTGCAGGCCGACTCGTTCGCGCGCGACTACCACCTGAAGGCCGAGCTCGGGGCGACGAAGGACGGCACCCTCACCGCCCTCAAGATCAAGACGGTGGCCGACCACGGCTACACCGACGCCGCCGCCAACCCGTCGAAGTTCCCGGCCGGCCTGTTCTCCATCGTCACCGGGTCCTACGACCTGAAGCACGCCTTCGCCGAGGTGGACGGGGTGTACACGAACAAGCCGCCGGGCGGCATCGCCTACCGCTGCTCGTTCCGGGTGACCGAGGCCGTCCACACCATCGAGCGGCTCACCGACATCGTGGCCCTCGAGCTGGGGATGGACCCCGCCGATCTGCGCCTCAAGAACTTCATTCCGGCGGACGAGTTCCCCTACAAATCGGTGCTGGGGTGGGAGTACGACAGCGGCGACTACCACGGCGCCCTCCGGAAGGCGATGGAGCGCATCGGCTACGCCGAGCTGCGGAAGGAGCAGGCCGAGAAGCGGGATCGGGGCGAGCTGATGGGCATCGGCATCTCCAGCTTCACCGAGATCGTCGGCGCCGGGCCCTCGAAGCACTTCGACATCCTCGGCCTCAAGATGTTCGACTCGTGCGAGATCCGGGTCCATCCCACCGGCAAGGCGACCGCCCGCTTCGGCACCAAGTCGCAGGGCCAGGGCCACGAGACCACCTACGCGCAGGTGCTCGCCGAGGAGCTCGGCATCCCCGCCGCCCACATCGAGATAGAGGAGGGCGACACCGACACCGCCCCTTACGGGCTCGGCACCTACGCCAGCCGCTCGACGCCGACGGCGGGCGCGGCGGGGGCGATGGCCGCGCGCAAGGTGCGCGACAAGGCGAAGAAGATCGCCGCCTACCTGCTCGAGGTGAGCGAGGACGACCTGGAGTGGACGCCGGGGGCCTTCTCGGTCAAGGGCGCGCCGCAGAAGACGAAGACCATCCAGGAGATCGCATTCGCGGCCTACACCAACCATCCGCCGGGCATGGAGGGCGGCCTCGAGGCGGTCTCGTACTACGACCCGCCGAACCTGACGTTCCCGTTCGGCAGCTACATCTGCGTCGTCGACGTCGACCGCGGGACGGGAGAGGTGAAGATACGCCGCTTCGTGGCGGTGGACGACTGCGGCAACATCATCAACCCCATGATCGTCGACGGGCAGATCCACGGCGGCCTCACCATGGGCATGGCGCCGGCCCTGCTCGAGGAGATCAGCTACGACGAGAACGGCAACATCTCGGGCGGGAGCTTCATGGACTACCTGGTCCCCACCGCGATGGAGACGCCGCGGTGGGAGACCGACAAGACCGTGACCCCGTCTCCGCACCACCCGCAGGGCGCGAAGGGGGTCGGCGAGTCGGCCACCGTGGGCGCGCCGCCGGCGATCGTCAACGCCGTGGTCGATGCGCTGGCCCATCTCGGCGTGCGGCACATCGACATTCCCATCACGCCCGAGAAGGTGTGGCGGATCCTGAAGGACACCGGCGCCGGCCTGTAGGAGTCTGCGCCGTGGAGCGGTGTGGACTCCCGGCAGGGTTGGTTGGGCGTTGAGGGGAGCCGCAGGCAACGCTCTCCGGGCCGGGAGCCCGCGCCATGGAACGGTGCCGACTCCCGAGGGTTGGGCGCCAGCGCGGCCGATGCGGCGACTGGCGGGCTGGCGGCGACCGACGTTCCTTCGGCTTCCCTCCGGGTGTCGAACTCGACGAGCGGCATCTGCCGGTCGGCGGGCCGCGGTCCGGGCCCGAATCTCCTGCACGACCCGATGACCCCTCCTGGTCTCGACCGGCTCGCGCCTGCGCACCGCCGTGACCCTCCGGCGCGGGAGTCGACCCGACGGCCTTGATTCCCGGCTCGGGCACGACGCATGCCGCGTTCTGCGCGTGAAATCTGCGTGAAGGTGGGCCAGCCGTTCCCTCACGCCGGTTTCACGGCACAGGTCGTAGTCTGAATCGGAAGCACCGAATCGATGGAGCGAGAGCGGTGGACACGGTGATCAGATGGTTCGACACGGCGCGCCGCGCCGGCCCCGGCGACGAGTCGGTGGACTGGCTGCGCATCGTACCGTTCGTGGCCCTGCACGCGGCCTGCGCGGCGGTGTGGTGGGTCGGGTGGAGCGGGGTCGCGCTGTGGGTGGCGCTGGGGTCCTATGCGGTCCGCGCGTTCGCGATCAGCGCGTTCTTCCATCGGGGCCTCGCCCACCGGGCGTTCCGCACGGGGCGCATCGTGCAGTTCGTCTTCGCCTTCCTCGGGACGGCGGCGACCCAGCGGGGGCCCTTGTGGTGGGTGGCCCACCACCGCAACCACCACGCCCATGCCGACGACCGCGGCGACCCCCACGACTCCACGCGCGGCTTCTGGTGGTCGCACATGGGCTGGTTCCTGTGCCGGGCCGCGTTCGACACCCGGATCGAGCGCGTGCCCGACCTCGCCCGTTTCCCCGAGCTCCGCTGGTTGAACCGGTACGACCTGGTCCCGCCGGTGTTCTGCGCGGTCGCGATGTTCGCGCTCGGGGAGGCGCTGAGGTCCGTGTACCCCCAAACCAATGGGTGGCAGATGCTGGTGTGGGGCTACGTCGTCGCCACCGTGGTCCTCATGCACGCGACGTTCCTCGTCAACTCCGTTGGCCACCGCCACGGCCGGCGGCCCTGGGAGACCCGGGATCGGAGCCGCAACAGTTGGTGGCTGGCCGCGATCACGATGGGCGAGGGCTGGCACAACAACCACCATCGCCACAGCGCCTCGGCCCGGCTGGGGCTGCGCTGGTGGGAGCTCGATCCGGCGTACGCGGTGCTCCGGGCGATGGCGTGGGTCGGGCTCGTCCGCGACCTGAAGACGGTGTCCGGAGACCAAGGGTGATGCGCGTGGCGCTGGTGGTCGGGAGCATCGCGGCCTCGAACCCCGGAGCCTCGCGGGGTGGAGACGGATGACCATGCGAGTAGCTGTCGGGGCCGGACCGGCGTCGAAGCCCGGAACCTCGAACCCCGGGGCCTCGCGGTGGAGACGGAGGACCCTGCGGGTAGCCGTCGCGGACGGGGCCGGACCGGCGTCGAGGCGCGGGGCCTCGCGGGAAGGGGACCGGGCGCGATGCGCGTAGCCGTGGTGGGCGGGGGCATCGCGGGCATGGCCGCGGCCTGGGCCCTGCAGGACTTCGCCGACGTCACCCTGTTCGAGGCGAGGCCGCGCCTGGGCGGCCACACCGACACCCACCACCTGCTGGTGGACGGGCGGGCCTGCGCGGTGGACTCGGGCTTCATCGTCTTCAACCGCACGCACTACCCGCTGTTCTCGGCGTGGCTCGACGAGCTCGGGGTGGCCTCGCGGCCCACCGACATGTCCTTCTCGGTGCGCCGCGAAGGGGACGGCGGCGACGGCGTCGAGTACGGCACCGCGAGCCTGCGCGCGCTGTTCTGCCAGCGCCGGAACCTGTTCAGCCCGAGGTTCCTGTCGATGCTGCGCGGCATCCGCCGGTTCTACCGCGAAGCGGGGCAGGTCGCCGCCGACGACGGGCGCACCCTGGGCGAGTTCCTGGACGCGCAGCGTTATCCGAGGCCCTTCGTCGACGATCACCTGCTGCCCATGTGCGCGGCCCTCTGGTCGGCGCCGCTCGCGGGCGTCGACGAGACGTCGGTCGCGCACGTGGCCGCGTTCATGGCCAATCACGGGCTGCTGAAGCTGCGCGGCCGGCCGGTGTGGCGTGTCGTCGAGGGGGGCTCGAGCGCCTACGTCGACGCGTTCGCGCGGCGCTTCCGGGGCCGCCGCCGCGTCGGCCGTCCGGTCGAGCGCGTCGAGCGGGGGCGGGGCGGGATGCGCGTGGCGACCGCGGGCGGCGCCGCGGAGCCCTTCGACCGCGTCGTGCTGGCGTGCCACGCCGATGAGGCCCTGGCCCTGCTCGCGCCCACGCCGGTCGAGCGCGAGGTGCTCGGCGCGCTGAAGTACCGGCGCAACCGGACGGTGGTCCACTCCGACCCCTCGGCGATGCCCCGCCGGCGGGCCGCGTGGTCGAGCTGGAACGTCACCGCGACCGAGCGCGGCGGCGTGGCGAGCTGCCGGGTCACCTACTGGATGAACCGCCTGCAGGGCCTCGCCGGCGGGCAGCAGTTCTTCGTCACGCTGAACCCGCGGGGGCCGCTGCGGCAGGTGTGGATCGAGCGTGACTACACGCATCCGGTCTTCACCCCCGAGGCGCGGCGGGCGCAGGCGCGGCGGGACGAGATCAACGGGGTGGACGGCACGTACTACTGCGGCGCCTACTGGGGCTGGGGCTTCCACGAGGACGGCTTCCACAGCGCCGTCGACGCGGTGGACGCTCTCCGCCGGGAGCTTCGCGATGCCGCCTGAGCCGTTGCGGGAGTCGAGCTGCCGGGGGTGGGTCGTGCACGCCCGCGCGCATCCCGTGCGCCACGTCTTCCGGTACCGCGTCTGGATGCTGCTGGTGGACCTGGACCGCGTCGGCGCGGGCCGGCCGGCCTGGGGTCGGTTGCCGGTGTCCGTCGACCGCGGCCACCTGCTGACCCGCGGCGAGACGGCGGCGCGGTTGGCCGGCGCGGGCATCGACGTCCAGCCGGAGCGCATCCTCGCGCTGACCCAGCCGCGCTCGGCGGGGACGTCGTTCAACCCCGTCAACTTCTACTTCTGCCACGCCGGCGGGGAGTGCGCGGCCATCCTCGCCGACGTGCGCAGCACGCCCTGGAACGAACGGCACTGCTACGTGCTGGACGCGCGGGGCCGGCGCGGGGCCTGCCGCTTCGGACCAGCCAAGCGGCTGCACGTCTCGCCGTTCCTGCCCATGGCCGGACGCTACCGGATGAGGTTCTCGCTGACGGCCGACCGCATCCGCATCGCGATGCGCTTCGACCCCGGCGGCCGGCGGACGTTCGGGGCGGTGCTCTCCCTGGCCGCCGAGGCGCTGACCCGCCGCGCCGTGCTGGGCGGCCTGCTGCGCGCCCCGGCGCAGAACGCGACGACCCTGGCCCGCATCTACTGGCAGGCGGGGCGGCTGTTCCTGAAGGGCGCGCCGTTCCATCGTCATCCGGCGGGAGCGCGCGCGCGGGGGCCGATCGATGGGTAGCGTCTACTGGCAGGCGGGGCGGCTGCTCCTGAAGGGCACGCGGTTCCATCCTCATCCGGCGGGAGCGCGCGCGCGGGGACCGATCGATGGGTAGCGTCTACTGGCAGGCGGGGCGGCTGCGCCTGAGGGGCGCGCGGTTCCATCCTCATGCGGCGGGAGCGCGCGGGCGAGGATCGATCGATGGGTAGCAGCATGCGCCATGGAACGGTGCGGACTGCGGGAGGGCTGGTTGGGCGCCGGGCGGAGCCGCCAGGCGACGGTCGGTGGGCCGGCGGCGGAACGGCGCGGCCGCCCGGCGGCGTGGCCGTTGCTCGGGCGGCGCCTCGACGCGGCGACTGGCGGTCCGGCGTGGCCCGGCGCCTCCTGCACCGGGTTCTGGACGG
>JAJEFC010000371.1 GCA_022820675.1 Vicinamibacteria bacterium | reverse complement strand
GGCGCGCCGACCTCGGGCCGCGGCGGGCCGAGCCTGCGGCCCGGCCGGACCCACCGTCACGGCGCGAGGCCGAGGCGGCGGAGGGCGGGGCCGGCGTCGGCGTCGGGGTGCGGAAAGATGGCGTAGGCCTCCCGGTAGCGGGCGGCAGCGGTCGCCGCGTCGCCGGTCAGCTCGGCCAGGCGGCCCTGCTCGAAGAAGACCCTGGCCGATTGCTGCTTGCTCAGCGCCCGGCCGTGCAGCGCCTCCGCCCGCGCCAGCCAGGCGGCGACGCGATCGACGCGCCCGGCGCCGTCGTTGTCGAGCACGGCGGCCGCCATGCCGAGCAGGCAGGGGTAGCACTCCTCGGCCCGTTCCAGCAGGTCGGCCAACGGCTCCGACAACGCCGAGCCCACCACGACGAGTAGCCCGAGGTAGTTGCCATAGTGGAACAGCAGGCCGCCGCGCTGCCACCGTTCCCACACGTCGGCAGGCTGCCGGTCGAGCAACTCGAGGAAGTAGCGCTCTGCGCGCGGGTGGCGGGCCAGAGTGGCGGTGCCCCCGCTGCCCTCTCCGAGCACCTCCAGCACGAAACCGCGATGCCCGAAGCCGCGGTCCTCGGGATGGATGTCGTAGTCGGGCAGCAGGAACACCGGCCTCTCGGCGGCGTCGACGAACCTGTCCAGCGCGCTCGCTCTTTCTTCCCGCGGCAGAAGGGGATCGAACAGGCGGTTGCCCAGCACGAGGCCCTGCAAGCTGTAGAGGGCGACGTCGGGCCGGCGCCCTTCGACGAAGCGGTAGTAGCCGAGCGGCCCGATGGCGTCGCCGCGCACGAACAGCACCGCGCCCTGCGGCAGCAGGTCGAACACCGCCTCGGCATGCCGTTCGGCGAAGTCGCTGTCCGACCGGTCGTTGGCCGGCCAGCCCGCGGACGCCGACATGGCCACCATCGCCGCGCCGACCAGCACCGCCGCCGCGGTCGGCGACCGCGTGGCCCAGGCCGCGTGGGACGCCCCCGGCGCCCCCGGTGCCTGCGCCGGCCAACGTCCCGCCGTCCACCCCGGCAGATGGTCCACCATCCACTGCATGCCGATCCCGGCCCACAGGGCGGCCACGCCGTAGCAGATCAGCGGGTAGGGCCGGAACACGGCCAGCCGGAACGGGTCGAAGTCGAACCCCAGGAGCGCTATCAGCACCGCGCTGTTGCCGAGCAGCGCGACGACGCCCGAGCCGGCGAGGGCCATCGCGAGGAGTCCGCCGCCCCGCGCCAGCGCCCGGAGGCCGAGCATGGCGAGGGCGAAGCCCGGCAGGGTCGTCTGCCGCACGATGTCGGCCGCCAACCAACCCAGAAACGCCGTGCGGTCGCTCCAGCCGGCGGTGGGGCTGGCGTCGACCTCGCTGTAGCCCTGCCGGCTGACGTAGAACCAGAGGTCGCTCCAGGAGTCGATGGGGCCGTAGAAGCTGATGGCAGGCGCCTGCTGCGACAGCCACACCATCCACGCGTACGGCAGGGCGGCGGTCACCAGGGCCACCCCGAGCAGCCGAGGCAGCCGCGGCAGGACCTCGCGCCATGCCGGCAGCAGGGCCAGCGCCAAGCCCGGCGTCGCCAGCACCGTCAGCGGCCAATGGTTGGCGAGGCCCGCCCCCCAGGCGACCGCGGCACACCAGAGGGCCCAGCGCCGGCGCGGGTCCCGCGCCCCCAGCAGCACCAGCGCCCAGATCGCGAAGAACAGCAGCGCGTTCAGCGTGTAGACCTCGGTGATGATGGCCTGCGACCAGAACTGCTCCGAGACGCCGAAGAGCCACGCCGCGGTCAGGGCCGGCACGAGCGACGCCCCCAGCAGTCGCGCGCACGCGTAGACGGCGCCGCAGGCCAGCGCCCCGAGCACCGCGCTCGAGAGGTGCCCGAGGAACGCCGGCTCGCCGAACGGCAGCCGGGTGAACAGGTGGACGATGAGCGTGTAGATGGGGTAGCCCGGCGGGTGGGCGACGCCGAGGTGCACGCCGGCCATGAGGAACAGGCCGTCGTCTTCCAGTACCACCGTGCGGGGCAGGGTCGCGACGTAGAGCGCCAGGGGGCCGATGACGGCCGCGGCCAGCGCGGCGACGTCGGGCCGGCCGGCGGAGAGTGGCGCCCTCTCCTGCGGCGCCGCGCCCCCCGAGACAACCGGGCCGGGCGAAGCGGGGTGCGCACCGGACGGCGCGCCGGCGCCTCGCCGGAGCTTCCGCCGCCTCGCCCTGCTCGTCATCGGCACAGCCCCGACGCGCGTAGCGGGCCGCTCTCGAAGCCGACCGCCCGCCGCCCCTTAGTTAGTTAGTTAGTTAGTGCCTGCCAGAAAATTAGAGGACAGGGATGATCGATATAGAGTTGCCAACTGCCACCCAGATGCAGTCGGTTTCGGCGGTTCCCGCCTTGGCTACGTGGCAAGGCAATTCCGGTCACCGTCCTTACTACCCAACAGGCTGGACACCACGGTGCCGCCAACCCGGCGACGCCGCCGGACTCGCCGGTCCCGCGGCCGCAAGCCAGTCCGTGGGCGCAAGCCTCCACACGAGGACGACCGGCAGCGCGAGGGCCCAGGCGCGAATCAGGCCGATGTGCGGGTCGAAGCCGTAGTGGTGGGCCAGCTCGCCCACCAGCACGGCGAGCACCGCGTGCGAGGCGACCAGCACGCCGAGGCCGAGGACGGCGCGTCGCCACGCGGTGCCGCCCGCCACCGCGACCCACAGCGCCGCGAACAGGCCCATCTGGAACGCCGGCAGAATCGCGGTCGCCCCCTGCTCGTCGGCGAACAGATGGCCGGCGTGCCCCGCCGCGTCCTGCGCCACCGCCACGCCGCCGCCCACCAGCACGCCCCACAGGGGAGCCGCGGCGAAGCCCGCGGCCAGCCCGGCGCCGATCGCCCCGAGCACCCGCGGGGCGGCGCGCCGCTCGGCGCCCGCCGTCCACACGGCCGCCCCCGTCACCAGCAGCATCGCCACCAGGGTCTGCGAGAAGGCGTGAATCGCCACCTCGTACGACCCGACGACGGCGGCCGGCACGGCCAGCACGAGCAGGCGCGAGACGCCGATGGCGAAGAAGACGACGGGAGTGGCGGTCAGCGCCGCCGCCCGCCGCAACGGCGACAGCGGTGCGGCGAGGCAGCCGGCCAGATACAGCGGAATCAGCGGCGTGAAGATGCACTCCTGGGTGACCACGAAGCCGCCGTGCGCGGTCCGAATCACCGGCCCCGCCACCCTGACGGCGGTGCCCGCGGCGCCGAGGATGGCCCCGCCGGTCGCGGCAATCCAGCCCGCGATCACGTCCACCGCCGCGCTCTCGTAGAAGAACGGCGCTGTGGCGAAGTAGGCGGCGACCAGCACCGCCGCCAGCACCAGGAACCGCCGCGCTGCGCCGCCCAACACCACCGTGCCCGCGCCGGCCGCCGCGGTCGTCTCGCCCGCCGCGTGCGGGCCGTCGGCCGCGTCCGCGCCGGCGGGATGCAAGCCCGTGGCCCGCGCGTCGGCCCCGCCCCGCCCCTGACGGCCCATCCACCCGTAGACCCAGGCGGCCGAGGCGAGAATCAGGATGCCGGGCCAGACGTAGACGTGCAGCAGGTCGAGCAGCGCCGGGTCCGTCGCCACCAGGGACAGCGTGCCGAGCCGGACGACGTTCAGCGCGGTAATCACCGCCACGCCGAGCGCGGCGCCGCGCAGCCGCGAGCCCCAGACGGCGGGGTACGCGCAGATCGCCCCCACGCAGAGGGCTATCGGGTCGCCGCCGCTGCAGCTCGCGTCGGCGTAGACCAGGTCGGACGGCGCTCCCGTGAGCTGGTCGGCCACGCGCTGCTGGAGCTGCGCGAAGGGCGTCAGCAGGGTGCGCTCGACCCACCCGAGCCGCATCAGCCCGAACAGCCCGACGAACCAGGCCCCGACGGTGAGCGTGAACCGGAGGACGCCGGACGTGCCGGCGGTCGGCGCGGTGGGGGTGGCGGCCTGCATCTGAACGATGACGTATCCGAGGAAACGGAAAAACCCTCCCCCGTCTCTCCGGCCGCGAAGCCGGAGAGACGGGAAGAGGGCCAGGGAGATAACGACGAGTGCCCTTACTCCGAGCCTACCGGCTCCGATAGCGGCGGTAGACGCCGGCGCCGAACAGGAACAGGGCCAACAGCCCCTGCCCGACCAGCGGCAGGGCGGGCACCGGGGTGCCGGCCGCGCCTACGTCGATGTTCACCGACACGCACGCGCCGCTGCAGGTGAAGGCGGTCAGGGTGCTCACCGCCATCGCCCCGTTGCCGGCCTCGGCCATGACCGTGACCGTCGACATGCCCTCCATCATCGGATCGAGTCTCAGCGTCACGTCCGAGAGCGTCGAGTCCGTGGCCGACGTGTAGAGCCCCAGCACGTCGGTGTCGCTGGACGACACGCTGTAGGCGACCGCCATGCCGGGATCGGCCACGTTGAACAGCATGCTCATGTCGACGTATGCCGACTCTCCGCCGGCCTGGAGGCCGCCCGCCATCATGATGGCGTCCTCGAACACCTTCAGCGCCTCGGCGTTCGACTTCGCCGTGATTCCGCTGCTGACCGAATCGCTGTCGATCAGCGTCACGGTCACGGCGTTGCCGACCATCGCGTCTTCCATCCAGGCGGTCAGCACGATGGTCTCGTCCTCCTCGTCCATGCTGTCGGCAACCGGCGTGACCATCAGCTCGGCCATGCCCGACTTCTCGCCCTTGGCGATCGTCACCATCATCTCCGCCGGCATGATGCTGTAGTCGTCGCTCATGGCGGTGCTGGCGTCATCGACGGCAAGCGTCAACATCGTGTCGGCGGCGGCAGCCTTGTCCGCCATCACCGTCACCATCACGCTCTGCTCGCCGCCGGCCTCCGTCACGAACGTCGGATCGGCCGTCAGCGTGTACACCGCGTCGGCCTGGGCGTCGCGCACCATGATCGTCAGCTCGTCGCCCACCACCGTCAGCCTGCCGGTCGCGGTGGACTCCGACCCGGCCGTCGCGAGCACCTCGATGGTCTCGTGGTCCTTGTCCCTGTCCTTGGCGGTCTCCAACTCGAACGTGGCCGTGGTCTGCCCTATGGCGATAATCTTGTGATCCGGCGTGTCGCCGGGACCCGGGGTCACCGTGGCGCCGGACGCCCGATACAGGTCGATGGCAACCTTGGTCCTGAGTGCGGCGGGCGGATCCACCTTGACCGTCAGCGTCGCCTTCTCTCCTTCAGGCAGCTCCGTCCTGTCGGAGGTCAGGGTGTACGTGTCGTCGTCCTCGATGTCGAGGGCCAGCTCTTGCGCGCTGCCCTCGATCTGCAGGGCGCCGCCGCCCCCCGAGATCGAAGCCGTCAGCGTGAGGCTCTCGTCATCCGCGTCGTGGTCGTGGTTGGCGGTCAGGGTCACGGCCGCCGACCTCGTGCCCGCGAGAATCGTGACCTTGTTCCCGGGAATGGAGTAGTCGCCCGCCTCCGTCGTCCCCGCCTTCTTCGACAGGCTCACCACCAGATCCGAGTCCAGGGTCGGCGCTCCCGTGAAGCCCCCGGGATTGCCCAGCGCGGCGGTGATGCTGACCGTCTGGCCTTCCTTCACGGTATCGGTCGAAAGCGTCAGCTCGACCGTGCGCACGCTGTCGATCTCTGTCACCGAGACGGTTCCCGCCCTGACGGCGGCGTACTCTCCGTCGATAGTCGTGATCCGGTGCGAGATCTTCGCCGAGCCGTTGGTGGTGTTCGTGTCACGAGCTGCACGCACGTATACCATCTGGGGCGTGTCCCAGTTGGCGCTTGTGAACGTGAGCGACCCACGCGCAGTGGTGCCGGCGCTATCGGCCCAAACGGCCACGTTCGCGTTGACATTCGCAACCGACGGCGTGATCGTGACCGGCGCATTCGCAGGGGCCGACCCCAGGCGGATCGTGTAGCTCTGGGCGGCTCCACCCTCCTGCACTTGCAGAGCCGTCGTGGACAGCACCACTCCCGCACCGTCGTTGTCGGCTTCGGTGAGGGTGAGATTGCGGGGGGTGATGCCCGCGGCCGTCGTGCTGAAGGTGATGACGGTTCGACCGTTCACGGGATTCGGGTCGTCCAGCGCCGTCACGGTCACCGGTTGCGGCGTCGGCGCCACACCCTTCGGAAACGTGAACATCATCGTCGTCGGGTCAGCGGCGGCGTTGGTGTTGCCAAACGTATAGCGGAAGTCCGCGTTGTCGGCCGCCATGCCGGGCACTCCGGCGTTGGCAGCAACGGTAACGTCGACTTCAGGTGTCCCGTTCAGAGAGACCATGAAGGTCCCGGCGCCTCCCTCGTTCACCTGCAAGCTGCCAGGTGAAACCGTGATCCCTGTCGCCTTGCCAACCGGCACGACTACTCTGTCGTTGTCGGTTTCGGTGATTGTCACTGTCTCGGCGGCTATGGTGCCGACGGTGCTCGTACCTTGAATCAGCAGGGTAACCGAGCCATTGGTTGTGTTGCTGTTGTCCTCGGCTGCCCTGACGTAGATCGTCTGATCTCCGTCGCCGCCCGCTCCAAACGAGTCGGTCGCAGCGCCAGATGGTAGGGTGTGTGGCAGTGTGAGAGCCCAGCTTAGGCCCCCATCGGCAGAGTACTCGAAGCTGGCGTTGGTGGCTGGCGTTAGCACGCTAACCGTGACAGCAACGGCAGCGTCCAGTGTCCCCCCTTCTCCGATCTTGTCTACGGACAGAGAGAAGCTGGTTCCCGCAGCACCCTCGGTCACCGTCACGGTGTCAGGCGTGGCCCGCATCATTGTCGGGTCGTTGTCGACCTCGGCGAGCGAGACCTCCTTGTCGGGAATGGCGCCTCCGGCTATGGACAGCGTCAGGGTGCCCGTACCAGCTACGTTGTTGTCAGTGGTAGCGGTCTCTTCGTCTGCGGTCACCGTGACCGTTTGCGCTGTATTCCACGGGCTTGTCCCGCCAGCGGCGGTGAAGGTGAGCGTAGCCGGGTCAGTGACGAAGGTGGCGTTCGTTACCGCGGACGTCGCAAGGGTGACTGTAGTGTCCGACGTGACTGCGGCGGCTAGCTGGACAGTGAACTTCTGCGAGGCCGGTGCGGACGCGGCCGCGACGCCTTCCGTAGCGCTAACGTTGGTCTTCGAAACGGTTATGGCCTGCTGTGCAGCCGCCTCACCCGCGGGCAGCACGAGCAGCGCGCTGAGCATCACCACCCACGTCAGCGCCCTGCGACTGCCTCTTGTGAAAATCGCACCCGTACTCATGTCGCAATCTCCCTTGTGAATCCGTCCGTCTGTCGCCAGCAGCGGGGGGAAACCACTCCATCCGCCCCCTGCCTCCCCCCGGTGTCGACTACCGCTCCGCATCTGTTCCGGGCCTCCTGCGTCGTTGCGCGAGCCGCGAATTGTGCACGGACTTG
>JAJEFC010000428.1 GCA_022820675.1 Vicinamibacteria bacterium | reverse complement strand
CAGCAACATGTGGGCGTGGCCGAGCGCGGACGAGGAGCTCGGCCTGGTGTACGTGCCGCTGTCGACGCCGACCAACGACTACTACGGCGGCTACCGCCCCGGCGACAACCTGTTCGCCGAGAGCATCGTCTGCCTCGACGCCCGCACCGGCGAGCGCGTCTGGCACTTCCAGGCGGTGCACCACGGCATCTGGGACTACGACTACGCCGCCGCCCCCAACGTGCTCGACCTCGAGGTCGAGGGCCGCGACGAGCCGGTGAAGGCGGTGGCGGCGGTGAGCAAGCAGGCGTTCACCTACGTCTTCAACCGGGTGACGGGCGAGCCGATCTGGCCCATCGAGGAGCGGCCGGTGCCGCCCGGCGACGTGCCCGGCGAGTGGTACGCGCCGACCCAGCCGTTCCCCACGAAGCCGCCGCCGTTCGACCAGCAGGGGACGACGGTCGACGACCTCATCGACTTCACCCCCGAGCTGCGGCAGGACGCGCTGGAGGTCTTCGAGCAGTACGTGACCGGCCCCCTCTTCACCGCGCCGTCGATGGTCGACGACTCGCCGGGGGGCACGAAGGGCACGCTGCAGATGCCCGGCGTGGTGGGCGGCGCCGACTGGGGCGGCTCGGCCGTCGACCCGGAGACGGGCATCCTCTACGTGCCGTCGGTCCACAGCGAGTCGGTCATCGGCATCGTGCCGTCCGAGCATCCCCGCTCGGACATGCGGCTCGTGGTCGAGACCCTGGCGCCGCTCCAGGGCCCCAACGAGCTGCCCATCTTCAAGCCGCCGTACGGCCGCCTCGTCGCCATCGACCTGAAGAAGGGCGAGATCCTCTGGTCGAAGGCCAACGGCGACGGGCCGCGCGACCACCCGATGCTGCAGGACCTCGACCTGCCGCCCCTCGGCCAGCCGGGGCGGGTGTCGCCCCTGGTGACGAAGTCGCTCGTCTTCCTCGGCGAGGGCGGCAACGCCGGCGTCGTGGTGCTGCAGCCGATCTGGGGCGGAGCCGGAGGGAAGATGTTCCGCGCCTACGACAAGCTGACCGGCGACGTGGTGTGGGAGATGGAGCTGCCCGGGGGCACGACGGCGGCGCCGATGACCTACATGGTCGACGGCCGGCAGTACATCGTCGTCACCGTGGGCTGGGAGGACATGCCGAGCGAGTACGTGGCCCTGGCCCTGCCGGAGTGAGCGGGCGCCGGGCAGCCCGCAACCCGGAGTTGCAGGGAGGCCTGCGAAGTCAGCGGGCTGAACGACTTGCCCGTGCCGGACCAGACGCAACGAGCGCCCCCGGGCACCACGAGCGTGTCCGGCTGGATTCGCCGATTGAGAAGGTCACGGCCGGGCTCGACAACGCCCGTGCCGGACCAGTTGCGGCGAGGGTGCATACTGAGGGACACAGGTAACCGAGAAGCAGCGCAGTCAGGCAGGATGCACCGCCGGTCGCACGTAGCGGGGCCTCTGCCACGGTTGCCGGGACCCGCAGGAGGACAGTCCCATGCTACGAAGGGTCTTCGGGCGGCGCGGGGAATTCGGGTGGCAAGGGGTGATCGGAGCGGCGATGTGTCTGGCCGTATCGGCCGTCGCCGCGAGCGCCCAGGACCACGTAGAACACGACCCCGCCGACATCGAGTACGGCCTCGCCGTGTACCTCGCAGAATGCGCGAGTTGCCACGGCGAGGCCGGGGACGCGGTCGCCGGCGTCGACCTGCGCAGCGGCCAACTGCGCCGCGGGGCGACCGACCGGGACCTGATCGGGGTCATCCGGAACGGCATCCCCGGCACCGGCATGCTGGCGTTCGAGCTCGACGCCGCGGAGATGGCCGGCATCATCGCCTACCTGCGGAACATGACCTACGAGGCCGACGCGGTGACGCTGGGCGACGCGGCGCGGGGCCGCGCGATCTTCGAGGGCCGGGGCGCGTGCCTCGACTGCCACCGCGTGGGGGGCCGGGGCCCCCGGGCGGCGACGGACCTGTCCGCGGTGGGGGCCGAGCGGGCCCCGAGCGCCCTGCGGCGGTCGCTGCTCGACCCGACGGGCACCATGCGGCCCATCGACCGCCCCGTCGAGCTGGTGACGGCCGACGGCGAGCGGGTCACTGGCCGACGGCTCAACGAAGACACCTATACGGTGCAGATCCTTGACGACGACGCACGACTGCGGTCGTTCGACAAGGCCGACCTGCGCGAGCTCCGGGTCCTCACGGCGTCGCCCATGCCGGCCTACGGCGACCGGCTCGACGCGGACGAGCTGGCCGACCTGCTGGCGTACCTCGTGTCCCTGAAAGGCTGAGGCGGACGATGCGAACCAACCAGACGATGCGGCGGATCGGGCTCGTCATGCTCCTCGGCGCACTGGCCGCGGGCGCGACTTCGGCCCAGGTGCCGTTCGAGCGCCTCCGCGACGCGGCGCAGGCGCCGGCCGACTGGCTGACCTATTCCGGCACCTACTCGAGCCAGCGCTACAGCGAGCTGGACGACGTGACCCCGGCCAACGTCGAGGACCTGCAGTTGCAGTGGGTCTACCAGACGCCGGTCTTCGGCCCGTGGCAGGCCACGCCGCTGGTCGTCGACGGGGTCATGTACCTGACGCAGCGCCCCAACGACGTGGTGGCCCTCGACGCCCGGACGGGCCGCGTGTTCTGGGTGTACAGCTATGCGACGCCGCCCGACCACCGCGCCTGCTGCGGCTCGAACAACCGCGGCGTCGCCATCCTCGGCGACCGGCTGTTCATGGCCACCCTCGACGCCCACGTCGTGGCCATCGACGCCGCCACCGGCGCCGAGCTGTGGGACGTCGAGCTGGCCGACAAGGAGCTCGCCTACTCGTTCACCCTCGCCCCCCTGGTCGTCGAGGACAAGGTCATCGTCGGCTCGGCCGGCGGCGACCGCGGCATCCGCGGGTTCATCTCGGCGCTCGACGCGGCCACCGGCGAGGAGATCTGGCGCTTCCACACCATCCCCGGGCCCGGCGAGCCGGGGCACGAGACGTGGGAGCCGTGCCCGCCCGACCCCGAGACCTACTGCGACCCCGAGGCGTGGATGCACGGCGGCGCCGCCGCGTGGCTGACCGGATCGTACGACCCCGAGCTGAACCTGATGTACTGGGGCCTCGGCAACCCCGGGCCCGACTTCAACCGCGAGCAGCGGCCCGGCGACAACCTCTACTCGGACTCGGTGGTCGCCCTCGACGCCGACACCGGCGAGCTGCGCTGGCACTTCCAGTTCACGCCCAACGACCCCTACGACTACGACTCGGTGCAGATACCGGTGCTCGCCGACTTCGAGCGCGGCGGCGTCACCCTCAAGGCGATGCTCTGGGCCAACCGCAACGGCTTCTACTACGTGCTCGACCGGACGACGGGCCGGTTCCTCAACGGGCTGCCGTTCGTGACCGTCAACTGGGCGGAGGGGCTCGACGACAGCGGCCGCCCCGTCGAGACGCCGCAGCCGCCGGGCGCACCGACCTTCCCCGGCGTGCAGGGCGGAACGAACTGGTACTCGCCGTCGTTCAGCCCCCGCACGGGGCTCTTCTACGTCCCTGCCTGGGAGGACTACGCGTCGGTCTTCGACGCGCAGCCCCAGGAGTACGAGCCGGGACGCTCGTTCATCGGCGGGCGCCCGCGAACCGCGGCGCCGGTGCCCGACGCGCCTACGGTGCCGGGGCTGACGCGCGGCCCCATCAACACGTGGACCGACGCGGCGGGGTCCGGCGCGGTGGTGGCCCTCGACGCATTGACCGGCGAGCAGCGGTGGAAGTTCGAGATGACCGACGTCACCAGCAGCGGCATCCTCACCACCGCCTCGGACCTGCTCTTCACGGGAACGCGCTCGGGCTACTTCCAGGCCCTCGACGCCCGCACCGGCGACCTCCTCTGGCGGACGAGTCTCGGCGGGCAGATCACCAACGGCCCCATGACCTACGAGGTGGCAGGCCGGCAGTACGTCGCGGTCATCGCCGGGCACTCGCTCTCGACCTTCGCGCTGCGCGAGTGAGGAAGCGCGGCGGGAGGGGCGCGGCCGAACGACGTGCGCAACGTATGGACCGAGATCGAACTGACGGAAACCACTTCGCCGCCGGCAAGTCAGTCCACCGGCACCAGCTCATTGCGCGAGGCGCAGGTTGAGAGCTTGGCGAGGGCAATCACCACGGCGCGAGAGCCACAGGCATCGAGCGGGCGGCCGCGCCCGGCAGCAGGTGCCGAGAACCACATATGCATGAATATCTAAAATGACACTTTAGATTTTCATGCATAGCACCGATGTGATTCCTCGTCGCGACCATGCGGTCTCGATCAGCGACCCGCGGCGGTTTCCCCGTCGTCGACCTCATCGGTGCGCGGCAGGTCGGCAAGACGACACTCGCGCGGTGCGTGATCGAAGGCACAGCGGGGGCCTGAGGCTGCACCGTCGCGAAATCCACTGCCATGCCGACGCGGCTGCAGCGGGCCGTCTCAACTCAGGATCCCCCAACGACTCACGCGCAGCGCAGAGACCGCTGGCCCTCGGTCCGTGCGCATCCCGGCCGCCACCAGCGAGTTCATCGTCCTCATCCGGCAATCGGCGTACCTGCCGCCCCGTCCGGGGACGCGGCCGGCGCCGGCCATATCCGACGCAGCAGGGCTTGAGCGCGAAGGATCGCCGCGCCAACGGGGTGTCAGCGGGGCGATTCGAGTGCTACCATGCGCACGCTGGGAGTTGCTCCACCCCCGCGTCCCGGAATCTCGAGTCGGTTCGCCGACAGTCCCGACCCGGGCAGCGAGCGCGATCCGGGACCACCCGGGATCACCTCCGGTTCGGCGGGGCGCGGGGTCCGGACTGCCCCTCGCCATACGCAAGGAGGAACAACAAGTGAGGCAGCGCGTCCAGTCTCCCCGTACGGCCACCACCGGTGCAGCCTTCGCGGCGGCGCTCCTGCTGGCCTCGGCCGCCGCCGCCCAGGTCGACCTCGGCCGGATCGACGTCACCGTCCAGGACTCCACCGGCGCGGTGCTGCCGGGTGCGGGGGTGTCCGTGACGGGGCCCGAGAACCGGTCCGACGTCTTCACCGACGCGCAGGGCGGGGCGCGCCTGCTGCGGCTGCCGGTCGGCACCTACGAGCTGCGCATCGCGTTGCCGGGGTTCCGCACCTTCGTGGACACGGGGGTCCAGGTGCGGGCGGCCGCGTCGACCCCGGTGGTGGCGGCGCTGGAGGTGGGCGGCATCGACGAGACGGTGACCGTCTCCGGCACCGCCCCCATCATCGACCCGCGCCGCCAGAGCACCGACACCCACATCACCGTCGAGGAGCTGCAGGAGATTCCCTCCGCCCGCGACCCGTGGGTGCTGCTGCAGACCATTCCCGGCGTCGTCGTCGACCGCGTCAACGTCGGCGGGGCCGAGTCGGGCCAGCAGTCCCTGTACATGGCCAAGGGCGCGAGCACCGAGGAGAACACCTGGACCCTCGACGGCGTCGTGGTCACCGACATGGCGTCCCTCTCGTCGCCGACCTACTGGGACTTCGACCAGTTCCAGGAGGTGCGCATCAACACCGGCGGGGCCGACGTGCGGAACCAGACGCCGGGCGCCGCGGTGGACGTCGTGCTCAAGAGCGGCACCAACCAGCTCAGCGGCAGCACCCGCGGCTACTTCGCCAACGAAGGACTGCAGCGCAACAACCTGTCGCCGGTCCTGGCCGAGGCCATCGGCGGAGAGACCGGGAAGGGCAACCGGATGGAGCAGTACGCCGACTACGGCTTCGAGCTCGGGGGCCCCATCGTCAGGGACCGGCTGTGGGGCTGGGGCTCGCTCGGCGAGACCGACATCCGGCTGCGCACCCTCATCGACACCCCCGACCGCACCACCCTGACCAATCGGGCCTTCAAGGTGCAGGGGCAGGTGACCGACGGCCTGCGCGTCGGCCTCAACCACTTCAACGGGGCCAAGATCAAGCTGGGGCGGAACGCGGGACCGACGCGGCCAGACGAGACCACCTGGAACCAGGGGGGCAGCGGCGCGGGCCTGTTCACGGGGACGGCCAACTGGGTGGGCAACGACAACCTCGTCGTCACCGCCAAGGCGACGCAGTTCAACTGGGGCTTCTTCCTGACGCCGCGGGGCGGCCTCGACACGGATGTCTACCGCGACGTCAACCGCGTCTACCACAACTCGTTCGCCGACTTCCGGTCGTGGCGGCCGCAGTCGGTGGCGGACGTCGACGCCAACTACTTCCGCGGCGACCACGAGTTGCGGTTCGGCGTGAACTGGCGGAGGAACATCCAGCAGGAAGAGTTCATCTGGCCCGGCAACGGAACGCTCTCCCTGCACCAGCCGAGCTATCCCGACGATGGACTGATGTTGGCCATCGTCTACGGGGACGAGGTGCTGAACGCCGAGGGCCGATACCTGAGCCTCTACGCGAGCGACCGGATAACGCTGGATCGGCTGACCGTCGACGTCGGCGTCCGCTTCGACCGATCGGCCTCGTCGCTGCTCGAGGCGCAGCGCCCCGCGAACCCGCTGATCCCGAACCTGCTGCCGGCCCTGACGTCATCGGCCCTCAGCAACACGCACGTGTTCGACATCCTGGCGCCGCGCGTCGGCGTCAGCTACGCCCTCGGGACGGAAGCCGACACGCTCGTCCGGGCCGGCTACGGGCAATTCGCCTCGCAGTTGCCCGTGGGCGCCGCCAGCATTCTGGCCGCGGGGACCAGCTATTCGGCCGCGTTCTTCCTGGCCGCCGATGCGAACGGGGACGGTGTGACGCAGGCCGACGAGCTGGGTCCGATGCTGTTCGCGGACGGTTTCGATCCCGCCAATCCCACGTCGGCCGAGAGCGTCAACCGCGTGGCGTCGGACCTGTCGTCGCCGAGGACCCACGAGTTCATCTTCGGCCTCGACCGCGAGCTGCCGATTCCGAACTCGGCCCTGACCACGTCGGTGACGTGGCGCCGGTTCACCAACTTCACGTGGGCCCCGCGGATCGGCATCACCTCGGCCGACTACGGGGTGGTCGACACCCTGACCGCGACGCTGCCCGGGGCCGGCGGGGGCGCGACGGTCAGTCAGGACGTCTACGCGCCGCTGCCGGGCGTCGTGCTGCCGCCCGGGGGCGGCGCGGAGGAGCGCAACCGCGAGGGCTACCACCAGAGCTACTGGGGCTGGGAGACCAGCTTCATCAAGCGGCTGGCCAACCGCTGGCAGGCCCGCGTCGCCTACTCCTTCAACGATCACCGCGAGTACTTCACGGACCGGGCGGCGGCCATCATCGACCCGACGCCGTCGCCCGTCAGCCCGCTGCGTGACGGGGGCCTGGTCATCACCCGCACGGGGGGCAGCGGCAAGTCGGACATCTACTTCGTGAGCCCCCGGTACCAGTTCGTCGCCAACGGGCTCTACGAGGGGCCGTTCGGCATCAACATCGCCGGCAACCTGCTGATCAGACAGGGTTACGGGCAGCCCTGGTTCCAGGAGATACAGGCCCACGAACGGGATGCGGGGGCATTGAAGGACGTGCTCTTCGCGCCCGACGTCGGGGCCCACCGGCTGCCGACCATCAAGAGCTTCGACGTGCGGATCGGCAGGGCGTTCCGGGGCGACGGCTACACGGTGAACGTGGACTTCGACTGGTTCAACATCCTCAACACCGGCACCGTGCTCGGGCGTCAGTACGACGTCGGCACCGCCGAGGGTCCCACCGGGCCGGGTCAGACGCTCGAGATCATGAACCCGAGCCTGCTGCGGTTCGGATTCCGCCTCGGGTTCTAGTATCCCGGAACTGTGGTTCGTGGAACAATCCTGATCGACGTTATTCCAGTGTCCACAGTCACTTGCCGCGATCTGAACCGTTTACGAACTTCACGGCCGGGACACCAGGCGGTGGCGAACAACAGACGGGCTCCGGGCCCAGAGATCGTTCGCACCACGAGGGGCCGCGGTCCCGGTCGATTGCAGCCCCTCCTTCGACCGCGACCGGCATCTCCGATGCCGGTGCTCGGCCGAGCACCCCTGGCGAGTCAGACCGTCCCGACTACCTGTCCCCCTCCACCACTGGCGGTGCAGGCGGTCGGCGCCCGCATTCCCTCCGCAGTTGACGCGGCCGGGGCATCTGGAACCGAAGCGCGACTCCGGCGACGGGTGGGAGGCACTCCCCTCCGGCCAATCGTTGCGTCCGCGGGGACGGGCTGTTCTCCGCCCGGCTCTCACGGCTGAACCGGAGCCGATCTCACGGCAGAAGCAGGCAGTTGACAGCCCCGCCGAACAAGTGCTAATTTTTCAGCATATGCTGATTTTCCAGCACTCCTCGCGGTTCCAGCACGGCGCCCGGCGGGGGCCGAGAACGGACCACGGATGACGGACGCCAGGCAGTTGAGCCGACGGGAGCGGCAGATCATGGACATCGTCTACCGGCGCGGGCAGGCCACGGCGGCCGACGTCGGGAAGGACATGCCCGATCCGCCGAGCTACTCCGCCATCCGGTCGGTGCTGCGGATCCTGCAGGAGAAGGGCCACCTGCGGCACGAGCAGCAGGGGCGGCGCTACGTCTTCCGGCCGGTCGTCGCGACGGACCGGGCGCGGCGCTCGGCCCTCGAGCAGGTCGTCCACACCTTCTTCGGCGGCTCCACCTCCGACGCCGTCGCCGCCCTGCTCGACATGCCGTCGTCGCAGATCAGCAAGAGCGAGCGAGCCCGGTTGGCGGCGCTGGTCGAGCAGGCACGAAAGGAAGGCCGTTAGCCATGGTGCCGTTGCAGACGTTCACCTTCCTGACCGACCCGGCCTGGCTGGCGGATGCAGCCGTCAGGAGTGCGGCGCTGCTCGCCGGCGCCGGCCTGCTGGCCGCCGGAGCGCGCCGGACGTCCCCGGCCATGCGACACCTGATCTGGGCGGTCGCTCTCGCGGCCTCGCTGGCCCTGCCGGCAGTCTCCGGACGGGTTCCCTCGATCACGGTGGCGGTGCCCGAGTCGCTGATGCCGTTGGTTGCGCGGCCGGCGGCGGCGATCGAGCCGACGGCGATCGCCGCCCGCCGCACACCGCCGTTGCCGCCCTCGCCGGAGCTTCCCGAGGCCGCCGCGACGACACGCGTGGCACCAACGGGACCGCCGATGCGGTCGGCGCCTGCGTCGCCTGCCCCGCTGCCGCCGTCGCCGCTCGACTGGCCAGCCGCACTGCTGCTGTTCTGGGGCGCTGGCGCGCTGCTCGTGGTGCTGCGGTTCGCGATCGGGCTCGGAACGGCGTGGTGGATGTCACGGGCGGCCACGACGATCGACGATGGGAGCTGGCGGCGCCTCGCACACGATCTGTCGGATCGACTCGGCCTGGTCCGAACCGTCCGGTTGCTGCGAAGCGAGCGCGCGAGCGTGCCGATGACATGGGGCTGGTGGCGACCGGTCGTCCTGCTGCCGGCCGACGCGAACGACTGGCCGGTCGAGTGCCGCACGGCGGTGCTGGCCCACGAGCTGGCGCACGTCCAGCGCCGCGACTGCGCCATCCAGGCGGTGGCGCAGCTCGCGTGCGCGGTCTACTGGTTCAATCCGCTCGTCTGGCTGGCCGCCCGGCGCCTTCGGGTCGAGCGCGAGCGCGCCTGCGACGACCAGGTACTGGCGATGGGCATGCGCCCGTCGGACTACGCGACGCATCTGCTCGACATCGCAGGTTCGCAGCCGCCGGAATGGGCCGCGGCGGCCACGATGGCCATGGCGCGGCGCTCGGAGCTGGAGGGACGACTCGTGGCCATTCTCGATCCGGAAGCACGCCGTGCGACCCCGCGCGCGGTGCGGATGTTCACGGTGTCGACGGTCGTGGTCCTCGCTCTCGCCCTGGCCGCGGTCGAACCGTCGGGGCGCGCACCACAGGCCGACGGCGCGGACGACCCCGCCGGGCCGGCGTCCGGCCCGACGGTGGCCGGGCAGGACCCGATTGCCGACGACGAGGGCCCGGAGAACCGGGAGCCGAGCGAGCGGGTCGTCCAGGCATTCATCTCGGCGCTGGACGATCCCGCCGCCTCCGTCAGACGGCAGGCGGCCCGGGCGCTCGGCCGGGTGCGCGACGAGCGGGCGCTCGACGCGCTGGCGGACGCCCTCGACTCGGACGGCGACGCGGACGTTCGATCGGCCGCGGCCCGGGCGCTCGGCCGGGCCCGCCGGTCGGAAGCCTCGGCGGTGCTCGTGGGCGGGCTGGCGGGCGCGCTCGACGACGTCGACGCCGAGGTGCGGCAACAGGCGGCCTGGGCCCTCGGCAACCTCCGGAGCCGCGAAGCGGTCCAGCCGCTGGTCGGCGCGCTGCGCGACACCGATCCGGACGTCCAGGAGCAAGCGGCCTGGGCGCTCGGCAATATCCGGGACCCTGCCGCAATCGACGGGTTACGCGATGCGCTCCGGAACGCGGCCGACGGGGCGCGTCAGCAGGCAGCCTGGGCCCTCGGAACGATCCGCGAAGCGGGAGCGGTCGGCGCCCTGGTGGGTGCGCTGGACGACGAGCACCCGGACGTGCAGGAGCAGGCGGCCTGGGCCCTGGGGAACATCCGCGACGCCTCGGCGGTCGACGGCCTCGTCGCCGCCCTGCGTTCGGCCGCCGACGACGCACGGCGGCAGGCGGCCTGGGCCCTGGGGAGAATTCGGGCGGAGCGCGCGGTCGACGGGTTGATCGCCGCGTTGCGCGACGCCGACGGCGACGTCCAGGAGCAAGCCGCCTGGGCGCTCGGCACCATCCGGGATGCCCGGGCGGTCGACGGCCTGATCCAGGCGCTCGGCAGCGGGGGGGACGATGCGCGCGAGCAGGCGGCGTGGGCGCTCGGCCGGCTGCGGGACCCGAGGGCCATCGACAGCCTCGTCACCGCGCTCGCCGACGACGAAGAGAACGTGCGCGAGCAGGCGGCGTGGGCATTGGGCCGGATCCGCGATTCCCGGGCCACGGACGCGCTCGTGGACGCGCTCGACGATGCCGACGCCGATGTCCGTCAGATGATCATCGAGGCGTTGGGCCGCTCCGGCGGATCGAACCCCAATCCCAACCCGAACCCGAACCCCAATCCCAACCCCAATCCCGACCCGGACCCCAATCCCGACCCGGACCCCAGTCCCGACCCGAACCCCAATCCGCCGGATGACGCCGTCGCCGAGCAGTCCGGCGCGCCGGCCCAGGGGCTTCACTGAGATCGGCCGAACCGACGGGGGCGGCGTGAGCCGCCCTCACAAGTGCTGGTTTTTCAGCATTTCTCGTCACACGTCACGGAGGCACAGCATGGCAGTCAACATCTCGCAAGTGTTCGTCGCAACGCTGGCTACCCTCGGGATCGCGGGCGGTCTCCTCGCGCAGCCCACGATCGCGCTGGACACCCTCCGCGTGTCGCTCCCGGCGGAACTGCGTATCCACGCCGAGGCGCTGTACGCCGCCGACGCCGGCGACCGGGCCGACGCGGCGTGCGAGCTCGGACGTCTGCACGACGCGGCCGAGCCGGTCGTTCCCCTGCTGGTGGCGCTGCTCGGCGACACGACGGCGACGCCGCTGGTCGAGTGCCGCATCCGACAGTGGGCCGGGCGTTCGATCTCGATCGACCTGCTCGACGATCGACAGTGGCCGCCGACGTCGCCGGGCGAGGAGGCCGCCCACGCGCTGGCCCGAATCGGCCGGGCGGCCCTGTCGCCGACGCTGGCCGTCCTGAACAATCCGGTCCGGGGCGTCCGGATGAACGCGGCACGTGTGCTCGGCCGCCTCGACGACGACCGCGCGGTGGAGCCGCTCGGCCGAGCGTTGACCGACGTCGACGCCAGGGTCCGAGAGCAGGCGGCCGGCGCGTTGGGACGACTCGAGGACGCACGGGCCGCGGACGGGCTGATCCGCGCCCTCGACGACGACGCCCCCGAGGTCCGCCGCGCCGCGGCGTGGGCCTTGGGACGCCTCGACGATTCGCGCGCGGTCACGCCCCTGGTGAACGCCCTGGACGACGCCGACCCGTCGGTCCGGGAACAGGCCGCCTGGGCCCTCGGACGCATCGAGGATGCCCGCGCCGTTCCCGGCCTCGTCGAGGGGCTGGCCGACGCGGCGGCCAACGTGCGGGAGCAGATCGCCTGGGCGCTCGGGCGCCTGGAGGACGAACGGGCCGCCGCCGCGCTCGGACGCGTCCTGACGCGACCCGACCCGGACGGCCGCGTGCGGGAGCAGGCCGCCTGGGCACTCGGGCGCATCGAAGGACGCGCCGGCATCCCCGCCCTGGCCGCGGCACTCACCCGACGGGATCCGGACCCCGACGTGCGAGAGCAGGCCGCCTGGGCGCTGGGGCGCATCGAGCACGCGGATGGACTGCCCGGGCTCTTCGCCGGCCTGCGGGACCCCGACGGGGACGTGCGGGAGCAGGCGGCCTGGGCCCTCGGCCGGATCGAAGACGAAGGCGCCGTCGACGACCTGGTCGCGACCCTGACCCGGCCTGACCCCGATGCCGACGTGCGGGAGCAGGCGGCCTGGGCGCTCGGCCGGATCGAGAGTCGGACCGCGACCCGGGGGTTGATCGCCGGACTCGCCGACGACGACCCCGGGGTGCGGAAGCAGATCATCTGGGCGCTTGGCCGGATCGGCGATCCTGACGCCGTCGATGCCCTGATCGACGCCATGCGCGACCGCAACCGGGACGTGCGCGAGATGGCGATCCGGGCGCTGGCCCGGCTGGAGGGCTCCGGCGGTCCGAACCCGAATCCCAACCCCAATCCGAACCCCAACCCCAATCCGAGCCCCAATCCACCCTGGGATTGAGAAGGGCGTCAGCTTAGTTGGCGTTGCCTGCCTGGACGCGCGGCGCGGATGCGCCCGTCAGCGCCGGGTCAACGGGCCCGGTGGGGGTAGCCATGCATGGCACGTACGAGGTGACGGCGTTTGATCAGACGACGTCACTGGGGTCAGGAGTTCGCCCGGCCTGCGCGGCGACGGCGACGCGGCCCGCAGACTGCCCCGATCAGGACCGCCATCGTCGGTATTCGTCCACGTTCACGGTCATGAAGCGCTTCGGCTTCCGTCCGGCGCAGATGTCGGGCCCCGACGGGGCTGCCGTACTCGCCGATCATCGAAGGTCGACGGCGACGAGGGTGTCGGTGTTCCTCGCGTAGAGGCGGCCGCCGGCCAAGGCGGGGTACGCGCGCACCACCCCCCGCAGGATGCGGGCGCGGGCGATCGGCCGGAGCGCTTCGGGGGTCGCCTCGGCCAGCATCAGCTCGCCGCTCTCGCGCAGGATGACGAGGAGGTCGCCCGCGAGGGTGACGGTGCCGGCGCCGAAGCGGTCCTCGCTCCAGTGGACGGCGCCCGAGCGCAGGTCGACGGCGCGCAGGCTGGGGCTGTACTCCTGGCGGCCGTGGTAGCCGTAGAGGACGCCGTCGTGGATAACCGCGGTGGCGTAGTGGTTGGTCATGCTGTCGTCGCCGGACCACTCCTCGGACAGGGTTCCGCCGTCGACCCGCAGCAGGGCGGCCCCGGTGCCGTAGCTGGCGGAGATGAACACGCGGTCGCCGACGACCAGCGGCGTGGCCGCGTTCACCGACGCCCCGAGGCGCGAGCGCCACCGGTTCTCGAACCGGACCTCGCCCGAGGCGGGGTCGATCCCGACGAGCCCGGTACGGGTGAAGACCAGCGCGAGCCGCCGCCCGCCGAAGGTGCCGGCGGCCGGCGACGAGTAGCTCGCCTCGTGGGTGGTCGCGGTCCACAGCTCGTCGCCGGTGGCGGCGCCGAACGCCACGATGCCGCCGCGGCGGCCGCCGACGTTGGCGATGACCCGCCCGTCCTCGACGAGGGGCGAGCCGGCGGCGCCGAAGAACCCCTTGCGCACGCCGTAGCGGTCGTGCGTGTCGACCTGCCAGACGCCGGCCCCGGTCTCGAGGTCGACGGCGTGGAGCTGGCCCTGCGCGCCGAAGGTGTACACCCGGCCGTCATGCACGACGGGCACCGACCGCGGCCCCTCGTCGAACCCGAAGTCGTCCCGGTAGCTGGTCGGGTAGTCGTAGCGCCAGACGGTGGCGCCGGTCCCGGCGTCGAGGGCCTCGACGACCTCACGCCCCCCGAGGCGGTGGAACAGGATGACGCGGCCGCCGGCCACCACCGGCCCCGCGAAGCCGGCCCCCACCCGTCGCGACCACAACTGCGTCGGGCCACCGCCGGGCCATCTCTCCGCCAGCGGCGGACCGGTGTAGCGGCCGTCCCGCCCCGGTCCGAGAAACTGCGGCCAGTCCTGCGCGGCCACGTGGGTCCCCGCCGCCGCCACGACGATCAGGGCGAGGGCGCTCAACCGCGTCCGGCGCCGTATCCGTTCAACGGTCTGTCGTGATTGCATATCGGCATGATTCTACGATGGTCGCGGGCCGGATCGCAGGCCCCTCGCCCCGCCTCCCGGCCGGTGGCATGCAGGACAACTCGACTCGGTGCGATTGCCAGGCACGCGGAAGCGTTGTTGCATCGCCGCCTCGGGCGGAAGACGGCATCGCTTTCGAGGCGGTGGGCGCGCGCGTTCGCATCGAACGGGTCGACCAGTCACTGCACGACCGCGCGGTCGACGAACTCCGGGAGGCGCACCGCGGCGTCGATCTCGGCCACCGGGTCAGATTCCTCGTGACGCGCCGGCGCGGCGTTCGCGTTCGACCGCGACTGCGAGACGGCCGGCTTCCGGCCGTACCGGGCCTGAGTCCGCATCACCCGGACCCGCCGGGCCGTGGTATAACGGTCGGGGCAGGGCCACGGGCGGCCGGCCCGGACTCGGAGACACGCACACGGCGGAGGATCGCAGATGAGACTCGCGCGGCGCCGTCTCCCGGCGGGAATCGCCCTGCTGCTCGCGGTCGGGCTGGCGGCCACCCTCGCAACGGGGGCGGGCGCCCAGCGGTTCTTCGGCGAGGGCAACATGCCCCCCCGCTACCCCCCGTCGTCGATGCCGGATCGCGACTTCGCGTTCTGCAAGCTGATGTACCGCAGCGTCCGTTACGAGGCGCTGGGCATGGGCTGGATCACCGACTACCCGTACGCGGGCATCAACCTGATGTTCCGGTTCTCGGAGCTGACGACGGCCCAGGTGAGCCTCGACCGGCGGGGCGAGCCCAACCACTGGGTGGTTTCGCTCACCGACCGCGAGCTGTTCAACTGCCCGTTCATCATGGCCGCCGACGCGGGCACCATCGGGCTGAGCGGGTCGGAGATCACCCAGCTCCGGAACTACCTGCTCAAGGGCGGGTTCCTCTGGGTCGACGACTTCTGGGGCACCGCCGCGTGGCAGCACTGGCAGTCGGAGATCAGCCGGGTGCTGCCGCCGGCCGAGTACCCCATCCGCGACCTGCCGCTCGACCACCCGGTGTTCCGGGCGCTGATGTACGTGGAGGAAGTCCCGCAGATCACCGCCATCCAGTTCTGGTGGCGCAGCGGCGGCACCACGTCGGAACGCGGCCGCGACAGCGAGACGGCCCATCTGCGCGCGATCACCGACGAGCACGGGCGCATCCTCGTGCTGATGTCGCACAACACCGACGTCGCCGACGCGTGGGAGCGCGAGGGCGAGGACCCGCGGTTCTTCCGGCAGTTCTCGCCCAACGGCTACGGGCTCGGCATCAACGTCCTGCTCTACGCGATGAGCCACTAGTGGTCCGTCACGCCATAATCTTCGGATACGGACATGGGTTTACGGCCGGCAATCGTTGGCAAATCACAGCACCCATGCCCGAACATTTAGCTGTGGCGCAGCACTAGTGCAGTGCCACAGCCGAGAGTTCGGGTATGCGATGCTGGCAAGTCCTTGACGATGTGACCATTAGGGCCAGTCCGTGCCCGAAGATCATGGCGTGACGCAGCACTAGCTGCCCGTGGTGAAGACCCCGCGTTGCACCGCGCCCGGAAGGCACCGGCGAACCGAGGAGGCGCCCGCCCGACGAGGCGTGGGGAGGGCGCATTTCGGGCATATGCGACCGAACGGGGCCGAGCTTCTGGCTGGACGAAGGCGCGCCGGGTCACCACCCTGGAGCACGACGTCGCCGAACTCGAGATCGACATGGCAACGAAGCCGGACGGGATGCGCTCGAATGCGGCGGGCCCTTCGCAACGGGCGGCCAGGCCAGGTTGGTGAAAGGTCGCCGCGACTTCGGTCGTCTTCTACCCATGTGGCGCCGGTTCGGCGTCACACCCCGTTCCCGGGAACACCAGGAGCCAACACCGTGACACGGAGCAACCCAGGCCCCCGCCGCCTCGCCGCGCTCGTCCTCGCTCTCGGCATGCTCGCCGCCCTCGCGCCCCCGGCGGGCGCACAGGACTCGGCCGGCGTCCGCATGGTCCCCCCGGAGGGCGACGGCGCCCGCTGGTGGTCGCGCTGGCGGGGTCCGTCGGGGCAGGGCGTGGTCGAGGGCACGGGCTACCCCGACCGCTGGTCGGACACCGAGAACGTCCTCTGGAAGGTCCCCGTGCCGGGCCGGGGCCATTCCTCGCCCATCGTGTGGGAAGACCGCATCTTCCTGACCACGTCGCGCGACCGCGGGCGGCGGGTCTCGATTCTCGCCTTCCGCCGGTCCGACGGCATGCTGCTGTGGCAGGCCGACGCCCCGAACGGCCCGGGCGAGCGCACCCACGGCAAGAACAGCCCGGCGTCGGCGACGGTGACCACCGACGGCGAGCGGGTGTACGCCTCGTTCGGCAGCCGCGGGCTGCTCGCCGTCGACTTCGACGGCAACATCCTCTGGCATCGCGAGCTGGGCCGCATCGACAACTACCACGGCCCCGCGGGGTCGCCGCTGCTCTACCGCGACACCATCATCATCTATCAGGACCAGAACCGGGGGGCGTTCGTGATCGCCCTCGACGCCCGCACCGGGGAGACGCGGTGGCGGACCCCGCGGGCGGCGCGGGTCGGCTGGGGAACGCCGATCGCCATCAGCGTCGGCGACCACGACGAGCTGATCGTGAGCAGCCAGCGGTTCGTCCAGTCCTACAATCCCTCGACCGGCGAGGAGCTGTGGCGCTGCGAGGGGATGCTGCGCGAGGTCATCCCGACCCCCGCGGTCGGGCACGGGCTGGTCTACTGCGCCTCGGGCCGGGCGGGGCCGACGCTGGCCATCCGGCCGGGGGGCCGCGGCGACGTCACCCGTACCCACGTCGAGTGGAGCATCACCCGCGGCTCGCCGTTCGTCCCGTCGCCGACCGTCTACGGCGACTACCTGTACCAGATCAACGACATGTCGAGCATCATCACCTGCCTGAACGCGCGCACCGGGGAGACGGTGTGGCAGGAGCGCCTCGGCCGCCCGCGGCGCGAGGGCATCTCGGCGTCGCCGATCGTCGTCGACGACAAGCTGTTCGTCACCAACGACGAGGGGCAGACCTTCGTGCTGAAGACGGGCCCGGATTTCGAGATCCTGCACGTCAACGACATCGGGGCCCCCACCCTCGCCTCGCCGGCGCTGGTCGACGGCATCTGGTACATCCGGACCGCGGACGAGTTGTTCGCCATCGGGAGCTGACCGGGACCGGAGGAGATCGAACGGCTCGCCCGATCGCCCGGCAGCGCCAGCCATCGACGGCGGGACGGCGGGACGTCTGTCGCCCGGCATCCGGCCGACGCGCGCGGAGTCTGCATGGTTCCACCGTGCGGACCCGCCGAGCTTCGACTGCTGCTATAATCGGTTTGCTCATCTCGTTCTGCTGAAGCCGACAGTCAACGGAGTCGACCCCGAAGACAATCTCGGGGATGTCGGTGCTCCAGCGGCTCCGGCAGGGCGTATCCCTCCTCGGCGGCCTCCTACAAGAATGTAGATTCAGGCGGACGAGCGCGGACAGCGGTGTCGATCGAGCGTCTCGCCGTCATCGCGAACCGCCGACTTTCCAAGCGCGCGGCGGAGTGTCCGGAAAGTGGCACGACGTTTGCTTGGACATGCAATCGGGAGACACGCCGTTCCGTTCGATTCGCCCCGGCAACTCGAAGACCCGGAGACACCGATGACCGCAGCACGCAACGACTTCCTCCTCGAAGAGCACGGCCCCCTGAGCCCGCGGTCGGCCGCCGCGCGCCTCGACAGCCCGGCTGTCGACGGCGCCTGGAGCGACTTCCCGTGGGCCGATCGCGATGCGTCGGCCACCGCGCAGCGACTCCAGACCGCCGTCTGGATCGAGGAGATCCTGGCCGACCTCGATCCGGAGAGCTGACGCCCCGGATCTCACCCGCCCGACGGCGCCGGCCTAGGGCTCCACCCGCGCAACGAGACCCGGATCCGGCGACGCCGCCACGGACCGGGCAGCGGAGATGCAAGACATGAAGCCGTTTGTCGTGAACTCGCACCGTCGCCTCGTCTTCCCGTCCAACTTCTTCCCCGCACCGGACTTCTCGTCCATCGACACCGTCGACGATCTCGCTGCCATCGTGCGGCGCGACTTCGAGGTCAAGGCGCCGACCGGCTCCGAGATCCGGGAACGCGCGGAATCGGGCGGGTACGCCAACCGGTACGAGCTGCTGCGCGATCTCGGGCTGCACCTGTTCTGGATGAACCGCTACGTCATCACCATGTACGAGAAGCGGCCGACCCGGTGGCGCGACGTGCCCCGGCGCCGCGACGACCTCTTCCTCCCGGCCCTGACGCCCTGGGAGGACGGCGAACGCAAGGTCGCCGCCGTCGAGTCGTGCTACCGCCAGCTTCCCGCGGCGTGGGCGCCCGAGGTCGAGCACGAGCTGTTCCGGATGCTCTTCGACGTGTTCCGTCACAAGCGGCACCACGCCACCGACCTGCCGGCCATCAAGCCGACGGTCGCGGAGGCCGTCGGGACCGGGTCCCAGCTCGTGTATCGCCTGGGGTCGTTCGAGCCCGACTATCCGCGGTTCAGCCTGGGCGACATCCTCGACTGCCACGAGAGCGTGCCCGAGCTCGAGGCCCTGCGCCGCTGGACCATGACCCTGCACAACCAGTACCCCTGGGACCGCTCGGACACCCGGCTGACCCCGGTGGGGGCCCTCAAGCCCGACGACGTGGTGGTGGTCTACCAGCCCCGCACCGCGGATGTGCTCGACTTCATCCGGCGCGTGAAGAACGGCGCGCCGCGGCGGCCGCGCATTCCCCCCGCGGCCCCGCCGCGGCAGCCCCGCGCCCCCCTCGCCCCCGTGCAGGTGCGGTCGCAGTTCGCGGTGCAGCCCCGCATCGAGTCGCTCGCGGTCCGCCGGGGCGAGATCCTCTGCACCAACGACGACATCATCCGCAACTCGGCCTCCAACTGGTCGCCGATGAGCGCGGCCGAGATCGCGGCCAAGACCGGCATCGAGAGCCGCTGCTACACCGAGGGCGGCCTGGAGCACCTCGCCCTCGACGCGGCGTCGAGCGCGCTGGACCGGGCCGGCCGGGCGCCGGAGGACGTGGGCGCGGTCCTCTTCTGCACCTGCACCAACACCCGCCTGCTGCCGTCGGCCGCGACGTGGCTCTCGGGGCAGCTCGGCATGTTCCAGACGCATACCTCGGTCGACCTCGTCGCCGCCTGCGCGGGGTTCCCCTACGGCCTCGCCGACGCGATCCGCATCCTGCAGGAGGTGCGGCGCCCCATCCTCCTGGTCTGCGCCGAGAAGTTCTCCGACAAGGTGGGCAGCGTGCGCACGTCGCGCATGATCTTCGGCGACGGCGCCGCCGCCCTCGTGGTGGCCCCGGCCCCGGACGGCGCCGCCGGCGACGTGGACGTGCTGCAGACCTACGCCAGCGGCCCCGAGAGCCAGGTGAACTCCATCATCTGGCCGAACGTCGAGTTCGGCTGCGACATCACCGTCTACGGGCCCGAGGTCAAGGCGCTGGTGAAGCGCTATCTCGAGCAGATGATCGGCGAGCTGCAGAGCCTGCCCCATCCCGACGGCGGGCCGGGGAGCCTCGTCGACGCCGTCGACCTGATCATCCCGCACCAGGCGAACAAGCGGATGGTCATCGACCTCGCGGAGCAGGCGGGCATCGGCCGCGACCGGATGTACTTCAACATCGCCCGGGTCGGCAACACCTCGGCCGCCAGCATTCCCCTCGCGATCCACGACGCGGTGCGCGAGGGCGTGCTGTCGACGCCGACCCGCGTCTTCACCCCCGGGTTCGGCGCCGGCGCCGTCGCCGGATACGCGGTGCTGCGCGTCGACCCCGCCGTCGTCGCGCCGGAGCGGACCGGGCCGCCGCTGGCCATGGACGCCGGCCCGCTGCCGGCGCCGCCCCACACGTCGTCGTCGGCCGACGTCGAGGCCGCGTTCGGCGGCTGACTTCGGAGCCGCGTTCGGCGGCTGACGCCGGCCCGGCCCGGAGCGAACGCCGGCTCATCGAGGGCCTCCGGAGGCGCTCGGCGGCCGTGTTACCCTTCGGGCCGGTTTGCGGGGTCCGCGGACGGCGGCAGCGCCTCGCGCCGCGCTGGAACCCGGCGAGACGCGAAGGGGCGTGACGACGGCGGGCGCCGGCCGGGTCACCGAGAACCTGGTCGGGTCCCCCGGGAACCGGGTCACACCGGGAACCGGGTCGGGTTATCGGGGAATCGGGATCGGGTCAGTCACCGGGAACCGGGTCGGGTCAGTCACCGGGAACCGGGTCGGGGTCACCGGGAACGTCGTCCCCGACGCAGGATGTTCCGCCGGCCGAGTTGCGGCGGGCTCTCTGCCGGGGGCGAGCGTAGAGGAGCGAGGAATGTTCACAGGAAAGGTCGCCGTCGTCACCGGGGGCTGCCGCGGCATCGGGGCCGCCATCACCCGGAATCTCGCCGAGGCCGGCGCCCACGTCGCGGCCGGCTACAACCGGGGGGCCGAGGCGGCCGAGGCGCTCGCGGCCGGCCTGCGGGCGGACGGGCGTTCGATCTCGCTGCACCAGGGCAACGTGGCCGAGCCCGAGGCGTGCTCGCGCGTGGTGCAGGAGGTGCTCGACCGGCACGGGCGCATCGACTTCCTCGTCAACAACGCCGGCATCAACGTCGACAAGACGGTGCGCAAGATGACCGTCGACGACTGGCACGCGGTCCTCCGGGTGAACCTCTCCGGCGCGTTCTACATGATCAAGGCGGTGCTCAACCACATGATCGAGCGCCAGAGCGGCCGCATCGTCAACATCAGCTCGGTCATCGGGCAGAGCGGCAACATCGGACAGGCCAACTACGCCGCGTCGAAGTCGGGCCAGTTCGGCTTCACCAAGAGCCTCGCCCTCGAAGTTGCACGCAAGGGCATCACCGTCAACTGCGTCGCCCCCGGGTTCATCGAGACCGAGATGGTCGCCTCGGTCCCCAAGCCGGTCCTCGAGCAGGTGATCGGCCGCATCCCGGTGGGCCGCCTCGGGCAGGCCTCGGAGGTCGCGCGCTGCGTGCGGTTCCTCCTCGAGGACGAGGCGGGGTACATCACCGGCGCGGTGCTGACCGTCAACGGCGGCCTGGAGATGTAGCAGCCCGCGGTGAAGCCCCGCGTTGCACCGCAACCGGAGGGCGCCGGCGGTTCGCCGGGGCGCCCGCCTGATCAGGCGCGACGAAGGAGAATGTCGGGCATGTTCGACCGAGGAGCAACGCGACCGTGCGTCTGCGCCGGTCACCGCGCGAACGCACGGCAGGCATGGTTGGGCGGCAATCGGCGCCGAAGGCGACGCTTGCCGGGCTCAGGCGGGGTGCATTGCCGCTCGAGGGCGGCGGGCACTTTCGCCACGGGCTGGTAGGGACGCTGCCGCATGTCCTCCAAGCGATCCGGCCCCGACGCCGGTCTCGGCGAGTTCATCCGCCGCCAGCGCGAGCTCGGCCACCTGTCGGTCCGGCAGCTCGCCGACGTGTGCGGCATCTCCAACGCCTATCTCAGCCAGATCGAGCGCGGCCTGCGGACCCCCAGCAGCTTCGTGCTCAAGGCCCTCGCCGACGGGCTGGAGATGTCCGCCGAGACGCTGTACGCGCAGGCCGGCATCCTCGATCCGTCGGACGGCGAGGCGAGCGACGTCGTCGAGGCGATCCGCCGCGACCCCTACCTGTCGGCGCGCCAGCGCGAGATGCTCGTCGAGATGTACGAGTCGTTCCGCAAGGTGAACGACGCGAGCGAGTGACGCGCCCTTCGCGCCGGCGGGCGTCGCCTTTCGAACGTTTCCAGAGCGCTTCCCCAAACTGCTTGCAAAAGTTACCGTTCCTTGTTACCATCTCCTCGTCCATCGACGGGCGCGACCGGTGCTCACGTGAACGCGGACGCCGGCGTCGGACCGCACCCACGGTAATTCGGAGGGAGAACCCCCATGATCAACTGGACCAAGCAGACCGACGACATGCTGCAGGCGTGGACGGACACGCAGAAGAAGCTCTGGAGCAGTTGGAGCGAGGCGACCGAGCAGCAGGCCAGCCAGGCCCAGCTCGCCGAGACCTGGCGGAAGGCCGTCGACACCTGGGAAGAGGCGGTCAAGAACGGCCTCGAGACGCAGAAGGCGGTCATCGGCAGCATCGCCGACAGCGCGTCGGCCGTCCCCGGCATTCCCAAGGACCTGCTCGACTGGGCCGAGCAGACGCAGGCCCTCGGCAACCGCTGGACCGAGGCCCAGGCCGAGCTGTGGGAGAGCTACTTCGGCATGGTCCGCAAGGCGGTGCCGGTGAAGATGCTGGGCACCATCGACGACGAGAACCAGAAGCTGTTCGCGGCGTGGCAGGAGTCGGTGGAGAAGGTCAGCGCGGCCCAGTCGGCGTGGGCGCAGATGTGGACCGAGCGCGCCGCCGACGCGGTGCCGAAGGGCGCCCGGACCGCCGCCAAGGCGAGACCGGCCGCCAAGAGCGCCGCGTAGGACCTGCGACGTGGAACGCCGCGGGCTCCCGGAGGTCGGCCGGGCGCAGGCGGAGCCGGAGGCGGCGATTGGCGGACCGGGCGCGCGACTCGGTCGACGTCTCCCGGCGAACCGCGGCTCGCGCATTCGCCCCGGTGGTGCGGCCCGCTCCTGACGGTAGACCAGGATCGGGCCGCCGCGCGCCCGATCGACGACCACCCGGCCGGCGCCGGCGAGCCCGGCGCCGTTGGTTCCCGCATAGGAGATGACCGGCATGTCGGTGCAGTCCACCCCCGGCGGCGAGAACGCCTGGTCGGCCTGGCAGACCGAGATCGAGCGCACCATGCAGCGCGTGCGCAACATCGGCGAGCTCGTGGCCGAGTCCAACGAGCCCGCGGTCGGACAGAGCCCGCGCCGGGAGGTCTACCGCAAGCACAAGGCGCGCCTCTACCGCTACGAGGGCGAGGCCCGGCACGAAACGCCGGTGCTCTTCGTCCCGAACCTCGGCATCAGCCGTCCCACCGTCTTCGACCTGCTGCCCCAGGCGAGCTTCATCGGCTACATGGTGGAGCAGGGGTTCCCGTTCTATCTGCTCGACTGGGGGGTCTTCGGGCCCGAGGACGATCACCTGACGTTCGCCGACTGCGCCACCCGCATCCTGCCCCGGATGGGGCGGAAGCTGCTGGCCGACGCCGACGCGGAGGCCTGCTCCGTGGTGGGCTACTGCATGGGCGCGCCGCTCGCGGTCAGCTTCCTCGGCAGCCACCCCGACTTCCCGGTCCGGAACCTCGTCAACCTCGCCGGCCCCATCGACTTCTCGCACGCGGGCCTGTTCGGCTGCTGGCTCGACCGCCGGTACTTCGACGTCGACAAGCTGGTCGACACGATGGGGCAGATGCCGGCCGAGATGGTGCAGCTCGGCTTCAAGCTGCTGCGGCCCACCATGGACCTGAGCACGGGCCTGAACCTCTGGTGGAACGCCTGGAACGACCGCTATCTCGAAGGCTACAAGGCGCTTCAGAAGTGGGCCAACGGCTACGTCCCGTTTCCCGGCGAGTTCTTCCGGCAGTGGGTCAAGGACTTCTACCAGGAGAACCGTCTGGCGCAGGGCACCCTGCAGCTCAACGGGCGGCCGGTCGACGTGGGCAGCATCACGTGCCCCCTCCTCGTGGTCGGGGCCCGCGACGACAACATCGCCCCGCCGGCGGGGGTCCGGGCCCTCGTCGACCTCGTCGGGAGCCGGGACAAGGACTACATGGAGCTGCCCGGCGGGCACATCTCGCTGATCGCCGGGCGGAGCGCGTCGCGCGACTGCTGGCCGCACGTGGCGAGCTGGCTGGCGGCGCGCTCGTAGGCACGTGATCGTGGGCATCGGTGCCGCGGCACGGCGCCGATTGCCGGCACGGCCGGGCGAGCGGAGAGCAGACGCCGAGGCGACCGGGTTCCGGCCCGGAGTCCATGCCAAGAAACGGCGCGGACCTCTGCGCACGGCGGTCGGGCTACGAGCGGAGCCGCAGGCGACTACTCGCGGACTGAGGACAGTGGTCGACATGACTTGCCGCCGCACCCGGACACAGCGGCCGCGCCGACGTGTCCGGGCGGGTGGGGCACTGATTTGCCGCCTGCACCCGGACACAGGGCGTGGTCGACTGTCCGGGTCCGCCGCGTGGCAAGGTGATTCTCGTCACCGTCCCAAGGGAGCTTCTTGATGGCAGACCCCACTTCGGAACGCGACGACTTGTTCGCGCAGTGGCGCAAGCAGGTAGAGGCGGGCACCGACGCGTGGATCAGGACGGTCAGACAGATGGCGAGCCAGGGGCACGTCCCGCCCCCGCCGGACCCGATGCAGTTCTGGCGCCAGTTCTCGAACCTCGGTCCCATGAACGCGCCCCCGTTCCCCGGGGCGGGACCCGTCGATCCCGAGGTGCTCGCCCAGTGGAAACGGTTCCTCGACGACTGGATCGGGGCGTGGAGCCGGGCCCTCGAGAAGGCGATGGGAACCGAGGCGTTCGCGGAGGCCCTCGGCAAGACCCTCGACCAGTTCCTGACCATCCAGGGCAAGGCCCGGCAGGCGGCGGAGCGCTCCGGCAAGGCCGCGATCGACGCCGTCGGCCTGCCGTCGCGCGAGCAGGTCGTGGGCCTGTCGCGGCAGATGATGGACCTCGAGGATCGGCTCGAGGGGCTCGAGGACAAGATCGAGGGAGTTCGGAACAATCCGCCCGTGGACCTCGGAGAACGGCTCGAGGCGCTGGAGAACAAGATCGAGGAGCTCGGCGACCGTCCTCGGCCGACGGACCTGGGAGAACGGCTCGAGGCGCTGGAGAACAAGATCGAGGGCCTCCGGGACAGCCCCCGGATGATGGACCTGGGAGACCGGCTCGAGGCGCTCGTGAACCAGATCGAGGGTCTCCGGAACGGTCCGCCCGCCCCGACGCCCGCCACGGGCGACGGCGCGGCGCCGCGGCGGCCTGCCGGCGGGACGGCGACGGCAGGCGGCGGCGCCGCGAAGACGAGCCGCA
>JAJEFC010000011.1 GCA_022820675.1 Vicinamibacteria bacterium | reverse complement strand
GACCGAGGGATGGCCGAGCATGGCGTCCATGCGGTCGATCAGGCGGTCGGACACGACGTGCTCGAGCTTCTCGGCGTCGTCGTGGACGTCGGTCCAGCTCATGCCCATGATCTCGACGAGGAACTGCTCGATCAGGCGATGGCGCCGCAGGACCATGGCGGCCAGCTTGGCCCCGGCCGGCGTGAGCCGGACCCCCGCGTAGGGTTCGTACTCGACCAGCCCCGACTCGGCGAGCGCCTTGACCATGGTGGTGGCGGTGCCCGGGGCGACGCCGACGGCGGTGGCGAGCTGCCCCATCGGCACGAGGCGCCGGTCGTCGCTGGCCGTCTCCGCCTGGTACAGCGCCTTCAGGTAGTTCTCGACGGTGGCGGAAGGGAGCATCGGATTCGCGGCCTGATGCCGACCGCGCCGCGCCTCGGTCGCGGCGGGGCTGATATTCTGCATCGTGCCTCCGCGGAAGGGAACCGTCAACACCGCGGCCCGGTCCCGAGTCGCGCGCGCCGCATCGGCGGCTGCTGGTAGGATCGGTTGCCGTCGGCCGACTTGACGATGGATCTCGACACCACCGACTGGTCGGGGGAGGGTGCGTTCACCCAGACCCTGATCGACGCCGTCCGCGGCCTGGGCCAGGTGACTTTCCTCCGCGTCGAGGACGCCCGCTCGTCCCGGACCGACGTCGACTACAACTTCATCAGCAACGAGGTGTTCGTCCGCTTCCGGACCCGGGACGCGGTGCGCCGCGCGAAGGTGCTGGGCCTGCTGCCGGTGACCCGGACGGTCGCCGAGCCGGTGATGACGGTGACCGGCCTCGAGCAGGCCCTGGGCCGGCTCGACGAGGTCGGCCCGCCGGACTACGCCGACGAGGGCATGCTGCAGTACCTGCGGACCGAGCGCATCGTCCCGCCCTACCAGACCCGCGGCTACAAGCTGGTGGAGCTGGTCCGCGTCTACGAGGTCGGCACGCCGCCGCGCGGGGACGACGATGTCTGAGACCGCGGCCGTGCCCCGAGACGAGGTCGGCACTCCACCGCGCCGGGACGACGATGTCTGAGATTGCGGGCGCGCCCCGATACGAGGCCGGCGCCCCGCGCCGGGACGACGATGCTTGAGATTGCGACCGTTCCCCGATACGAGGTCGGCGCCCCGCGCCGGGACGACGATGCCTGAGACCGCGGCCGTGCCCCGATGCGTCGGCGTCCCGCCGCGTCGCGACGACCATGGCTGAGATCGCGGAGGTGCGCCGGCGGGTGCGCCTGACCATGGAGCAGGCGCGGCTCGACGCGGCGGAGCGTCGCGCCCGGGCCGCCGTCGCCGACGAGCAGGGCCGGCGCTTCGTGGCGCGGGTCGCCACCCCGGTCGCGCGGCAGGTGGTGTCGGTGCTGCGGGCCGAGGGCTTCGGGTTCCGCCTGTCGACGCCGGCGGGGGCGGTGCGGCTGGTGTCGGACCGGCGCCGCGAGGACTTCATCGACATCGCGGTCGACGCAACGGACGACGCGGTGACCATCCTGACCACGGTGAGCCACGTCCGCGGCGGGCGCGTCCTGACCACGGAGCGGCCCCTCGCCGCCGACGTCGGCATCGACGCGCTGACCGAGGAGCACGTCCTCGACTTCTTCCTCGACGCGATCCGCGTGTTCGTCGAGCGCTGAGCCCGGCCGCGCGCCGTGTGGGCGGTGCGCGGCATCGAGGCTGCCGGAAGCAGGGCCGCGGTCGTCGCGCGGACCCGCGGCAGGGTTTGGCGGGCATCCCAGCCAAGGCGCAAGCGGCGATTCGGCGCGTCGAGCGAAGCGTCGGGGGCAAGGTGCCGGCGGCGGGCGCTGGCGCCGGGCGGGCGAGCCGCCGCCGTCAGATCCGATCCGCGTCGTAGCCCAGCTCCCCGAGCATCCCGCGGGTGTGCCGCCGTCAGATCACCCCGGCCTGCTCCAGTGCGGCGATGCGGTCCCCGTCGTAGCCGAGCTCGCCGAGCACCCCGCGGGTGTGCTGCCCGAGCACGGGGGCCGGAGTGCGCACGCTGCCGCCATCGCCGGCCAGCTTGACCGGCACCCCCAGCACCTGGATCGGCCCCGCCTTGGGGTGGGTCAGCGGCAGCACCATCATGCGCTCCTGGAGCTGCGGGTCGGACAGCACCTCGGCGAGGTCGCGGACGGCGCCGCACGGCACGCCGGCCCGCTTCAGGCCGTCGAGCCAGTGGCCCCGGGTCTGCGTGCGCAGCCGCTCGCCGAGCAGGGGACGCAGCGCGTCCTGGTTCTCGACCCGGCCCTTGTTGGCGGCGAAACGCGGGTCCCGGGCCAGCTCCGGGGCCCCGATGACGTCGCAGAACTTCGCGAAGAGGGTGTCGTTGCCGGCCGCCACCACGAGGTCGCCGTCCGACGCGGTGAGGGTCTCGTAGGGCACGATGGTCGGGTGCTGGTTGCCGAGCCGGGGCGGGGCCTCGCCGATGGCGAAGGCGATGCCGGCCTGGTAGGTCAGGAGGGCCGCGACCGAGTCCAGCATCCCCACGTCGATGTACTCGCCCCGGCCGGTCCGCTCGCGCGCGAGCAGCCCCATGGCGACGCCGAAGGCCGCGAACATGCCCGAGGCGATGTCGGCGATGGCCACCCCGAGCCGGTACGGAGTGCCGTCGGGCGCCCCGGTGATGCTCATCAGGCCGCCCTCCCCCTGCATCACCGCGTCGTAGCCGGGCTCCGAGCGCCGGGGCCCGGTCTGGCCGAACCCGGAAATCGAGCAGTAGACGAGCCGCGGATGGGCGGCGGACACCGCGCCGTAGCCGAGGCCCTGGCGCTCGAGGGCGCCGGGGCGGAAGTTCTCGACGAGGACGTCCGCCTCGGCGATCAGCCGGTCGAGCACGGCCCGGCCCTCGGGGTGCTTGAAGTCGAGGGTGACGCTCTCCTTGTTGCGGTTGACGCTCATGAAGTAGGAGCTCTCGCCGTTCTGGAACGGCGGCCCCCACCCGCGGGTGTCGTCGCCCTTGCCGGGCTGCTCCACCTTGATGACCCGGGCCCCCATGTCGGCCAGCATCATGGTGCAGTAGGGGCCGGAGAGCACGCGCGTGAGGTCGAGGACGGTGAACCCGGCCAGCGGGCCCCCGGTCGTCGAATCGGTGTTCGCAACGTTGTCGTTCATGGGTGGTCCAGTCGTCCGTCGGGCGGTCCGGTCTTCCTCTTGCACGCGTCTCCACCGGCGCGGGCGGTCCTCCGCCCCGGCGGCGTGCGCGCGGCCCGCGATGGCGCATGAGCACCCGGCGCGGGCAGTCTTCCGGCGCACCGGTCGAACCGGCGGTCAGCCGTTCGCTTCGAGCACGTGTCCGACCCTGTCGAGCCCTTCCCGCAGCGGCGTCGGCTCGCCCCCGATGCCGATCCTGAGATGGTGCTCCAGGCCGAAGTGGGCGCCCGGCACGACCAGCACGCCGTGGTCGGCCCGCAGCCGTTCCGCCAGCTCGGCCGAGGGCCGGGCGCCCGAATAGCGTATCAGGGCGACGCCCCCCGCCTCCGGCGGGATCTGGCGCACGGCCGGGAGGCCGGCGGCCCACTCGGCCACGAGGGCCTGGTTCTCGAGCAGGATGCGCCGGGTGCGCTCGAGCAACCGCACGCGGCGCGCCGGCTCGAGGGCCAGCCGCGCCAGCAGGTCGTTGACGGCGCCGGGCGCGATCGACGTGTAGTCGCGGCGCGCCCACAGCGCGTCGATCAGCCCGGCCGGGCCGGCCAGCCACCCGATGCGCAGCCCCGGGAGGCCGTACGCCTTCGACAGCCCGCCCGTCACGAGGACGCGTTCGCCGCCGCCCCATGCCGACGGCGTGTCGCGGCCGTCGAGCTCGGCGCCCCGGTAGACCTCGTCGGCCAGCAGCCAGCAACCCTGGTCGGCCGCAATCCGGCGCAGCTCGGCGACCGCCGCCCCGTCGAGGCGCGCCCCCGTCGGGTTGTTCGGGTTGCAGACGGCGATGAACCGGGTGCGGGCGGCGACCGCCCGGCGCACCGCGTCGAGGTCGAGACGCCACCGCGACGGTCCGGGCTCGAGCCACACCTCGCGCACCGTCGCCCCGAACGACCGGATCAGCCCCGGGATCTGCATGTAGACGGGATGAACGACGACGGCTTCGTCGCCCGGCTCGATCAGGTGCCAGCACGCGAGCAGGTTCGCCTCGGCGCTGCCGTTGGTGACGAGCACGTTGGCGGGCGACGCCCCGTCGTAGAGCGCCGCGATGCGCTCGCGCAGCATCTCGGTGCCGTTGGTCTGCGTGTATTCCAGAGTCTGGCCGAGCAGCGCGTCCCGATCGCCGCCGGCCGCGAGCTCCCCTACCCGCAGGGGATGCGCGCCGCTCTCCGTCAGGTTGATCCCCGTGTGGTGCTCGTGGATCGACTGCCAGCGTTCGAGCTCGAAGGGGTCGATGCGCATTTCGTGGGGTTGTGCGGCGCTCCGGCAGAGAATCCCGCGTCGGGGGGGTGGGGAACGGGCACTACGGGGTCGACCGACCAGTCCGCCCATCGTCCGCCCGCGGCTCCGCTGAGCGCCCGACCACCCCTGCCGGGACTCTGCACCGTTCTACGGCGCAGACCCCCGGGCGGCGCTCCGCATGGCCGGATCGAGGCCGTCGAGCGAGGCAGGCGGAGGCGGCGTCACTCCGCGTGCCCTTCCAGGTGCCTGTCGATGCGAGTGTTGATGGCGCGCATCTCGGCCCGCAGGCTCTCCAGGGCGGCGAAGATCCGGGCCTCCGACTCTGCTATGCGGGTAGCGACTTGGGCGAGATCCTCCTTGAGGGCGGCCTCGGCCTCCTTGAGGGCAGCCTCGACCTGAGCGATGTCCTCCTCCAGAGCAGTCTCGACCTGGGCGAGATCCTCCCTGAGACTGGCTTCGACGTTGTCGAGATCGCCATCGGTGGCAATCCCGACGAAGAAGCCGGCGACCAGCAGGGCCAGTGTCACGAAGCTGACGCTGGCCGTCCCCACTTTGGCGATCGTGTCCAAGTTCCACTTCTTCACCTGAAGCCTCCCGATTCTCGATCGCCCGACCCGGTGGTGACAGTGTACTACAGCGATGCGGGGATGACGGTCGAGGGGCGTCGAGGGCTCGACTCGACAGGCCGCCGCGGCGCCGGGCGGCGGCGGGGCGCCGGACTTGAAGCCCGGTCGGGGCCGAATTAACATGTAACGGTTGCGGGCTCGCCGGATTGAGCGACAGTCATGAACGATCACGCGCTTCGCGTCTACGACTCGATTCTCGGTCTGCAGTGCGACGCCGACAATCCGACGCCGCTCGTGCGCCTGAACCGGGTGGCCCCGTTCGAGCACACGCAGGTGTACGCGAAGCTCGAGTGGTACAACCCGTTCGGGGCCGTCAAGGACCGGGTCGCCGCCAACCTCGTCTCGGACGGCGAGGAGCGGGGAACCGTGCACGCCGGCCAGAAGCTCGTCGAGCCGACGTCCGGCAACACCGGCATGGCCCTGGCGATGATCGCCAACGCCAGGGGCTATTCGCTGACCACCCCGCTGTCGAGCGAGATTCCCCTGGAGAAGCGCACGATGCTGCGGTTCTTCGGGGCCGACGTGATGGAGCTGCAGGACACGCTGTGCCCGGCTCCCGGGGCCCCGGAGGGGGCGATCGCCAAGGCGACCGAGATCGGCGGGCGGCCGGACTTCCACATGCTGAACCAGTATGTGAACGAGGCCAACCCCGAGGCGCACTACAAGACGACGGGGCCCGAGATCTGGCGTCAGACCGCGGGCGCGGTCACCCACTTCGTGGCCGGGCTGGGCACGTGCGGCACCATCACCGGCACGGGGCGGTTCCTGAAGGAGCAGCGGGCGGGCGTGCAGGTGGTGGGCGTCTATCCGACCGAGGGGCACGACATCCCGGGGGTGCGCAGCCTGCGGCAGCTCCAGCAGACGCAGCTCTACCGCCCCGACGAGTACGATGCGCAGGTCGAGGTCGCGAACCAGCAGGCGTTCGATCTGTGCCTGCGGCTGAACCGGGAGGAGAGCATCACCGCCGGGCCCAGCTCCGCCATGGCCCTCGCCGGCGCGTTCGCGACGGTGCCCGACGAGCCGGGCAACGTCGTCGTCGTCATCTTCCCCGACAGCGCCTTCAAGTACGCCTCGTCGGTCGTCAAGCACCTGCCGCAGCTCGCGCGGGGGGCGCAGGCCGGCAACGGCGCCGGGCCCAACCCGCTGCTCGAGCGCATGCGCGAGAACGTGCGCGGCAATCCGGAGCTGACCATCGACGTCGACGACGCCCACGAGCAGTGGCGGCGGGAGAAGCCGTTCGTCCTCGACGTGCGGCCGGCGGGCCAGTACGACGAGGCGCACATTCCGGGCGCCATCAACATCCCGCTGGCCGAGCTGGGCGAGAACGCCGAGTACCTGGCGGTGCTGCCCCGCGACTTCGACGCCCCGGTGCTGAGCGTGTGCCAGCGCGGCAATGCCTCGCTGTCGGGCCTGCTGTTCCTGAAGTCGCTCGGCTATCGCAACGTGCGGAGCATCAACGGCGGCACCCTGGCGTGGCGCGAGAAGGGCTACGCCACCGACTCCGAGTAGCACCGGTCATGCTGACCATTCGGGCGGCGGCCGACGCCGGCATCCGCCGGCACGGTCGGGACGCGTATCCGCACGAGTGCTGCGGCGCCCTCATCGGGCGCGCCGGGGTCGTGACGGAGGCGCTCGCGTTGCCGAACGCCACCGCGGAAGGTCCGCGCCGGCGGTTTCTCGTGCGGCCCGTCGACTACCGGGCGGCCGAGCGCAGGGCGGCGGAGCGCGGAGGGGAGCTGGTCGGGTTCTACCACTCGCACCCTGACGGGCCGGCGCGGCCGTCGCCGGTCGACCTCGACCACGCCTGGCCGGCGTTCGCCTACGTCATCGTGGCGGTGGCGAACCGCGAGCCCGGCGCCCTGACGTCGTGGAGGCTACGCGACGACCGATCGAGCTTCGACGAGGAAGCGGTCGTCATCGAAACCGCGGACCAGAATCAACTGAACGAGCGCGACGAGACACCATGGCCACCAGGATCCTGATTCCCACTCCCTTGCGCGGTTTCACCGACAAGCAGGACGTCGTCGAGGCCGACGGGCAGACGGTCGGCGAGCTGCTCGCCAACATGACCGCGCGCTACACCGGCCTGCGCCAGCACCTGTATGCCGCGGACGGGTCGCTGCGGAGCTTCGTCAACATCTACGTCAACGACGACGACATCCGCTACCTCGACAAGGAGAAGACGCCGGTGACCGCGGACGACACCGTCAGCATCATTCCCTCGGTGGCCGGCGGGAGGGCGTCGTGACCGTGGCGGCGACGTTGCCGGCGCTGACCAACGACGAGGTGGCCCGCTACAGCCGGCACCTCATCATGCCGGAAGTCGGCATGGAAGGGCAGCAGAAGCTGAAGGCGGCGCGGGCCCTGTGCATCGGCGCCGGCGGCCTCGGCTCGCCGGTCGCCCTCTACTTGGCGGCGGCCGGCGTCGGCACCCTCGGCATCGTCGACTTCGACGCCGTCGACTTCAGCAACCTGCAGCGGCAGATCATCCACGGCACCCCCGACGTGGGGCGGTCCAAGCTGGACTCGGCAAAGTCGCGGCTGAACGCCCTCAACCCCGAGGTCGAGGTGGTCACGCACGAGCTCGCCCTGTCGTCCGCGAACGCCCTCGCCCTCTTCGCCGACTACGACTTCGTGGTCGACGGCACCGACAACTTCCCCACGCGGTACCTCGTCAACGACGCCTGCGTGCTCTCCGGCAAGCCGAACGTGTACGGCAGCATCTTCCGCTTCGAGGGCCAGGCGTCGGTGTTCGCGACGGCGGACGGGCCTTGCTACCGGTGCATGTTCCCCGAGCCGCCGCCGCCGGGCCTCGTGCCGAGCTGCGCCGAGGGCGGGGTGCTGGGCATCCTGCCGGGCGTGGTCGGGACGCTGCAGGCGACCGAGGCGGTCAAGCTCATCCTGGGCGCCGGCGAGCCGCTGGTGGGGCGGTTCCTCCTGTTCGACGCGCTGAAGATGCGGTTCCGCGAGCTGACGGTGCGGAAGGACCCCGACTGCCCCGTCTGCGGCGACCACCCGACGGTGACCGAGCTGATCGACTACGAGCAGTTCTGCGGGGTGCCGGCGGTCGAGGCCGAGCCGTCGCCGGCCGCGGCCGACCCGGTGGCGGCCGGCGCCGCGACGGTCGAGGAGCTGAAGGCGCGCATCGACCGCAACGACGGATTCCTCCTCCTCGACGTGCGGGAGACGCGCGAGTTCGAGATCTGCCGCATCCCCGGCTCGGTGCTCATTCCCCTCGGCGAGCTGCCGTCCCGCCTGCCCGAGCTCGAAGGGCGCGACGACATCATCGTGCACTGCAAGTCGGGCGTCCGCAGCGGCAAGGCGGTGCGGCTGCTGCACGGGGCCGGCTACGCGGGGGCGCGCAACCTGGAGGGCGGCATCCTCGCCTGGATCGACCGCATCGACCCGACCCTGCCGAAGTACTGAGCTCCCGGCCCGTCCTCTCGCGACGCCGGCCCGCAGAGGGTCCGGCCGGCGTCGCGCCGCGTCGAACCCGTCAAGGCGGCGGCCGGGTAGGCCCGCCTCGGGCCGTGCCTCAGCCCTTGATCCGGTTCGTCGCCCTGACCGCCAGGACGCTGGCAATGGCCGCGTACAAGGACGTCGACATGCCGTCGACGATGCCGTCCAGATAGGTGCCGATGGCCGGGATGTTGCTGAGCACGTCCGCCCCGGCGGCGGCGCCGACGGCCAGGACGAAGACCAGGAACCCCGTCGCGTCCTCGGCGTTTATCGCCACCACGGGATAGGCCAGGCCGAGAAGGACCAGCACGATCGTCAGGCCGTTGCCTGCGTTCGCGTCGGGCGCCACGGCCAGCACGATGGCGACGAGGACGGTCAAGCCGACGATGACTCTGGTTGCCATTTTCCTCTCCCTTCATGGAGCCGGTGAGACGAACCGTCGGTCGACGTGAGCCGGCGTCTTGTGCGGATTGGACTCCTTTCTCCGAGCGGATTCTCCCCAAGCGAAAAGCCCCGGGCCGGACACGTTGGCCGCCGACTCTCGCCGACGGCGGAGCGGCCGCGCGGAAGCCCGCGCCCGCGCGGAGCACGGGCCGGCGAAGCGGACACTGGAGGGGAAAGGCGGGCGAGACGAGCGCCAAGCAGGCCGGCACCCCCTGCCGGCGGGGCCGGACAGTGACGAGACAAGGCGAGCGAGACGCGGCGGCGGCGGCATGGCGCGCTCACGCTCCCTACTCTCTGCGCGCCCCGGTGAGGGGCCGCAGCCCTGATTCTTGCGCTGTCGACGAAAGGCCAACAGTCTTGTCCTCTTGGTGCCTCCCGGTCAAGGAAAATCGCACCGTCGCGCACGGCGGCCCTGCACGGGCATGCGATCTATTGACAATCTATAGAATCAGGCTAGACTTGCCGAAACTCGACAGGTCGTTCCCCACTGTCCCGAACCGCAAGTTCGTGGAACGATTCTGCGCGGCACTACCCCTGTGTTTACCGTCGCTGGCCGAGATCATGGCTTTCGCGACCTTCACGGCCGGGACACCGGGAGCAGCTTCGCATGGCCCGCACCGACCTCATGCGCGGCACCCTCGATCTACTGATTCTCCGCGCGCTCATGACGGGATCGAACCACGGGCTCGGCATCGCGCGCCGGGTCGAGCAGATCACGGAGGGAGCCTTCCGCGTCAGTCCGGGATCGCTCTTCCCCGCCCTGCACCGGCTCGAGCAGAAGGGGTGGCTGACGGCCGAGTGGGGGCGTTCGGAGACCAACCGGAAGGCGAAGTTCTACGAGCTGACCTCGGCCGGGCGCCGGCATACCGAGGAGGAGGCCCGCAACTGGAAGCGCGTCTCGGTCGCCATCGAGCTGGCGTTGCGCGACGTGGGCGTGGCGTGAGGGCAACTGGAAGCGCGTCCCGGTCGCCGTCGAGCCGGCGTTGCGCGACGTGGGCGTGGCGTGATGGGCATCCGGCATTCTCCCGTCGCCGACGGTGTCCGCCGGCACCTGCGCCATGGTTGCCGGAGGCTCCGGGCGTCGCGCGCGTTCACGGCGGCGGCGGTGGTCACCTTCGCGCTCGGCATCGGCGGGACGACTGCGATCTTCACGCTCATCGACAGCGTCATGCTCCAGCCGCTGCCGGTGCCGGACCCGGGACGGCTGTACCGGATCGGGGACGGGGATGACACCACCGTCACGGGCCGGCACGGCCGCTGGGGCGTGTTCCCGTTTCCGCTGTACGAGCGGCTGCAGGCGGGGGCGGCGGAGTTCGAGGACATCACCGCGTTCGACTGGGGCGGCTCGCTGCTGGGCGTTCGCCGGCAGGGCGCGGAAGACGCCGCCGCCAGGCCCCTGCGCGCGGGCTACGTCACGGGAACGTACTTCTCCACGCTCGGTGTCGGTGCGTCGAGCGGCCGGGTGTTCGCGGCCGACGACGACCGGCCGTCGGCGCCGCCGGGCGTCGTGCTGAGCCATCGCACGTGGCAGGGCGACTACGGGGCGGACCCGTCGGTGGTCGGCTCGACGCTCGTGGTGGAAGGCCGCCCGTTCACGGTCATCGGGGTGGCGGCGCCGGGGTTCTTCGGCGAGACCGTCCGCGCGTTTCCCCCCGACCTCTGGATCCCGCTGCAGCACGAGCCGACGATTGCCGGCGAGGGCTCCCTGTTGCGGCAGTCCACCTCGCCCTGGCTGTTCGTCATCGGACGTCTCCGGGACGATGCCTCCGTCGCGGGAGTGGCTCCCCGGCTGACCGGCATCCTGCGGCAGTGGATCCGGTTCGAGGCCGACTACCCGGCCAACCTGATGCCGGACATCGTCCGCGAGCTCCCCAACCAGACGATCCGGGTCGTGCCCGCCGGCTCGGGCATCGGCCTCGCGGGCATCTCGCTGAAGGAACGATACGGACCCGGCCTGCGGATCCTGCTCGCCATCTGCGGGCTCGTGCTGGTCATCGCGTGCGCGAACGTCGCGAATCTCCTGCTGGCCCGCGCGGTTGCGCGCCGGGAGCAGACGGCCATGCGGCTCGCGGTCGGCGCAACCCGCCGGCAGGTCGTCGTGGAAGCCCTGGCCGAGAGCGTCCTGCTCGCGGCGGCCGGTGGGGCGGTCGGGCTGCTCGTCTCCGCCGGCGCCACGCGCCTGCTGGTCGCGCTCGCTCTCCAGGACTCGTCGGTCGTGCCGATCGCGACGACGCCGTCGCTCGTCACGCTGTCGTTCGTGGCGGGGCTGTCGCTCGTGACGGGCGTCCTGGCGGGGGTCGCGCCCGCGTGGCTCGCGGCCCGGACGGATCCCATCGATGCCCTGCGCGGCTCCGGACGCAGCGTCGGCGGCTCCTTCCGCGCGCGCACGGTCCTGCTGGTCGTTCAGGCGTCGCTTGCCGTCGCGGTCGTCGCCGGCTCCACGATGCTCGGGCGCAGTCTCGTGAACCTCCAGCGCCAGGACCTCGGCTACGACGTGCCGGGACGCGTGCTGATCGGCATGAAGCGCCTGCCGTCCACCTACACCGCGCAGCGACTGTCGGCGCTCTATCGCGATATCGAGCAACGGCTCACCGGTCTTCCCGGCGTGCGCGGGGCCGGGCTGGCGCTATACAACCCGCTCGCCGGCAACTGGGGCGAGTCGGTCGTCGTCGCCGGCCGACCGCCGAACGCCGCCGGCGAATCGGAGGCGTCGTGGAACCGCGTCAGCGCCGATTACCTTCAGAACCTGGGCGTTGCGCTCGTTGGAGGACGCTGGTTCACGACGGCGGACGACGAGATGAACGAGCCGGCGGCCATCGTGACCGAGGCGTTCGTGAGGCGCTTCTTCGCGGCGGGTGAAGACCCGCTCGGCCGGCAGTTCGGCGTCGACGGGCCCGAGAGCGCCGGTACCTACCGCATCGTCGGCGTCGTGGGCGACGCGAGGCTTGCGAGCTCGGCACGGTATGGACCGCCGGGTCCGATGTTCTTCGTTCCCCTCGCTCAGCGTGTCGATTACGCCACCGACTACCGGAGGATGGTCGAACGGCTCTCCCACCTCGTCCAGGGCGCGCTCGTGGTTGCCGATTCCCCCCTCGGCAGCCTCGAGCCCATGTTGAGGAGGACGCTGGCGGACGCCGACCCCAACCTGGCGATCACGAGCGTCGGGACCTTGCGGCAGCAGGTCGATCGGTCGTTCTCCCGCGAGCGCGCCGTCGCGAGCCTGGCGGGGCTGTTCGGGATCGTCTCCCTGGTGTTGGCCGGGGTCGGCGTGTACGGGGTCACGGCCTGGATGGTCGCGCAGCGGACGAAGGAGATCGGCATCCGGATGGCCCTCGGCGCGAATCGCGTCGAGGTGATCGCGCTGGTGCTGCGGCAGGCGTTTCAGCGCCTGGCGATGGGTCTCGTTCTCGGCCTGCCCCTTGCGGTCGTCGCCGCCCGCTTCATGGCGGCGCGACTCCACGGCGTGTCGTTCTGGGACCCCTTCTCCCTCGCCGTCGCCGCCGGCTCGGTCGCCGGGTGTGCGCTCGTCGCCGCCATGATTCCCGCGGGCCGTGCCGCCGGCCTTGCGCCGATGAGAGGGTTGCAGGGCTGAGCTTCTCGGAAGAGCGCGACTCGGCGCTTGCCGGGCCGCGAGCGTGCGCGATCCCATGACGACGCCGCGGGCCGAGTAGTCGCGCATCACTTCAGGCGCTCCGGTCGGCCTGCCGGCGGTGCGCGCCGGCGTGTCCGCGCCAGCTTGACGATCCGTCTTTCGTGTGGATATGGTCGGGCCAGTCCTGGCCGCCGCGCCAGCCGAGCGCGGACCGGCCTGGCGTCCAGGAGTACCGGCGCCCTGTCTCCGGCAGTCGCCAAGTGCCTCCCAAGGGAGCGGACACATGACGAGACGCAATGTTCTTCGTGGCTTTCTCGGCGCCGCGGCCTGGCTCGCGGCCGGCCGGCGCGGGCTCGCGCGCGCGCAGGCGGCCCCGGCCGCCCGTGAGGTATGGGCGAGAATCGACGCCGTCGGCGACGGCGTCTGGGCCGTGGTCTCCACGCCGAGTCCCGACGACCGTACCTCGTTCGCCACCCTCTGCAATGGCGGCATCATCGCCGGCCGCGATCGGGTGCTCGTGTTCGAGGCATTCGGCTCGGCCGACGGCGCGGCGTGGGTGGCCGAGCAGGCGCGGGCCCTGGCCGGGCGGCCGGCGACCGACGTCGTCATCAGCCACCGCCACGGCGACCATCACGGCGGGCTGAGCGGCTTCGGCGCGCCCGGCGAGCGCCCCACGGTGTGGGCGACCGCGTCGACGCGCGACACCGTCCTGGCCGAGGACGGGAACGAGGCGCGCGACATGCTCGAGGCCGCCGCCCTCGTCGCGGCCGACGGCCCGACCACCATCGATCTCGGCGGCCGGCAGGTGGCCATCACGCCGTACGCCGGCCACACCGCCAGCGACATCATCGCCACCGTCGACGACGTCACGTTCTGCGGCGACCTGCTGTGGACCGGCCTCGTGCCCAACTACGTCCACGCGACGCCGATCGACCTCGACCGGACCGTCGACGCCATGCTCGCCGGCCGCACCGCGACGATGGTGCCCGGGCACGGGCCGCTCCCCGACGCGGACGGCCTGGACGAGTACAGGGCGTTGCTCGACGCGATCGAGGCCGAGGGCCGGCGGTCGTTCGAGGAGGGGCAGCCGCCGGCGGAGGCGGCGGCGAGCTTCCGGCTGCCGGCCGCCTTCGAAACGTGGGGCGCGTTCGGGACCCTGGCGCGTGCCTTCGAGGTCGCGTTCGTCGCCTGGCATCGCCAGCTCGGGCGCTGACGGCGCCTGGGCCCCGCGGGCGGCCCTTCCGGGGATTCGGTCGTTCAGGAGCCGCCGTCGACGCGGTCGTTGCGGGCGAGGACGCGGCCGGCGGGCTCGAACGCAAAAGGCACCGACCGGTTGTCGGGATTCCAGAGGTCGACGTGGGTCTGCACCTGGAGATGAAGGTGCGGCAGGGTCGTGTTCCCCGAGTTGCCGACCAGGGCCAGCGGGTCGCCCTTCCCGACCCGGTCGCCTTCGCCGACCCGGAGCGTCCCCTGCCGGAGGTGCGCCAGCACGACGAAGAGGCCCGTGTCGAGCTCGATGACGACGACGTTCCCCGCAGCGTCCGCATTGTCGGTCACGAAGTTCATGCCTTCGGCATATCCCGACGCGGGTCGGCGCGCACGCTGCGACGGCGATGGCCGCCGGGAGCAGGTTCGCGGCCCGCCGCGCGGCGGCGGTTGCCGGCGGGCCGCGGCCTTTCGGGTCGCCGGAGACGGCCCGCCTTCCCCCGGCGGTTGACCCGGCGCGGCGGCCGGGGTTGAAATACCGGTATGGAGATCGCCAACCCGATCTACGACGCCGCCTTCAAGTACCTCATGCAGGACGACCGGGCGGCGCGCCTCCTCGTCGGCCGCATCGCGGGGCTCGA
>JAJEFC010000136.1 GCA_022820675.1 Vicinamibacteria bacterium | reverse complement strand
CGGCCCCGCGCGCGAGGCGTCGCCTCCGGGTCGTGAGGCGTCTCCGGGCCACACGTGCCGGCTCCTGGGTATAATCTGGCGGTTTCGGATCCGGGAAGAGTCGAGGGAGGTTCAGTCGATGGCGAAGACGCCGACACGTCTCGCGGCCGGGCTCGTCGGGCTCCTGCTGGTGTGGCCCGCCGGGCCCGTTCGGGCGCAGGACGGCCCGTGGCAGACCTATGGCACCGAGAACGGCGAGTGGCGGAGCTATGCGGGCAACATCGCCGGCCAGAAGTACTCGCCGCTCGACCAGATCGACGCCGCCAACTTCGGCGATCTGGAGATCGCGTGGCGCTGGGAGTCGGTCGACGCCATGGTCAGCCGCACGATGCCCGACGGCAGCGAGTGGTGGGCGCCGCTCGAGACCATCGTCGCCTCGCTCGAGGAGGACAACCCCAACCTCTACCGGCGGGGGCACCCCCCGCGCCCGGGCGGCATGCAGGCGACGCCGCTGATGGTCGGCGGGGTGCTCTATTTCAACACCGCGATATCGCAGGGCGTGGCCGTCGACGCCGTGACCGGCCAGACGCTGTGGGTCTTCAACCCGAAGAGCTACGAGGAGGGGACCACCCCGATGACCGGCACGTTCCGGCAGCGGGGGGTGGCCTACTGGACCGACGGCGAGGGCGACGAGCGCATCTTCTGGGGCACCGGGGCCGGCTACCTGGTCTGCGTCGACGCCGGCACCGGGCGGCCCTGCCCCGACTTCGGCCCCGACGGCAGCGGCATCGTCGACGCGATGGTCGGCCTGCCGCGGGCCGACCGGGAGGAGCGCGACTACCTGAACGCGATGCTCTACGGCATCCACTCGCCCCCCATCGTGGTGCGCGACCGGGTCATCCACGGCTCGCAGGTCGCCGACCGGCGCATCACCAAGGAGGCGGTGCCGGGCTGGGTGCGGGCCTGGGACGTCAGGACCGGGGACCACGCCTGGGACTTCCACACCGTGCCGAACAGCGCCGACGAGTTCGGGGCCGACACGTGGCTGAACGAGTCCTGGCGGTACTCGGGCAACGCCAACGTGTGGTCGATGCTGGCCGGCGACAACGAACTGGGGCACGTCTACCTGCCGACCGGCACCACCACCAACGACTACTCCGGCGCCGACCGGCCCGGCGACAACCTGTTCTCGGAGACCATCATCGCCGTCGACGTCGAGACCGGAGACCGGGTCTGGCACTTCCAGGCGGTGCACCACGGCCTGTGGGACTACGACTTTCCGACCCATCCCAACCTCGTGGACGTCACCGTGGACGGGCGCGACGTCAAGGCCCTGGTGCAGGTCAGCAAGCAGGGCTTCGTGTACACGTTCGACCGGGTGACGGGCGAGCCCGTCTGGCCCATCGAGGAGCGCCCGGTGCCGACGGAGACGAACATGCCCGGCGAGTACGTCTCGCCGACCCAGCCGTTTCCCACCCGACCGGCCCCGTTCGAGTACCAGGGCGTGACCATCGACGACCTCGTCGACTTCACCCCCGAGCTCCGCGAGACGGCCATCGAGGTGGTGCAGCCGTACCGGCTCGGGCCCCTCTTCACGCCCATCTCGCGGCGGGAGGAGGGGGGCTGGCAGGGCACCCTGATGCGCCCGCCGGACGGCGGGGCGGCGACCTGGGCGGGGGCCGCCATCGACCCCGAGACCGGCATGCTCTACGTGCCGTCGAGGAACCAGGCGGTGGTCATCACGATGTACGAGCCGGATCCGGCCCTCGGCGCCACCGTGGCCTACACCCACGGCGCCCCCGAGGGGGAACGGATGACCCGCGGCCTGGGGCCCTCGCGGAGCGGCAACCTCATGCCGCAGGGGCTGCCCCTGCTCAAGCCGCCGTACTCGCGGATGACCGCCATCGACATGAACACCGGCGACCACGTGTGGATGCAGCCGCTCGGCAACGGCGACCGCTACCGCAACCACCCGAGGCTGCGCGACCTCAACCTGCCGCCCCTGGGCGGCGACGGGGTGGGCGGCCCGGTGCTCACGAAGACCCTGGTCGTCAGCGCCCTTTCGGCCGGGGGGAGCGACGGCGGGCCGCGCCTCGTGGCGCGGTCGAAGGAGACCGGGGAGGAGCTCGGCTCGGTGGATCTGCCCACCGGGGCCCTGGGGACGCCCATGACCTACATGGTCGACGGTCGCCAGTACATCGCGGTGACGATCGGGGGGCGCCCGCCCGAGCTGATCGCGTTCCGGCTGCCGGAGTAGGGGCGGGCGACTTCACATTGTCGGCGGGCGCCCGCCTGAGTTGATCGCGTTCCGGCTGCCGGAGTAGGCGGGCGACTTCACTTCGGCCGCCCGTGGCGAATCCCGCGTCGCACCGCGCCCCGGAGGGGCGGCGGCAGGATCGGAGGCGCCCGCTCGGCCAAGGCGTGGCGAGAGGGGAATACCGGGCACATTCGCCCGCCCGTGGCGAATCCCGCGTCGCACCGCGTTCGGAGGGGCGGCGGCAGGAGCGGAGGCGCCCGCTCGGCCAAGGCGTGGCGAGAGGGGAATACCGGGCACATCGACCGCCCGTGGCGAATCCCGCGTCGCACCGCGTTCGGAGGGGCGCCGGCAGGAGCCGAGGCGCCCGCTCGGCCAGGGCGTGACGAGAGAGGAACAACCGGGCACATTCCACCGAGGAGCAACGCAGCCGGGGGGCGCCGCCGCTCGAACGCGGCGGGGACTTCGCCGCGGGCTGCCAGACCGGGAGCACCCAGATGAAGAGATCTGCCATCGCCGCGATCGCGGTCCTGACGCCAGTCCTGTCCGCGTGCGGCGGCTCCGAGCCGCAGTTCGTGGGGACCGCCCACGTGCTGCGGGTGCTGGAGAGCCTGGAGACCCAGCAGGCGGCCACCGCCGAGAGCATCGCGGACCTGCAGGACAGCGTGGCCGGCCTGGAGGGCGCCCTGAGCGGCGGGGCCGCGCCCGCGGCCTCGGAGGTCGCCGCGGGCGACGCGGCGCCGGCACGGGAGCTCATGGTCGAGACCACCGTGGCGTTCACCGAGGGCCCGACGGCGGCCGAGGACGGCTCGGTCTACTTCACCGACCTCGGCAACAACCGCATCATGCGGTGGTCGGCCGACGGCCAGCTCACGACGTTCCGCCAACCCAGCAACCGGGCCAACGGGCTGATCTTCGACAGCCAGTGGCGCCTGCTCGCGTGCGAGGGCGGGGACGGCGAGACCGGCCTGCCGCGCATCACCCGCACCGACCTGGCGACGGGCGAGGTCGAGGTGCTGGCCGACTCGTTCGAGGGGAAGGAGCTGCACCAGCCCAACGACCTGACCATCGACGGGCAGGGGCGCATCTACTTCACCGACCGGCCGGGCCCGAGCCCCACCGAGAACCAGACCGGCGTGCACGGGGTGTACCGCATCGACCCGGACGGCGCCGTCGCGCGCATCCTCACCGAGCCGGAGGTGATGCGTCCCAACGGCATCGTCATCTCGCCCGACGACACCACGCTGTACGTCATCGAGACCGAGCAGGCCGAGGGCGGCCCGCGCCTGATCCGGGCCTACGACCTGAGCCCCGAGGGCACCGTCGGCAACATGCGCATCTTCCACGACTTCCTGCCGGGCCGCAGCGGCGACGGCATGACCATCGACAGCGCCGGCAACCTCTACGTGGCGGCGGGGCTGAACCGCACCCGGGGGACGAGCGAGACGCTCGACACGGTGGCCGGCGTCCACGTGTTCTCGCCGGCCGGCGAGCTGCTCGAGCACATCCCGGTGCCGGAGGACACCATCACCAACGCCGCCTTCGGGGGGCCGGACCTGCGCACGTTGTACGTCACCGCGGGCAAGACGCTGTTCAGCGTCCGCACCGACGTCGAGGGGACGCGCCGCTAGCTGCCGGGGACGTCGAGGGGCACGCGCCGCTGAGGAACGGAGGCCGGCCGCCGTCGTGATGGAATCGGAACCGGGGCGATTCCGGATCTGGGAGTGGGAGTCGATCCGCCGGCACGAGGGCGAGCTGTACCTGCGCCGGCTGCGGGTGGTCTCCTGCCGCTGGTTCGGCGTCTACGTCCACTGGTTCCACGCCAGCGACGACGACTCGCTACACGACCACCCGTGGTGGTTCGTGACCTTTATCCTTCGCGCCGGGTACTGGGAGCATACGCCCGGGGCCGGCGGGGCCCCGGTCCGTCGGTGGCACCCGCCGGGAGCGGTCCGGTTCCGTCCGGCACGGTGGTTGCATAGGTTGGAGATCGACCCGGCCCGGCGACCCGTGACGGTCGTGGTGCGCGGCCGGCGGATACGCCAGTGGGGCTTCCGGACCCGGTCGGGGTGGGTGCCTTGGCCCGAGTACAAGGACCGGGGGCCGCGCTCGCCGCGGTCGGCGCCGCAGTCCGAGGCGTCCTGACCGCGGGTGCCGGGCGCAACCGCGGTTTCCACCGCACCGGGAGCGGTTCGAGCCGATTTTTCTTGCCTATAATGATGGCAGAGGAGGAGGATACGATGACTCCTGACGCGATGGCGGTCGTCACGACGTTGGTGGTGGGGTTCGTTGCCTTGTGGTGGCAGGGACGTGACAAGCTGAGTCCACGTTTCGATGCGTTGGACGAGCGACTCCGGCACGTGGAACAGGGAATCGTCGAGTTGCGGACGCTGCTCGCCGAACGCCTGCCGAGGCGGCAGGAGTCTGCGCCGTAGAACGGCGCGGACTCCCGGTCTGGCGGGTTGGTTGGGCGCCCGGCGGAGCCGGAGGCGACGACGGGCGGGCCAGGACGGTGCGGACTGCCGGCGAGTTGCTGGTAAGGTTGGTTGGGACGCAGGGGCGTCTGCAACCGCGGTTTGCGGCGGGAAACGCGGGTTGACGCCGCGGTTCACGAATCGGGGGCTTCGGAGGTCACGGATGAAGATACGGTGGGTTGCCGTCGTCGGCGCAATTTGGCTCGCGAACCTGGCGGCCGTCGCGCCCGCCGCCGGGCAGTGGGTCCCGGAACGCATCGAGTCGGACGGCTCGGCGATCCCCCGGACGCCGTGGGGAGCCCCGGACCTGCAGGGGCTGTGGAACAACTCGACGACGACGCCGCTCGAACGGTTGACGGAAGAGGAATGGGCGCTGAGCCGGCGCGCGCAACGGGCGGTGATCGAGGCGACCGGCGGCACCGGTGCCGGCTGGCTCGAGCAGGCGGGCCGCATCGACCGCGAGGCGCTGATCGTGGACCCGCCGGACGGCCGCATCCGCATGACCGAGCAGGGCGTCGAGCGGCTGATCGCGCGCGAGGCGGCGCGGGAGGGCCGCGGCGAGGCCGACTCGTGGCTCGACCGGAACAACTGGGAGCGCTGCATCTCGCGGACGCTGCCGACGGCGATGATCCCGACCCTGTACAACGCCAACTACCAGATCTTCCAGACCCCCGATCACTTCGTGCTGCTGATGGAGATGATCCACGAGGCGCGCATCGTGCCCCTCGACGGGCGGCCGCACGCCGACGACGACATCCGCCAGTGGCTGGGCGACGCGCGCGGGTACTGGGAGGGCGACACCCTCGTCGTCGAGACCCGCCACTTCAACGGCAAGCTCGACGGCGGCGACTACCAGCCGTCGCACGTCACCCCGACCGGCCCGCGCATGTCGGGCGAGACCCTGACCCTCGTCGAGCGGTTCACCCTCGTCGACGCCAATACCATCGACTACCGGGTGACGGTCGAGGACCCGGAGACCTTCGCGGCGCCGTACACGGTCGCGATTCCCATGCAGCGGTCCGCCCCCGACGTGACCCTCTTCGAGTACGCCTGCCACGAGGGTAACCACGCCATGGTGAACCTGCTCCACGCGGGCCGGGCCGACGAGGAGCTGGCCCTCGAGGCGGCCGCGCTCGTCTCGCGGCAGCGCATCGAGGCCGGACATCCCGGCGTGCGCGAGCCGGCGGTGCCCTTCGCCCCGATCCCGTAGCGCGGGAATTCGTCAGGCGTGCCGAGTCATGTGGCAGACGGAGCAGACGAGCTCCGGCTCGCCGCCGGGCGGCTCGTCCAGCTTGAGCCACCCTTCCTCCATCGCCTGCCCGCAGTCGCGGCAGCGTCCGTCCTGCCGGCGGTAGATCCGCTGGCGGATGTCCCGCGGTTGCCGCCGTCGCGCGACGACCAGGTACAGCGCCGCCACCAGGATGCCGAGCCCGACCGCGAGAGCCATCATGTCCGCCAGCGCCATCATGTCCGCCCGGGTCCGGAGGGCATCGCCGCGCGACCTTCGGTCGTGTTGGCGGCTCGCCGGGCGCAACCTCCGCGGCGCAAGGATTGACGCCCGACCAATGCCGCCGGGAGCCTGCATGGTTCCGGGCGCAGACTCCCGGCCCCGAGAGCGTCGACCGCGGCTCCGTTCGACCGCCGGCCAACCTGCAGGAGCTCGGGGGGCGGCCGACTCGCCCGCCGGGTGGACTATACCTCACTGGTAGCCGAAGAGCGGCGGGAAGACCACCACGACGACGGCCGCCCACACCGCGTAGACCGGCAGGTACGCGGTCTGCCAGCCCTCGACGGCCGCGAACGGGCCGCGTCCGGCGAGGAACCGCGCGTACAGCCACAGCGACCACGCGAGGTTGACGAGGAGGACGAGGTTCTCGCCGAGCGCCGCCACCCGGTTGGGGCTGAAGCCGAACTCCGAGATGCGGGCGGCGATGGCGGCCAGGGCCACCGCGTCGGCGAGGAGGGCGCTCGCCACCAGCACCACCAGCACCCCGTCGAAGAGGCCCGGCGGGGCCTGCGGGTCGCGCGCCGACACCGCGTAGAGCAGGAGGCCGAGGACCACCGCGAGCAGCAGGTCGAAGCCGATCAGCACCTCCCGGTCCATGTCGATGCCGCGGCCCGTCCACGCCATCGTCACGAGGAAGGCGAGCAGCAGCGCCGTGAACAGCGGCGTGAACACGCGGGTCAGGACCGGCGCCATGTTCTCGACGACGCTCTGCTTCGCCTCGACCAGCCAGGCCCCCACGATGATCGCCCCCATCGCGCCGCAGGGCAGCATCCACGTCACGATCAGCCGCTCGACGTCGACGCCGATGGCCGCGAAGATGCCGCCCGCGAAGACCGTCAGCACGCCCCCGCCGAGGGCCATGAGCACGAAGTAGATGAACAGCTCGCCGGAGAACCGCACGAAGTCCATGCGTCCCGCGCCGGTGCGCCACCGGCCGGCGGCGTAGGCGACGCCGACGGCGAGCCACAGCGCGATCGGCAGGTGCAGGGCGGCCAGCACCTGGGTGTGTCCGCGCGGCGTGAACGGGGCGCTGTTGACGAGGACGGCGGCCGCCGCGAACGGCAGGGCCAGCCACAGGCAGGCGGCCCGGTCGAGCCCGCGCTTCCACGCGAAATAGCCGGTGAGAAGGGGCAGCACGAACAGGCCGAGGTTCAGGAAGTAGAACTCCGGGAGCTCCTGGTCGGGGTCCAGGGAAGGCTGCCCGAAGAGCGGCGGCAGCTTGATGGCCAGCGCCGCGGCGAGCGCCAGCCCGACGACCACGAGAGTCTCGCGGCAGGTGCGGGATGCCGCCGCGCCCGTCACGCCCGGTCCCGTGACGAGCTGTTTCCACAACCGCTCGGCGTGCTCGCGGGCGAACTCGTGCGAGACCGCGTCCAGGCTGCCCATCCGCTTGACGGCGACGAGGAACGCCTCGTCGGCGGCGAGGCCGGCCCCGACGAGCGCCGCCACCTGGTCGCGGAGGCGGCCTTCCAGCTCTTCCACGTCGGCCGCGTGGATCGCCTGCCGCCGGCGCAGGTGCTCCCGCCACCGGGCAATCTGCCCTTCGACCTCGTCGTCATGCATTGCCGTGATCGTGCCGCCCCCGGATGCGAGCCGTCAAATCGCGTTGATGCGATGATGCATGTCGGTTATGCTGTGCACAATGCGCACGACGATCTCCCTCGACGAACGGCTCGCCGCACGCGTGCGCCGGGCGGCGGCGGTCCGCGGCGTCAGTGTGAGCGCGTTCATCGCCGATACGTTGACCGACGCCCTCATCCGTACCGAGCCGCCGGCGCAGAAGCCGTTCCGGCTGGTCTCGGTCGGCGGCGGCGGACCCCGTCCGGGCATCGATCTGGACCGGCCGCGCGCCCTCGACGTCGATGGCGACGAGCGGCGCTTCCGTCGCCACGATTGCTGACGCGGACCCGGCGATGCTGCTTCCCGACGTCAACGTGCTGATCTACGCGCACCGGGAGGACTCGACCTCGGAGCACGACCGGTACGCGGCCTGGCTCACGCGATTGGCGACCGGCCCCGAGCCGTTCGCCCTGTCCGTCCTGGTGCTGGCGGGGCTCGTCCGGATCGTCACCAACGCGCGCATCTTCGAGCGCCCGTCGACGGCCGACGAGGTGTTCGCCTTCATCGCCGAGCTGGCCGACCGGCCCACCGCCCGCGTCGTCGGGCCCGGTCCCGATCACATGGCCATCTTCGAACGGCTCTGCCGCGACGCCGGGGCCGCCGGCAAGCTGGTGGCCGATGCGCAGCATGCCGCGGTCGCGATCGAGCACGGTTGCACGCTCGTGTCGACCGACGCCGATTTCAGCCGTTTTGCCGATCTGCGCTGGCGGCACCCCCTGCGCCGTCCGACGACCGTTCACGAATCGTCCTGAGCTCCCGTACGGGTCGCGGCGGGCCGCGCTCGGGCCTCCGCCGCCGGGTCCCGGAGTTCCGGGCGGTACGCCCGCCGTGCCGGTTGCGGGTGCATTTCGAGAGATCGCTGCTGCGGAGCGGAACCGCGCGTGGTCAGCGGGAGATCGCATCCTTGCTGCGGAGCGGAACCGCGCGTGGCCAGCGGGAGATCGCCTCCTTCGCCGGGTCCGCCGACTCGTTGCGCCGAAACCCGCGGCGGGGCGGCGCCGTCGTCGTAGAATCGAGGCGTCGGCCTGCCCGGAAAACAGGGCCGGACGAGTCGACGATGGTCGGCGTGGGCGTGCCGAGCCGCTCCGCCGCTGAACCGGCGAACCAGGGAGAGAACCATGCCGCAACCGAGACTCGTATCCGCCGCTGTCTTGGCCAGCCTGGGTTGGCTGGCCTGCGTTGCGCTACCGCCGCCGGCCGCCGCCGGCCAGTCGGGGGAGTTCGTGCCCATCACCGACGAGATGCTCCGCGACCCGGACCCCGCGGACTGGCTGATGGCGTACCGCACCTACGACTTCCAGGCCTTCAGCCCCCTCGACGAGATCGACCGCGACAACGTCGGCGGGCTCCGCCTCGCGTGGATGCGGGCGATGGAAGAGGGAGCCCAGGAGATCCGGCCGCTGGTCTACGACGGCGTGATGTACATCGCTCAGCCCGGCTACGACCACCTGCAGGCGCTCGACGCGACGACCGGGGACCTGATCTGGGAATACAGGCGCGAGCAGCCGGACGACATCCGGGAGTACGCGCAGTTCGGGGCCCGCACGCGCAACCTCGCCCTCTACGGCAGCCACGTCTATCACCTGACCGCCGACGCCCACATCATCGCCGTCGACGCCCGCACCGGCGAGCTCGCCTGGGAGTCGCGGACGGCCGACTACCGCGACGGCATCACCCACTCGTCGGGCGCGACGATCGTCAACGGCATGGTGGTCAGCGGGCGGACGTGCAGCCCCGCCAGCCTCGACGCCCGCTGCTTCGTCGCCGCCCACGACGCCGGCGACGGTCTCGAGCGCTGGCGCACCTACACCGCGGCCGGCGCCGACGACCCCGGCGGCGCCACGTGGGGCACGTTGCCGACGGCCGACCGCGTGCACGTCTCGCCATGGGGCGTGCCCGGCAGCTTCGACCCCGAGCTGAACCGGGTGTTCTGGGGCGTCGCGGTGCCCCTGCCCTATACGCGCCTCATGCGCCGCGGCACCTGGGACGTCGGCGACCGCTCGCCCTGCGAGCTGTACTCCAACTCGACCATCGCGATGAACGCCGACACCGGCGCCATCGACTGGTACTACCAGTACCTGCCCTGCGACGACTGGGACCAGGACTTCGTGCAGGAGCGCACCCTCATCGACACCGTGGTCAATCCCGACCCCGAGGCGGTGCGCTGGATCAACCCGAACCTGGCCGGCACCGCCGAGGAGCGCAAGATAGTCGTGGTCCTGGGCGAGCCCGGCGGCCTGTTCGTCAACGACCGCGAGACGGGAGAGTTCCTCTGGGCCGACCCGTTCCCGTTCGACAGCACCGAGCGCTTCGTCATCTCGGACGTCGACGTCGAGACCGGCACGACCACCATCAACATGGATCTGGTGGCGCGCGAGGCCGGCGACCAGTTCATCATCTGCGGCCACAACGTGAAGGGCTGGTGGTCCTGGTCGTACAGCCCGGTGACCGGGCTGCTCTACGTTCCCATCAACCGCTCCTGTCTCAACCAGACCCTCAATCCCCGGACCGTCTCGGGGACCGGCCCCCGGTTCTCGATTCCCGACCCCGACATCGGGCCGAACGGCGACCTCACCGAGGTGCGGGCCATCGACATCTCCACCGGGCGCGAGGTCTGGCGCTACAGCCAGCGGGCGCCCAACGCCGGCACCACCCTCGCCACCGCCGGCAACGTCGTCTTCTTCGGCGACTCGAACCGGCGCTTCCGCGCCTTCGACGCCGAGACCGGCGAGGTCCTGTGGGAGACGATCCTCGGCAGCCAGATCAGCGGTTACCCGGTGACCTACGAGGCGGGCGGCCGGCAGTACCTCACGGTGCCGGTGGGCGGCGTCGGCAACCGGCTGCGCACCTACGCCCCGGAGCTCGAGGCGCCGACCGGCAGCAACATGCTGGTGACGTTCACGCTGCCGTGAGCAGCGGACGGACGCCGTGGCTCGAGATCCTGTTCAGTCCGGATGCGAAGAAGGAAGGCGATCTGGAGAAGAGGCGCCTTCGCATCCTGCTTGGAGAGTTCGAGGAATACCGGAGGAGCAATAGGCGAAAGACCAGGCGATTCCGGGCGGAGGCCGTACGCGCCGGCTTCAGGCGCAGCCACGACACACCGGACTATCGGGCGATCGTCGATGTGGCGGCGCGACTTCCGGAGCAGGTCATCCAGGGGCACGAGAAGCTCCTCATGTACTACGATGTCGCGGCCATGCGTCTCGGCAGCGCGTGAGGAACGGGTACAGCATGGCGAACGGCGGGGAGCACGGCGCCGGCGGGACGGTGGCTGGCGTCGCACGCGGCGTGGTGGAGTACGAGCTGGGAGCCGAGCCGTGCACCGGAACCGGCATCCGGTGGACCGCCGACGAACTGGACGGCGCGTTGGCAGGGCCGGTAGCGGCGCTGCTTCGTGACGACGCGGGGTCGATGCTGGTGGGCGAGGCTCTTTCGCCGCTGTTGGAGAGCGGGTTCTCGATAACGGGTATCGAGGGGGCGCTGGCTCTCGAGCAGGGACCGACCGGACGACTGATCAGAGTTGGGTCTGACGGTGCGTACTCGGCGTCGGCGCGGCGGGTGGAGCGAGCGACCGGGCACGGTTCCCTTACGAATTGGCGGGTCGGTGAGGCAATCGCGGAGACCTACCTGAGTCATCGACGCAGTTGTTTCTTTCCCTGGCCGATGAGTCGCGACGTGCGACGGCCGGGTTCGAGTCTGCCGGGTGCGGATCTCGTAGGGTTCGTCCGAATGCCGGACGGCGACCGCTTCGCGTTCGGCGAGGTAAAGACATCGGCGCAGGACAGGTACCCGCCGGATGTGATGGGCGGTCGGTCGGGCCTTCGGCGGCAACTGGAAGACTTGCGCGACGACGTTGCGCTACGCGACCAGGCGGTGAGGTATCTGGCCATGCGATCGAGGGACGCCGGTTGGCGTGAGCGCTTCCGGGGGGCAGCCATGCGCTATCTGCGTGACAGCCGCGATGTTCGGCTGTACGGCGTGTTGGTACGGGACGCGCCTCCTCGCGAACGGGACCTGCAAGGCGCGGTTGCGGAGCTCGCGACTGGCTGTCCGGCTGCCACGCGGATTGCACTCATCGGGCTGTACCTGCCGGATGGCCGAATCGGCAGCTTGGCTGAGGACGTTCGGTCCGCTGTTCGTGGAGGCGAGGCATGATTGTCACGGCGGAGACGCTGGCAGCGCTCCGCACCCATTGGGCGGTATCGGCGATCGGCGAGCGCGACCTTGAGCGAGCGGAGCAGTTGGCGGACGAGCGGCTGGCACAGGAGAACGTCGGCCGCCAGATCGCGTTCAACTTCGCTCCGAATCACGGCGGAAGCGATGCCGATCGACATGACGAGGAGTTGCTGGACCGGGTGGCGTTGGCCTTCGAATTGGCTGCGGTCGAGGGGCTCGAAGCGCTCGTGCATCACAGCGGCCTCGATCACCGGCTCAGGGAACAGGCAATGGCGGCGTCGCACAAGGCGTTCGAGTTTCGGCGCCTCGGCCACGTGTCGGGCGGGCCTCTCGACCGCGTGCTGTTCGTGCTGCGGCTGTCGGCGCTGGCGTACTGCGGCGACCGCTGGCCGGATCTGCGGCGCTGGTACGCGGAACACGAGGAGAGCCTGAAGGCGCCGAGTGTTGTGGACGTACCCTGGGACACGCGCGTGCTCTACCGGCTGTTTCATTGCTGGGTACGACTGTTCCGCAAGCGCGGTTGGGACGACCTTGACAGGGTACGCGAGACCATCGCGGGGCTGCGCGACGACCAGCGGCAGCACGAGGCGCGGCAGTTCGAGGACGGTTCGGACTACGAGAATCGGGTGACCGCACTGCGTCTAGTGGCCCTGTACCACTGGGCCAAGGCGACGGAGACGCTGGCGCGCTACCTGCTGCAGGGTGACGCCGTCGACCCGCTGGTCGAGATCGACAAGCACTTCGAGGCCGCCATCAAGGCCGCGTCGTCGCTGGGCGATGCGGGGCTCGACGTCTTGTTGCGGTGCCTGCACGCGTCGGCGCACGTCATGGTCAGGAGCGCGCTGTGGTGGGCGGTGCGGCGCGTGAACTCCGCGACGACGGCGTTGGTACGGTCGCTGGCGAAGCGCGCGCAGCCTATTTTTCAGCTCCTGCCGCCGCAGCGCGCGGCGCTGCTGGAGGAGGGCCTGCTCGACCAGGCCAAGACTGCGATCGTGGTCGACATGCCGACCTCGGGCGGCAAGACCCTGCTGGCGGAGTTCCGCATGTTGCAGGCGCTCAACCAGTTCCGGGACGCGGGCGGCTGGGTGGCGTACGTCGCCCCCACCCGCGCCCTTTGTGCCCAGATCACGCGACGGTTGCGCCGGGACTTCGAGCCGATCGGCATTCGCGTGGAGCAGTTGACGTCGGCGGTGGAGGTCGATGCCTTCGAAGGCGACCTGCTGGCTGCAGGTCAAGAGGCTTTCGAAGTGCTCATCGCCACGCCGGAGAAGCTGTCGCTGGCGATTCGCAACAAGCGCATCGAGCGGCCCCTGTCCCTGCTCGTCATGGACGAGGCGCACAATCTGGAAGCGGAAGGGCGGGGACTGCGCATCGAACTGTTCCTGGCCACGGTGCAGCGCGACTGTCCGGAGACGCACTTTCTGCTCTTGATGCCGTTCGTCGAGGGAACCGTCGACATCGCGCGGTGGCTTGCCCAGGACGACAGCGCCGGTAGGGCGATTAGTCTGGGGACGACGGCTTGGAAGCCGAACGAGCGGATACTGGGCCTCTACCGCGCCGCGAAGGAGGAGTCGGAACGCGCGGGGTGGCGCCTCGAGTTCGAGACGCTGACGGTCACGCCGAAGGCCCTGCGGCTCAGGGGAACACATCGAGTGAACGGTGTTCGTCCCTTGGGCGTTCCGCGGAGCACGGTTCTTCAGCGGGGCTCGCAGGCGGGTCTCAGTACCCAGACCGCGGCCATGGCGTCGGTCCTGTCGCAGCGCGGCACGAGCGTCGCTATCGCGAATCGCGTCGACTCGGTGTGGGCGATGGCGAGACGTCTGACGGACTCGATGCCGGCCATCGAGGATCCGGGTTCGGACATCCGTTTGGTCCAGGACTTCCTGCGCACCGAGATCGCCGACGATTTCGAGCTCGTCGGCATGCTGGAGCACGGTGTTGGCGTGCATCATGCCGGTCTGTCGGACGAAACACGATCGCTCATGGAGTGGCTGGCCGAGAGCGGTCACTTGAGGGTGCTATGCGCCACGACGACCATCGCACAGGGTATCGACTTTCCGGTATCGTCCGTGTTCCTGGCGTCGCGGCACTTTCCCGGAGCTTGGGGACAGGTCGAGATGACGCCCCGGGAGTTCTGGAACCTCGCGGGGCGCGCCGGGCGCCTCGGCCACGACTCGGTGGGTGTGGTCGGCCTTGCGGAGGGTACAGATCGGGCCGAGACGATGGCCTTCGTTCAGAAGACGACCGGCGCGCTGGTGTCACGACTCGTGACGCTGCTGGACGAACTGGCGCGGGAGGGCGAGCTGGCGGGACTCGCCGGCGTGTTGTGGAAGGACCAGTGGGAGGACTTCCGCTGCTACGTGGCGCATCTTTGCGCGGAAGCGAGGAACGTGGACGCCGTGCTGGCGGATTCGGAGCAACTGCTGCGCCATACCTACGGCTACGCGACCCTGCGTGCCGATCCGGCGCGCAGGCAACAAGCCGAGGCGCTGCTCACAGCCACGCGCGAGTACGCGTCGGCCTGCATGGACAAACGGGGCGTGGTGCAGCTCGCGGACTCGACCGGATTCTCTCCGGAGGGTGTCAGCAGAGCGATGGGCGGGTTGCGGGAGCTGGAGGGCCGGCTGACCGCGGACGACTGGATGCCGGACAGCCTGTTCGGTAACGAGGGGCGGATCTCCGATCTGTTCGGGGTCATGCTCAGGGTGCCGCAGTTGAAGCGCCAGTTCGCCGACGCGGTGGGAACGAGCGGCGGACAGGGCGAGTTGTCGGGCATTGCCCGGGATTGGGTGAATGGCGAGCGGCTCAGGGAGATCGCGGTCCGTTACTTCGGCAGGGCGGCCGACAGCAGAGATACCCGCGCCATCACCGACGCCTGCCGCACCATCTACCGGGCCATCGCCAACGGCGGCGCCTGGGGGCTCTCCGCGCTGGGCGCGCTGGCCGGGGCCGGCGAGGATCTCGACGACGACGGCAGGAGACGACTGAGCGCCCTGCCCGCCATGGTCTACCACGGGGTTCGCTCCGAGGAAGGCGTGCTCATGCGCATGAACGCCGTCCCCCGGAGCGTGGCGGTGCAGGTGGGCGATCTGTATCGGCAGGCGGATGGAGGGGCAGGTCGGGGTTACACGATCGGGCACGCCCGCGCGTTCCTGCAGGACATGGACGTCGCGGCTTGGGGGCGGGTGCGCCCCGCCGACGCGGCCTTGAGCGGTGGCGACTACCGGCGCGTATGGCGGATACTCTCGGGTGAGGAGCTGTAGGGACGATGCCAGCCGACACGCCGGCGCGCGGGAGCCTGCGTGGCGCAACTGAAACGGAGTCCATCGGAATGGGAGCCGCGCACGTCACCGCCAGGGTTCGGAACATCGCCGACCGCGACCGCAGTTGGGAGGGGCTGTTCCTGGTCGACACGGGGGCGACCGATTCGCTGGTCCCGCGGCCGCACCTCGAGGCCATCGGACTCGCGCCCGAACGACGCCGGGTGTACGAGCTGGCCGACGGACGCACCATCACCCTCGACATCGCCTTCGGGCTAATCGAGTTCTTGACCCCGGCGGCCGCAACCGTCACCGGCCAGGCCCACTGGTCGGAAGAGGCCAGCGAAAGCGTGTTCATTCCCGTGAAGGAGATGCTGGCCAACGGTCCCGGGTTCCGTTCGCTCTACGCCCCAGCGCGAGGTCCATTTCGAGGAGATCTACGCCGACCTGCTCGATCGCGCCTACCGACCGGGGCTGCCCGGCCCCGTGGAGAGCAGGCGAAAGCGGGTCCTGAAGGCCCTGCAGGCGGCGGTCGAGGGCAAGGTCACGGTCAGGAACGAGGAGTTCTTTCTCCGCGACCGGCACGGCAACCTGGAGTTCACGCTGCTGGCTGAAGGGATGCGCAAGCTGGGCCTGCTGTGGCTCCTGGTGCGGAACGGGACGTTGCTCAACGGGTCGGTGCTGTTCTGGGACGAGCCGGAAACGAACCTCAACCCGAGGGTCTTTGGCGTAGTCATCGACATTCTGCTCCAGTTGCAGCGCATGGGCGTACAGGTGCTGGTCGCCACCCACGACTACGCGATTCTGAAGGAACTGGAGCTCCTGATGCGCACTGATGATCACGTGCGGTTCTGCACGCTCTACCGCGATGAAGCGGACGGCGAGCTGGCTTGCGAGGCGGCGCGTTTTCCGTTCGAGCTCGATCACAGCCCGATCGCCGAGGCCTTCACGTCACTGTACGACCGTGCGGTCGAACACTCGCTCGGACGGGGCGATCCGCGATGACGACGTTCCGAGAGAGGGCGGGAGCGGCAGATCGACGTCAACCCGGGCGTCCATTTGGTGCGCGTGTTCCGGCGTCTTGGGATCATCGACGGCGACTCCGCGGACGAGGCGATAAGTGCGGCTCGACGCCTGAACCCCGAGTATCCGGGCGAACTCGACTGGCCGGCGTGGCGGATCGGCCAACGTTGGTGCCACCCGACAGAACCGGACTGTGCTCGATGCCCGTTGACCGGGAACTGTGCGAAGCGGATGTGACTTTGCTGCTGCGTTGGTACCCGGTCAGCATGACGAACTCGTTCAGCGTCCACCCCTTCTCGGCGGGCATGCTCCGCTGATACGCTCGAGTACCCCCGTCACCAACTCCTGCCGCGCCTGCGGACGTGACCGCCATCGTGTTTCGGGGAACTGTTTCACTCCCGTCGTCTGGCGTCGCCCGCGGGCGGGATTACTGCCGCTCCTTCACCCGCTTACCGCGGCGGCATGCCGTAGCCCATCGCGCGGGCGGCCTTGCGGAACGCCGCTTCCGAGGCGGTCGGCACCGCCAGGACGCGCTCGCCGGCGCGGAGGCAGAGCTTCGCGGTGCGCTTGTCCGTGGTCAGCTTGGCCGCGATCTCGGCGTCGGCGCAGTCGATGAGCAACGCCGTGTGTCGAATCTTCAGCGCGCGGGCGCCGCGTTTCGCGGCGGCGAGGAAGCCCTCGACGGTCTCGGGCAGGGGCTGGTCGTCGCGCGCCGCGAGGAACTCGCGGAACTCGTCGGGGTCGTGGCCGTGCTCGATGGCGGCGAGCGCCCTGTCGCGGTCCAGGCGCCACACGCCGTCGGCTTCGGCGGCGGCGTACGTCTCGAGCAACGTCCGCTCCTCGGGCGACAGCTCCGCGTCCGCGTGTATCGAGAGGTCCGGATAGACGGTGAGCGCGGCTCGCGACGAGGGGGTGCTCGCCTCGTAGGCCTCGGCGATGCCGAGGCAGTAGGCGCCCAGCGGATTCAGCCGGAAGTAATGGAGGCCGTCGTAGCGGCTCAGGTACCGCAGGTCTTCGGAACCCCACATGTGCGTATAGTCCGGCCGTGCGCCGTGGGGTTCGGTGTAGGCGACGTCGATCAGGCCCAGGGTGGCGGCGTACTCGAACAGCAGGCAGAGGGCGTAGCGGCCTTCGATGATGGCCCAATCGTGGGAGCCGTCGTAGCCGAGGCTGCCGTGCTCGGGTTCCGCGAGGTACAGGTTCCAGGGATCGCGGTTCACGGCGAAGTCGAAGCCCGCCACCTGCATGAACCGGCCGAAGTCGTTGAAACGCACCCATCGGCCGACGGGGCACCGAGACAGCGCGTCGGCTACGGCCGAGCGGCGGCCGGACGGCGCCGTCATCGTTCGCCGGCCATTGCCGCGGGTCTGCCCCTTGATGGCGTCGACGCGGTTGAACTCGTCGAGCAGCTTGTTCCCGAGCCATCGTTTCCAGACGGCGCGCAGCGTCTTCGCCGCGGGCGCGTGCAGCGCGGCGCGGCCCGACTTCGTCAGCGCCAGCTTCGATCCGCGGAGCTCGGCCAGCCTGGCCGCCTGGACGAGGCAGGGCCAGGCGAACGCCCTGATCGGGCCGATTTCCCGGACGCGTCGGGGCGCCCTGGACGCCCTCCATGGGAAGTAGTCCCCGTCCGCGAGCACCGCGGCGACGCGCTCTTTCGCGGCCGCGCCCGGCCGCCGCGTGCTGGCGCTGACCTCGACGCGGCCCGCCTCGACCAGCCGCAGGACCGCGAGCAGGTCGTGCTGCGCGGGCCGTTCCATGTCCCGTCGCGTCAGCGGCGCGGCCTCGGGCAGCTCTTCCGCCGCCAGGACCTCGGCCGGCGGCGGCGGTGGTACGAAGCTCCGCAGGCGTTGCGCCAGCTCCAGTGGCACGATCGTCGGCGCGAAGCCGTGGCGCCGGGGTGCGTAGAGGAAGAAGTGCAGCAGGGTCGCGGTCGACAGCCCGCCGTCGTCCTCGAAGCCGGCCGGGACCCGGCCGTACTTCAACTCGAAGTGGTGTCGATCGAAGAACCCGACGGGCGTGTCCAGGGCCTCGCGCACGGCGAGCTGCTGGGTCTCGTCGAGCGCCTCCCACAGGCGCCGCAGCGAGTCGCCGCGCAGCAGCCCCTCGATCTCCGCGATCATGTCCGCCTTGCGCCGGGGCGGCGGCGCGGCGCCGGGCGCCAGCCCCAGCATGGGCCGGAGGAGGTGGGCGCTCGCGAGCTCGAGCGCCTCGTGCACCGTGATCAGCGGCGGCGAGAGGGCGCGCGCCATCAAGGCTGTTCGTCGTTCGCGGCCAGCTCCTCGACGCGGGCGCCGCGGAGGACGTTGGCGATGCTGTAGTTGCCCTCGTGGCAGGCGTACTCGTAGAGCGGGCCCTCGGTGACGCCGCGCGACGCCTGGTTGGTGGTCAGTGGGATGCGGACGCTCCACGGCGCGGTGAACTTCGCGGGGTCGGTCAGGGTGAACTCGTACTGCAGGGTGTCGGCGTCGAGCCGGGTGAAGCGCTCGACGAGGTGCATGGTGTGGGTCGGCATGCGCCACGTCTGCGCCCAGCGGTCGGCGGTGCCGTCGATGAAGTGGGTCGACTCGACGACGAGGGTGTCGCCCTCCCAGTGGCCGCGCATGTCGCCGTTCCACTGGCGCACGCCGGTGCCCGGCCGGTCGTCGAGGGGGATGATGCGCCGGTCGCGGAACATCTCGTGCACGATGACGACGTGGTCGGGCGTCTGGAAGATCTGGTGGTTGGGGTTGTAGCCGAGCCAGAACATCGGCACCCCGTCCGACATGCAGCGTTCGCCGGTGTCGACGTCCACCCACGTGTTGCGGGCCCCGCTCACGCGGTATATCGCTTGCAGCCGCCCGCGCTCGGCCGTCTCCGGCGTGTAGGGGACGCGCCCGTCGGGCGGGTCGGTGATCAGGGCCGTGCGCCGGTCGGGCACGAGGCGCGTGCCGGGGTCGAACCAGGTCTGGTTGTAGGTGCCGGGGTCGCCCGCGGTCGGCACGCGCTCGACGAACCGGGTCTCGTCGGCGCGCCGCTCCAGGCCCGCCGCCTCCTCCTCGGTCAGGTACTCCTGGCCGGCGAACCGCGCCGGCCGCTCGAGCGGCGTCAGGGTCGAGCCGGTCCAGATGCCCTGCAGGTCCGGATCGCCCCACGGCGTGCGCAGGCTCGCCGACTGGGCGCCGGCTAACGGCGCGAGGCACACGACGCCGAGCAACGTCACGATTGCGGCGGTCTTGACTGACATCTCGAGCCTCCCTGTCCGTGCAGCGCGTGAAGGTAGCCGGGTAACGGGGTGACGCGCGGTCTCGGCCACGGCCCCCAAGGTGATGCGCACTCCCCGACATGGTAGCGCGGGCCGGGCGGTATTGCACCCTGGGCGCCGGAGCTCGTCACGCGGCGTGGCGGTCGCGACGGCCGGCGAGGAAACCTCCCAGGGAACCCTGCATCTTCGCGATCCGCTTCCGCAACTCGGCGGTCCCGTGCAGGGGTCCCCGCCGACCTGCGGAAAGGCGCTACGCGCGCCCGACCTGCTGCTGCAGCGCCTCGGCGGTGACCTCGTTGTGCGAGCCATGCCACCACACGCGCCCCTGACGCAGGACGAACGCCTGCGGCGACTCGTGTCGGACCCCCAGACGTTCCGCCGCCTCGTTCGACAGCGGGCGCTGTTCGATCACCTTGAGGACGTACACGGGCCACTCCGGATGGTCCTCGGCGAACTCCATGACCTCGTCGATGACGTATGCCGAAACCGGGCAGCGGGTGCTGTGCTTGAACAGCACCGCCCGCGGGTTTTCGATGGCGGCCGCCAGGGCGGCGGAGTCGGCTATCTCGCGGACGGACGGTCGAATCTGCGCGCTTGGTGACATGCCGTGTCTCCGATGCGTCCGTGGCGCCCGCGGGATCCCTCGCCGTCCGCGCCGAGGGCCGCGCGACGATGAGCAGCTCGCTGGCCGACTCGGCGTTGCGCGGATGCCGGTCGGGGTGGCGGCGCTCGCCGGCTACGGCTCGAGCGCGGTGCCGGGCGCGGTGCCCGCGATGAACGCCTCCCGGATGACGTTGCCGCCCCACGGCGACACCTCGCCGGTGTCCGGATTCACCGACTCGAAGACGATGTTGCCCGGCGGGACGAAGCGGTCGTTCGCGGGATCGGCCTCGCGGCCGTTGATGTGGGCCCGCATGAAGTCGATCCAGATCGGCAGCGCGACCCGCGCCCCCTGCTCGTCGTAGCCGAGGGTGACCTTCTCGTCGTAGCCGACCCAGACCCCGACGGTGATGTCCGGGTCGAAGCCGACGAACCAGGCGTCGGTGTACTCGTCCATCGTGCCGGTCTTCCCGCCCAGGGGCCACCGCAACCGGCTCGCCCGGACGCCGGTGCCGCGCTGCACCACGCCCTCCATCAGGCTCGTCATGATGTAGGCGGTGTCGGCGGGGACCGCGTCCTCGGACACGGGGCTGTTCTCCTCCAGCGCCTTGCCCTCGCGGTCGACGATGCGGTCGATCTGGTAGGGGACCATCCGCACGCCCCGGTTGGGGAAGACCGAGTAGGCGTTGGTGACCTCGAGCAGCGTCGCCTCCGCCGAGCCCAGGGCCACCGAGAGGTAGGGCGGCGCGTCGGACGTGAACCCGAGCCGTTTGGCGAAGTCGAGGACGTTCTGGGGGCCGAGCTCGTTCATGATCCAGACGGCGGGGACGTTGCGCGACTTCTCCAGTGCTCGCCGCAGCGTGATCGGACCCTCGTAGGTGTAGTCGTAGTTGGTGGGCCGGTAGAGGGGCTGCCCCGGCCCCACCTCGTAGGCGATGGGCTCGTCCCGCACGATCGACGTGGTGGTGTACCCCGTGTCGATGGCGGCGGCGTAGAGCACGCCCTTGAAGAGCGAGCCGAGCTGCCGGTAGGCCTGCGTGGCGCGGTTGAACTTGCTGCGGTCGAAGTCGTAGCCGCCCACCATCGCGAGGATGCGGCCGGTCCGGTTCTCGATGGCGAGGAGCGCGGCCTCGGCCAGCGGCTCCTGCTCGAGCTCGGCCTCGACCACCGGGCGCTCGCCGCCCGTGTCGAGGACGGTCACCTCGACCTCGACGAGGTCGCCGGGGGAGACGACCTCGTCGGCGCGCTCTCCGCCGAGGCCGCGGAAACCCTTGTAGTCGCGCGTCTCGGTCACGCGCAGCCCCCTCGGCACGACCCGCGCGGCATGCGGGCCGAACCGCACCTGCATCGCCTCGCCGTCGGCGCCGGTGACGACGGCCGGCACGATGTCGCCTGCCTCGATCGGCAGCCGCCAGCGGAAGTGCTCGTACGTCGAGAGGATCTCCGCCGGGTCGCGGTAGTCGCCGTCCTCCGCCGCCTCCGCCAGGATGTTGCGGGCGGGGGGCCTGAACCCGCGGCGCTTGTCGTGGGCGCGCAGCCCCGCCTCGATCGCGCGGTTGGCCGCCTGCTGCAGCCGGACGTCGAGGCTGGTGTGGACGGTCAGCCCTTCCTCGTAGAGCCGCTCCACCCCGTACTCCTGCTCCAGGTGCTGGCGGACCTCCTCGATGAAGTAGGGCGCGATGGAGTTGCTCCGCTCCTGCCGCTCGGCGAGCACGATGGGCCGGGCCATCTCCGCCTCCGCCTCCGCCGGGGAGACGAAGCCCTCGTCGACCATCCGCCCCAGAACGAGGTTGCGGCGGCTCACCGCGAGGTCCATGTTGACGAGCGGGCTCGACCGCGCGGGGGTCGGGAACGTGCCGACGATGGTGGCCGCCTCGCCGAGCTCGAGCTCCGTGGCGGGCTTGTCGAAGTAGAGCCGCGAAGCGGCCTCGACCCCGAACGCGCTGTGCCGGGCCGTGCCCAGCCAGATCTGGTTGGCGTAGAGCGTCAGGATCTCGCGCTTCGTGTACCGTTTCTCGATCTGGATCGTGTAGAAGGCCTCGACGATCTTGCGCTGCCACGTCTTCTCGAGGCCGAGGCTCTGGCCGCCGAGGGTCACGTTGCGGGCGAGCTGCATGGTGATGGTGCTGGCCCCCGCCGCCGTCAGGTCGCCCTCGAGGACGTTCGAGACGAGCGTCATCACGATGCGGGGAATGTTGAAGCCGACGTGGCTGAAGAAGTCGCCGTCCTCGGCCGCGATGATCGCGTTGCGCAGCACCTCGGGAATCTCGTCGTAAGTCAGGATGACGCGCCGCTCGGTGGCGTACTCGCCGATGACCTGACCGTCGCGGGCGTGAATCCGCGTGATGGTGCCGGGCGTGTAGTCGTCGAGCTCGGAGATGATCGCGAGGTCGGGCGAGTAGGCGAAGATCACGCCCGAGACGAGGCCGAGGGTGGCGATGGCGGTGAAGGCGACGACCATGGCCACGCGCCGGGCGTAGAGGCTTCTGAGGGTGTCCATCCTGTTCCTCGTCCTGGCCCGGCAATCGTCGCCGCGCGACCTTGCGGTCGCGTTGGAAGTCTCGCCGACGCGAAACTTCTGCGGCGGCTCCGACTGCCGCCCCCTGGCATCCGAGCCCTCCAACGGCCCGGACTACCAGGACCCATTATACCGCTGGCCGGCGCACTCCGACCGCGATCTCCACCCCTGTTTCTCGGATCGTCCCCGCCGCACGAACAGTCGCGCCGGTCCGTCCCCGCCGTTGGACGGGCGCCCGGATGGTTGCGCTCTTTTCGCTCGCGGTCGCCCTCGGCGTCGCGGCGGGGATCGGCCCCCGGGGTCATCCCCGGCGGGGCGCAAGGACAGTGACGGGAATCACGTTGCCACGTGTCCAACCGCGGAAACCGCCGAAAACCGGCTGTATCCGGGCTTCAGTTGGCAACTTCATATCGATCACCGTCCTGACCGGCATCAGCGCCCCGCGATGAGCTGCCGCAGCCGGGCGACCCCCGCGCTGGCGGGACCGGCGACGGGGGCGGAGTGCGCCACCGCGGCCCCCGGCAGGATGCGCTCCATCGAGAACTGCGCGAAGAGGATGGCGGTGCGTGCGTCCACGCCGCGGACCGCTTCGAGCACGAGGCGGTCGTGCCTCTCGGGGTCGCCGCCGATCAGGGCGTCCATCGCCCCGTCCACCGCCTGGCGGGTGATCGACAGCTCCCGCCCCCGGGCCGCCGCCTCCCGCCCCAGCTCTTCCGCCAGCAGCGTCGCCGAGTCGGGGGCGGTAGACAGGATGTGCAGCGGGCGCTCGAGCTCGAACGCCCGCTCCACGATGCCCTCGAACGACGTCGCCACCGGAATCTCCATGCCCACCCGGGCCCGCTTGACCGCCTCGCCGAAGAACGACCCGGTCATGATGATGCCCTGGGCCCCGGTCTCGGCGCTGTAGCGGACGAGGCGGTGGATGCGTGACGCGAGCTCGGCGGCGTCGGCGGCGCCGAGGTTGCGGTCGAGGTACAACCCCCCGTCCAGGAGGTGCGCGACGTCGGCGGCGGGCCATCCCCGGTCGAACGCGAGCTGGGTGGTGGGGATGGCGTTCATGAGGGCGTGGATCGCCCCGATGCGATAGCGCTGCTGCATGGTGGAGGCTCCTTCAGGGCACCGATGTGGATCACCTTGCCGCGTGCCGGGCGCAGAAGCCCTCGGGGAGCGGGCTGCGTCTGCGCGCGGTTGGCAGGCTTGTCTCTGTCACTGTCCTCGACTCTGGGCCCGCCCGGCGTTCGCCCCGCGTCCTGTGCGGACCGGGGCCGCCCGCCGCCGCCCGCCTGCCGCGTTCCTCTGCCGGGGCTAGACGGGGTACCATTGGGCGTATTCGGGACACTCAGGAGGATTAGATGAACCGACCCAGAATCGCGTTGCTGGCCGTCGCTATCGGCCTCGCCGGCACCGTCACCCTGCAGACGATGCAGAGCAACCAGGCCGTCGAGGGGATGGCCGCCGCCGCCGGTGATTTTCTCGCGTCGCTCCCCGAGGCGCAACAATCGGCGGCGACCTTCGAGTTCGACTCGGATGAGCGCTCGCGGCACCACTTCATTCCCCCCGAGGTGTTCGAGCGTCACGGCGTGTCCTACGCCGACCTCGGCTTCGAGCAGAAGGTGCGGGCCCAGGACCTGCTGCGGTCGGGGCTCAGCCAGCAGGGCTACATGACCGCCCAGCAGATCATGGAGGTCGAGGGCATCCTCGGCGTGCTCGTCGAGGGCGAGGGCCGGCAGTTCGCGCGCGACCCCGAGGCCTACTTCGTGTCCGTGTTCGGGACCCCGTCGACCACCGGCACCTGGGGATGGCGCTGGGAGGGGCACCACCTCTCGCTGCACTTCACCGTCGTCGACGGGGCGGTCACCGTGAGCACGCCGACCTTCCTCGGCGCCAACCCCGCCACCGTGCCCTCGGGCGCGCGCAAGGGGCTGCGGGCGATGAAGGCGCAGGAGGACACCGCGCGCGAGCTGCTCGCCTCGCTCGGGGCGAGCCAGCGCGAGGCCGCGATCTTCGACGACGTCGCGCCCGCCAACGTGGTGACGGGAGCCGACCTCGTGGTCGACCCGCTCGACCCGATCGGCGTCAAGGGCGCCGACCTCTCGACCGGGCAGCAGGAGATGTTGATGGCGATCATCGAGTCGTGGGTCGGGCTGATGGCCGACGACATCGCCGAGCTGCGCCGCGCCGAGGTGCACGAGGGCGGCATCGAGAACACGTACTTCGCGTGGGCGGGTCCGACCGAGCGGGGCGAGGTGGCCTACTACCGCGTGCAGGGGCCGAACTTCCTGATCGAGTTCGACAACACCCAGGAGGACCTGAACCACATCCACGCCGCGTTCCGCGACTTCGACGGCGACCTCGGCCGCGACCTCCTGCGGGAGCACCTGGCGGCAGACCACTGATTCGGGCTGTCCCCGGGGCGGCGCCTTGGCGCCCGCCCCGGGGGGCCGTGTCACTCCTCGGGCAGGCTGAACGCCAGGTACTCCGATCCGGACGGCGGTCCCATGCGGCCGCCGCCGGCCGCGATGACCACGAACTGCCGGCCGCCGGCGGTGTAGGTCACCGGCGTCGAGAACCCCGCCGCCGGCAGCTCCGCCCGCCACAGCTCCTCGCCGTTCCGGACGTCGACGGCGCGGAGCTTCCGGTCCGGCGTCGCCGCGATGAAGACGATCCCGCCGGCGGTGACCACCGGACCGCCGTAGCTCTCCGACCCGTACCCCAGGTCGTCGTGGCCCGGATAGCCGCCGAACGGCACCTGCCAGTCGAACTCGCCGGTGGCGAGGTCGACCGACGTGAGGGTGCCCCACGGCGGCGTGTTCCCGGGCAGGCCGTCCTGGTCGCGCACCCAGCGGTAGCCGCCGTGCGCGTAGCGGACCTCGGTGCTCGGCGTCTCGGCCGCCCGCGACGCCGCCGGCGCCGCGAGGTGGCGCAGCACGCCCCGGCGCTCGATCTCCCCGAGGTGTCCGAAGGGCGGCATGCGGCCGCGGCCCTCGCGCAGGATGGTCTCGACCTCGGTCCGGCCGAGCCGGTCGATCACGCCGTCGAGGCCCGGGCCGTTCTCGGTTCCCTCCAGATCGGGGCCGTGGCAGCTCCCGCAGTGCTCGGCGTAGACACCCCCGTCGCTGAAGCCGACGGGTATCTCGTAGAGCTGCAGGATGCCGCCGATCTCCGACATGTTGACGATCAGCCGGTTTGTCCCGGGGTCGAACGCGGAGCCGCCCCATTCCGCCCCGCCGTCGTAGCCGGGGAAGAACAGCGTGCCGTCGAGGGTCGGCGGCGCCCACGGGCGGAGATCGAAGTCCCGGATGATTTCCTGCACGTGCGCCGCCGCCTCCGGGCTGCGGGTGGTCAGCTCGAACGCCTGGCGGGTCACCGCGACGGCGGAGACCGGTTCGGTCGGCGCCGGCACCTCGCCGGGCAGCTCGCTCGGCAGGGTCTCCTCCTCGACGATGTCGTAGAGCGACTCCCCGGTGTCGCGGTCGAAGACGTAGAGGTGCCCCGACTTCGTGGTGAGCGCGACGGCGTCGATGACCGTCCCGTCGCGCTCGAGCTCGACCAGGGTCGGCGGCGCGGGCAGGTCGCGGTCCCAGATGTCGTGCCGCACCACCTGGAAGTGCCAGCGCAGCTCGCCGGTCCGGGCGTCGAGGGCGAGCAGGCAGTTGGCGTAGAGGTTGTCGCCGGGGCGGCGGCCGCCGTAGAAGTCGGGCGTGGCCGACCCGGTGGGGACGAACAGCAGGCCCCGCTCCTCGTCGAGGGCCATCGCCGTCCACGTGTTCGCGCCCCCCGCGTTCTCCAGCGAGCCGGGCGCCCATGTCTCGGCCCCGGGGTCGTCGGGGCGCGGGATGCTGTGGAACTGCCACTCGAGGTCGCCGGTCCCGGCGTCGAAGGCGCGGATGCTGCCCGGCAGCGCCCCGTCGCTCTCGGAGGTGGAGAAGCCGAACACGAGTCGGTCCTCGAAAACCACGCCGGGCGCGGTCACCGTCATCGGTCCCGACTCGCCGAACGGCATGAGATCGAGGCGGCCGGCGTCGCCGAACGCCTCGGCGGGCTCGCCGGTCGCCGGGTCCAGGGCGATGAGGATTCGTCCGGCGGTGTAGAAGAGGCGCGGTCCGCCGTCCCCGTCCCACCACATCAGCCCGCGCTGCGCCGCCCCCGGCAGCCCGGGATCGTGGCGCCACAGCTCGTCCCCGGTGGCCGCGTCGAGGGCGAACGCGACGAGCCGCGGCGACAGGCCGTACAGCACCCCGTCGATCACGAGCGGGCTCGTGTACATGGTCGAGCGGCTTCCGCGCAGCTCTCCCGAGTCGTAGGTCCACGCCACCTCGAGCTCGTGGACGTTGCCGCGGTCTATCTGGTCCAGGGCGGAGTAGTGCGACCGGCCGGCGTCGCCGAGGTAGACGGGCCAGTCCGTGTCCTGGGCCCCGGCGTCCGGTGCGGCCAGGGCGAACGCGGCCAGGACGAAGAGCCCCACCGCGTCGGGGCTGCCGCCGGCTGCGGCGGCGTGGCCGCGCTGGGCGGTTCTTGCGCGGGTCTCGGGCATGGGGCTGCCGCCGGCTGTTGCGGCGTTGCCGCGGTGGACGGTTCTTGCGCTGGTCTCAGGCATGGCGAGTCCTTCCCAATCGGTTGCGGGGGCGTTCCCCGGGCCGGTGGACCGCCCGCGGTCTTCGCTATTCTAGTCGTGAGCCGGTTGCGGCGCGTTCTGCGCACTACCTGGACGAAGGCGGCCGGCAGGGCCCGCCTGCGGAAGGGGAACCGGGAGGCGACGATGAGGCTGAAAGGTTGGGCGACCGTCGGGTGGTTGGTGGCGGCCTCGGCCGTAGCGGCATCCGCGGCGGAGCTGAGGCCCGAGACGGTCCGCGCCTTCGACCGCTACGTGGAGCTGACGGAAGAGCGCATGCGGGCCGAGGTCGAGGGCCGAAGCCCGTTCCTGTGGCTCGACCGCCTCGACCTCGCCGAGCGCGACGAGGTGCTCGCGCGGCTGCGGTCCGGCGAGGTCGTCATCGAGCGGCTCCGGACGCGGGACGGCGGGGAAGAGGTCGACATTCCCTCCGGCATGGTCCATCACTGGATCGGCACCGTTCTCATTACCGGGGTGACCCTCGACGAGACGATCGCGCTCGTGCAGGACTACGACCGCTATCCGGAGGTATACGCGCCCGACGTCCAAGCCTCGGCGATCCGGTCGCGCGCGGGCGATCGCTTCGAGGTCTACCTGCGGCTGTACACGAAGAAGATCCTGACGTGGGTGGCCGACACCGAGCACAGCGTGGAGTTCGTGCCGGTCGGCGACACTCGCATGCACGTGCCCAGCCGCAGCACCCGCATCCTCGAGATCGAGCATCCGGACACGCCGCGGGAACGCGCCCGGCCCGAGGGCGACGACCGCGGGTTCGCGTGGCGGCTCAACAACTACTGCTCGTTCGAGGAGCGGGACGAGGGCACCCTCATGCAGTGCGAGTCGATCACCCTCACCCGGGGCATCCCGTTCCTTCTCGGCGTCGTCCGGCCGTTCGTGACCGCCGTGCCCCGCGAGAAGCTGACCCTCACGCTGGAGGCGGCCCGGCGCCGGCTCACGGCGGCCTCGTGACCCCGGCAGGTGTCCGCGTCACGGCTGCCCGGCTCCCGCGCGATCGGCTACACGGCAGGGGACCGCGTGGGTGGGGCGTAGTCCCGGCGTAGTCCCCGCCTGGGTGCTGGGCGCCCGCTCCCGCGCCGGGGCGAGCCTGGGGTTCGATCTCTCGCGAGCCTGCTTCAATTTGCCGGCTCTTCGGCCGCGCCCAGCCAGGGGTTCTCGGGCGCAGCGTTGCCTCGGTCGATGCGCATTGGGTCGAATAAGGGGGGACTACGTTAACTGCGAATCCCGGCGATCACGGGCGCGGTTCGACGGCGGGGGAGTGGAGGCCACACTCGACCGAACCCCTGGGCGTGTGGTTGTTAATTTAATGGCCCATGTGTTATAAAACTAATGGAATGGAGGCGGACGGCCGGGAATCGAACTCTCATGGGCATGGCAGGACCGTGGCATAGCCGGCTGTCGCGTCGCGAGCGGCAGATCATGGACATCCTCTTTCGGCGCGGCCGCGCCCCGGCGAGCGTCGTTCGGGAAGAGCTTCCCGGCGAGCCGAGCTCGTCGACGGTCCGCACGCAGCTGCGCATCCTCGAACAGAAGGGGCATGTGTGTCATGAGGAGGTGGGGCTGCGGTACGTGTATCGCCCGGTAACGCCTCGTCGGGCCGCACGGCGGTCGGCGTTGCGGCATCTCGTCGAGACGTTCTTCGACGGGTCGGCCGAGCGGGCGGTGGCTGCGTTGCTCGGCGGCGAGGTGAGGCGCCTGACCGAAGCGGAACTCGAGCGGATAGCAGGGATCGTTTCGGAGGCGAGAGCGGTGCAACGGCGGGCCGGCCAATCTGCGGGCGCGTCACGCAGCAGCGCGCCGGTCGGTAAGGGCGCGAGGGGGAAGCGGAGGGAACCGTGATGAGCCTGCTGGCCGTGTTGACCATCAAGGTGTCGGCGATCCTGCTCCTGGCGCTGATCGGCACCCTCTTTCTGCGCAAGAGCTGGGCTGCCGCGAGGCGGTGGGTGCTGGCGGTCGGCGTCGTGTCGGCGGTCGCGGCGCCCGCGCTCCACGTCCTGCCGATTCCGCCGGTGCGGGTGGCTCCGGTCGAACCGCTCGTGTTCGACGCACTGCCGGTGCGCCCCGACGTCCCGTTCACGGAGCCGGCGGTGGCGGCCGTCGCGACCGACGACGTCGTCGGCCGGCTGGCCGTGACCATCTGGCTCGTGGGCGCGGTCGCCAGTGTCGGTGTGCTCCTGGTCGGGTTGGCGAGGCTCCGATGGCTCCGCGCGTCGGCGAGTCGGGTGAAGGATGGGCCGTGGCATCGCCTGTGTGCCGACCTCGCGGGGTCGTGCGGCCTGGGACGCGGCGTCGACCTGCTCCTGGGTCCGAGTCCGGGTCTGGTGGCGACGTGGGGCTGGCGCAGGCCGGTCGTCATGTTGCCGGTGTCGGCGTCCGAGTGGCCGGCGGAGCGGATGCACGTCGTGCTGCTGCACGAGCTCGCACACGTGCGCCGCGGCGACTGGGTGCTGCAGATGTCGGCCGAAGCGTTGCGTTGTGTCTGGTGGTTCAACCCGCTGGTGTGGGCGGTCCGTGCCCGGCTCCGCCGCGAGAGCGAGCACGCGGCCGACGACCTCGTGCTGGCTCGGGGCGTTCCTGCCGCCACCTGCGCGGGGCATCTCGTCGAGCTCGTGAAAGAGGTTCGGAAACACCGGCGGACAGTGGTTGCCGGCGCCGGCCATGGCGCGTCCGTCACATCTTGAACGGAGGTTGTCC
>JAJEFC010000192.1 GCA_022820675.1 Vicinamibacteria bacterium | reverse complement strand
GCCCCGGCACGGCCCGTGGCCGCCCTGCCGGCCCTGCCCGCGGTTGCCGGGGTCGGCGTTCTGGGGCTCGGGCTCTGGGCGTACACGGCGATCGCGCCGAGCGAGTCGCCGGGGCTCGAGGTGGGCCGGGCCGAGGCGGTGGCGGCGGCCCGCCAGGTGCTCGCCGGGCAGGGCGTCGATCCCGGAGCGTGGACCGAGACGAGCCGGGTGTTCGGCGGCCTCGGACCGCAGCATCGCTTCGTCTGGAGCGAGGCGGGCGAGGACACCCACCGCGCGCTCCTCGGCGACTACCTGCCCGGCCCGCGGTGGCGCGTGCGCTACGCCCGCTTCGAGGGCGACGTGGCGGAGCGGGCCGAGGAGCACATCGTGTGGATCGCCTCGGACGGGACGCCGGGGCGGCGGGAGCACCGGCTCGCGGAGGGCACCCCGGGGGCCGCCCTGTCCGAGGAGGACGCGCGAGCGCTGGCCCGCGACGCCCTCGTCCGGCGGGGCCGCGCGCCGGACCTGGCCGAGGTCTCGGCCGAGTCCGCCAGCCGCCCCGCGCGCACGGACTGGACGTTCACCTTCCGCGACGAGGCGGTTCCCGACCTCGCGGGAGGGGAGGCGCGGGTGGCGGTGGAGATTGCCGGCGACGAGGTCGTCGACACCGGCTTCTACGTCTTCCTGCCCGAGGCGTGGCGCCGCGCCGACGATCAGCGACGGACGCCCCTGCAGATTGCCGGCGTCGCCTCGACCATCGTCCTCGGGCTGCTGCTGGTGGCGGGCGCGGTGCTCGCGGTGGTGCGGATGACCCGCAAGGCGTTCGACCTGCGGCTCGGCCTCGCCATCGCGGGGCTCTCGCTGCTGGTCGCCGTCGTCGACCTCGGCAACGACTGGCCGGTGCTGATGCACGGCCTGTCCACCGCGCAGCCGCTTCCGCTGCAGGTCGGCATCCTGCTCGTGGGCGGCCTGATCGGGGCGGGCGTGACCGCCCTCCTGTTCGGATTGCTCGCGGGCGCCCGGCCGGCGGGGGCGGAGGAGAGCACGGCGGAAGACCGGCGGTCCGCGGTCGTGACGGGGCTGGCCCTCGGCCTGGGGGTCCTCGGCGCGCTCGCCGTCGCCGAGGCCGGGCCCGCCCGCGGCCTGCCGCCCTGGACGGCGCATGACCCGGCGTCGTCCATCTTCCCCTGGCTCGCCGCCGTCGTCGCGCCCCTGCAGACCTATCTCGTTCTCGCGCTGACGACCATGCTGGTGATCACTCTCGCGAACCGGCTCACCACGCACTGGACGCGCCGGAAGGCGGGGGTGGGAGCGGCGCTCGTCGTCGCGGGGGCGGTGCTGGCGCCGGGCACCACGCCGGACGACCTCGCGTCGTGGGCGGTCGTGGGCCTCCTCGCCGGGGGACTGCTGCTGGCCGCCTACGTGCGGATCCTCCGTGACCGACCGGCCCTGGCGGTGCTCGCCGCCGCCGCGATGACCGTTCCCGGCGTGCTCGACCGCGGCCTCGATCAGGCCTACGGCGGCGCTCTGCCGGGAGCGCTTCTCGGCGCCGCCCTCGTTTGCGGCTTCGCGTGGCTCTGGTTCGCGCGCCTCGCGACTGCGCCGAGGGCCTGACCGCGTCGGCGCTGCTGGTAGACTCTTGCCGTCGACTGCGCAGTCGAGGCCGGAGGAGGATTCCGATGACGCTCTCCAGGTTCGTTCGCGTGCCCCCGAGGGTCGTCGCGAGCGCGGTTCTCGGCGCCCTGGCGGCGTCGATGGCGGCCTGCGGGGATGATGTCGGGTTGCCGACGGGACCGAGCGGGTTCGGCGCGCAGACCACGGCCGAGCGCGACGCGCTGGTGGCCCAGTACCATGCGGCGGGCGGCCCCGACTGGACCGACACCACCAACTGGCTCAGCGAGGAGCCGCTCGGCGCCTGGTACGGGGTGGAGACCGTCGACGACCGCGTCAGCAAGCTCGATCTGTGCGGTCCCGACGGCAACAACCTGAGGGGGACGATCGCGCCCGAGCTGGGCAGGCTGACGGGCGCCACGGATCTGCGCCTCTCCAACAACTTCCTGGCCGGGGGGATCCCGGCCACGCTGGGGAGCATGACGAGCCTGGAGATACTGCGGCTCTCGAACAACGCGCTGAGCGGTCCCGTGCCGACCCAGTTGGCGAACCTCGGGAACCTCGTGGAGCTGAGGCTCCATCAGAACCGGCTGACGGGCGAGCTGCCGCGGGGCCTGATGAACCTCCCCAACCTCAGGCGGCTGCGCATCGAGGACAACGCCGGGCTGTGCGCGCCCGGGGACGCCGACTTCCAGGCGTGGCTGGGCACCCTCGAGGAGTTCGTGAGCGACTGCGACGCGCCGGCCCAGGCGGGGACGGCGAGTCTGTTCCGACGCCCCCGGGCCGTCGGCCTTGCCGCCTGCTAGTGGTGCGTCACGCCATAATCTTCGGGCACGGACTGGCCCTATTGGTCACATCGTCAACGACTTGCCAGCACCGCATACCCGAACTCTTGGCTGTGGCACTGCACTAGCGCCTTCGAACCGTGGTTCGCGAAACGATTGGCTGCGGCATTTCTCCTGTGTTTACAGATACTTGCCGTGATCAAGAGACTTCACGAACCTACGCCGGGACACTGGTGCTGCGCCACGACTTGATGTTCGGACATGGGTACTCTGATTCATCAACGAGTGCGCGCCGTAGACCCGCGCCCGTGACCCGAAGATCATGTCGTGACGGAGCACCAGGGGCTCGCGGCGCCCTCCGCCGGCCCGCAAGGCGGTACAATGCCAGCGCGTCGCTTGCCGGCGGGGATCGCGTTCCGACGGCGCGCCGCGTTGCGCGAGCGCAAGCCGGCCGTCGGTCCGAGGCAGGGGCCGGCGTCGCGAGGGAGGTGTCCGATGAGGTTGACAGGCATGGCGGCCGGCGTGGTCCTCGTCTTCGGGTCGCTCGTGGTCGGCGCGGCGGTTGCCGCAGCGCAGGAGGCGGGCGCGGGCCGGGTGACGCCGTTCGAGCACCTCGACGTCCCGCGGATCGCGCTGCCCCCGGATGCGGGGGAGGGCCCGATGCGGGAGCTCTGCCCCGACGTCACCGAGACGTGCCGGAAGTACTGGGAGTACACGGGCCATTTCGTCCGGAACGCGACGATCCCCGCGCGCCACCGCGAGCTGCTCATCCTGCGCACCGCCTGGCTGTCGCGCGGCGACTACATCTGGGGACGGCACGACGTCATCGGGAAGGAAGCGGGGCTGACGGCGGAGGAGATCGGGCGGGTGACGGCCGGCCCGGACGCCTCGGGGTGGGACGACTTCGAACGCGCCCTCCTGCGGGCGGCGGACGAGCTCCACGCCAGCCGGTTCATCTCCGAGACGACGTGGGAGGCGCTCGCGGCCCGCTACTCGGACGAGGAGCTCCGCGAGGTGGTGCTGATCGTCGGCAACTACACGCAACTGGCGATGTTCCAGAACGCGCTCGGGGCTCAGCTTCCACCCGGCTTCGACGGGCTGCCGGCGGACGCCGGTCGCTGAGTTGGACGGCGGGCTCGCGCGCGACGGTGCGGCGGGAGCCGGTCTGTCCGGCTTCCGCCCGACGCGGAACGGGTGACGGACGAACCGGGACGGACCGATGGCGTCGACAGGCGATCGAAGCGCGAGGAACGGCTGGTGGTCGCGTTGGGCGGAGGCGCCGCAGGGCGTCGGGTTGCGCAAGGCGATCTTCCAGGTCCATCTGTGGACCGGCGTCGGCCTGGGCCTCTACATCTTCGTCATCTCCGCGACCGGCAGCGTGCTGGTCTACCGGAACGAGCTTTACCGGCACTTCTCGCCGCAGCCCGTCGTCGTGGACGGCGCGGGCGCGTCACTGGGCGACGACGCCCTCGACCGCGCGGCCCGGCAGGCTTGGCCCGGCTTCGAGGTGGCGGACGTCCGGCCCGGCGAGACCCCGAACCATGCCGTCGAGATCACGCTGACGCGCGACGGCGACCGCATACGGCGGCTCTTCGACCCGTTCACGGGCGAGGACCTCGGAGACCCCCTGCCGCTGGGCTACCGCGTGTCCGCGTGGGTGCTGGACCTGCACGACAACCTCCTGGCCGGGCAGACCGGACGTCGCGTGAACGGCATCGGCGCGCTCTTCCTGCTCGCGATGTCCGTAACCGGCGCCGTCATCTGGTGGCCCGGCGCCCGGCGCTGGCGGCGCAGCCTCGTCGTCGACCGGCGGCGGCTCAACTGGAGCCTCCACAGCGCGGGCGGCTTCTGGTTCTGGCCGTTCCTCATGATGTGGGCGGTCACCGGGGCCTACCTGTCGTTCCCCGCCGCGTTCATGGCCGTCGTCGACTACCTCGAGCCGTTCGACCCGTCCGACCCGGTCGAGCGCTTCGGCGACCGGGTCATGTACTGGCTCGCGTACCTGCACTTCGGCCGGCTCGGCGGACGCGGGATCCCCGGCTGCGGGGATCTCTGCAACTCGACCACCAAGGCCATCTGGGCCCTCGTCGGGCTCGTGCCGCCGGCGCTCTTCGTGACCGGCGCGGTCATGTGGTGGAAGCGCGTCGTCCGGCGGTGGTTGAAGCCGGGCGCCGCCGCGTGACATTCGCGTGGGCGGGTCGACCAGGGCAGGGCTCCGGGGCCGCCGGGAGTCGCCGCTCGAGAAGTCGACGAATCACTCGAGCGTGGTGGGCCGCGCTGGGATCGAACCAGCGACCATCTGATTAAAAGTCAGGTGCTCTACCTCTGAGCTAGCGGCCCGGGAATCGACGCGGAGGCTGCGAACGCCGGCCCGGGAACGGCGGGGGCGCGGTCCCGGGTCGGCGTCGCAGGGCGTACCGGTCTCAGTGCACGAGTATCGGCACGGAGGCCACCATCGAGCCCCACTCGAAGCGGAGCTCGCTGTTCTCGAGGAACAGCGTCAACTGCTCGGCCGGCGCGCCGAGGGTGCCGACGGCCATCTCCGTGCGACCGAGGTCGTGCGCGGGGTCGTAGGCGGTGCCCCACTGGCCGGTCTCGGCGTTGACGATGAGCTCGGTGCCGTCGCCGGTGGTGAGGGTCCAGAGCGTGTACTCGCCGGCCGGGACATGGGCGGCCCCCACCATGAGGTCGGTGTCGGTCGCCAGGGTCGTGGCCTCGTCGGCCCCGAGGCGCCAGACCGATCCCTCGAGCGGCTCGACGGTATCGCCGACGGTGCGGTCCCGCAGGTAGGGGCGGCCGTAGGTGATGGAGATGTTCGCGCCGTCGACCTCCCAGTCGACGCGGACGTGCGGGCTGCCGGCCTGGCCGTCGTGGACGGGCGTGAGGACCCCGCCGCCGAGCATCTCGGGCGGCGCGGCCGCTTCCGCGGGGGCCGGTTCGGTCTCCTCGGGTTCCGGGGGAGCGCCGCCGCAGGCGGCCAGGGCCGCCATTCCCATCAACGCCGCCGCCGAGAAACCGGACTTCCAGACTGTCGTCATCTGAAGATGCCTCCCTGTGCCTGGGCGGACGGCCGCATGCCGGGGCCGTCCGCTTCGGCGAGCTGGTTCTGGGGTCGAGCGCCGCGACGGGTGCTGCGCCGCGGCGACAAGCCGCCGCTTCCGTGACGGGCCGCCGCCATTCGTGACGGGTCCCGCCCCCGGTCCGAGGTCGTGCCTTGGGGTGCACGCGACGCCTGTCGCCGGGCTGCACGCCCTCCCGGCACTATAGCATCCCGGATGTCCGGGGCGCGGGCCGCGACCCGACGGTACGGGCGCGAGCGCCTTGACACCGGGGATAACCTTCTGATAGCGTGCGGGTTATCGCTTCCGGGGGCGAGGAAGGACGGTGCCGCGCGGGCCGTGTGGTTGCCCGTGCGGCATCGTGCGGAGAGACAAACCGTTGACGACGAAGCGCTTCGAGGTGGGGGCCAGGGTGCACGAGCCGACCTACGGCTCGGGATCGGTCATCTCGGTCGAGGACGCCTTCACGCGGATCCAGTTCGACGACAACACCGTCCGGAAGTTCAAGACCAGTCTGGCGAAGCTCGAGCCGACCAACGAGCCGGCTCCCGCCGCGCGTCCCCAGCGGACGCGCAAGCGCAAGACCGCTTCATCCGCGAAGCCGGCGAAGGCGAAGCGGGCGGCGGCGGACGTCGACATCGAGGTCGATGCCGACACCACCGACGTCGATGCGGACTCCGCCGACATCGCCGATTGACCCTCGCCGGCAGACTGTCAACCCGCGCCAGTCCATCGCCTGCCGCGCCGTCGTCCGGCCGGCGGACTGTCAACCCGTGCGCCAATCCATCGCCTGCCGCGCCGTCGCCCGGCCGTCGGCCACGCAGTCGGGAATGCCGACGCCGCGAAAGCCGGCCCCGGTGACGAAGAGGCCGGGGCGGCGGTCGAGTCTCGCCTCGATGGCCGCAACCCGCGCGAGGTGTCCGACGTTGTGCTGGGGGTTCGCGCGTTCCCACCGGTAGACACGCGCGAGATGAGGACGGCGGCCGATCCCGAGCAGGCCCGCGAAGGCCCCGTGGGCCCGGTCGATGAGATCGTCGTCGGAACGCTCGTCGACGCGAGGGTCGCGCACGCCTCCCAGGAACCCGCGCAGCAGCACCTGTCCGTCGGGGGCTCGCCCGGGCCACTTCGAGGTCACCCAGGATCCCGCCATCAGGGGGACGCCGTGCTCCCGGCGAGGCACCACGAAGCCCGATCCCCGCGGTTGCCGCCGCACCGCCGACCGTGGATAGGCGAGGAGCACGGTTGCCGTCGAGGTGTAGGGAATCCCGCCGCACAGCGCGGCGAGCCGGTCGTCGAGGGGCCGGACGAGCGTCGCCGTGACATGGGCGGGGGTGGCGAGGATGACGCACCGGGCCGCAACGGGCCCGCCGGCGGACAGGCGCACCGTGTAGGGAGACGGGCCGCCGAGGGCGACGGCCCGGGTCCCGCA
>JAJEFC010000033.1 GCA_022820675.1 Vicinamibacteria bacterium | reverse complement strand
AACGGCGCTTCTCTGCATCGGGCGGCTCCTCGGGGCGCGACATCGCTTGCTGCGCCGGACGTACGGTTCTCAGGACCACGGCGCACCGGGCTCCCGACCAGCTATCGCGGCCCTTCGCGAAGACGGGTTCGACTTCGACTCGACGGTGGGTGAAGGGCGACGAAGCGTGAGGGCTGCAAACGACGTGCGATGCCTGAGCGGAACGCACGCGACACCGCACCGGGAGGCCCTTGCGGCCGAAGCTCACCCGTCATCCTGAGGTCGTGGTGCATGGCGCTCAAACGCGGCTATCTTCAATCCAGTTCGCCCTTTTGTCAAGGGAAAAGCACTACATGTTGTGGTCTCGTCGGTCCCGGTGGCCTAGATGTAGCTGAGCCGCCCACCGGATCCGGCGCGCCGGCGTGTGATAGAGTCGCGGCCATGTCGAGCGAGGATCCGTCCGGGCATGCGCGGACGGCAATCGACGCCGCCCCCTATCCGGATGGGGGCGGCGCCGACGAGCCGCGACCGGGGCATGCCCCGCCCGACCCCGCCGCGCCCGCGAGCCTCGAGCCGGCGCCGGTGGAGACCCCCGGCGCCGCACCGACGCTCCACCAGCGCCTTGCCGCGGCCGGCGAGGTGGTCCTCTGCTCCGGCTTCCCGACCCAGTTGACCCTGGTCGTGCTGCTCGGGCTGCTCGGGGCGGGGCCGACCGACGGCTCGGGCGAGCTCTCCCTCGCCTACGTCGTCACCCTGTCGCTGGTCGACGCGGCCGTGATTCTGGCCCTGGTCTGGATGCTGATGCGGGCCCGCGGCGAGCATCCCGTCGCCGTGATGGTGGGCCGGCGGCCGATCCGCTCCGAGCTGCTGCTCGGACTCGCCCTCGTGCCCGCCGCGCTCCTGGTCGTCGCGGCGGCGTTCGCGGTCCTGTCCCGCGTCGCTCCCGAGCTGCGCAACGTCCCCGAGAACCCGCTCGAGGCGCTCATCACGACGCCCGCGGCCGCCTTGACCTTCGCCGCGGTCGCGGTGATCGCCGGCGGGCTTCGGGAAGAGGTGCAGCGCGCCTTCATCCTCCGCCGCTTCGAGCAGCACCTCGGCGGCGCGGCGGTCGGTCTCGTGGTGTTCAGCGTGGCCTTCGGCCTCGGCCACCTCGTGCAGGGCCGGGACGCGGCCATCATCACCGGCCTGCTGGGAGCCCTCTGGGGCGTGCTCTACCTGACCCGCCGCAGCATGGTGGCGCCGTTCGCCTGTCATGCCGGCTTCAACGCGACGGAGGTGCTCATCGCCTACGTCGGGAGCGGGGCCGGATGACGGCCGGCGGCCGCGGCCCGGGTCTCCCGCGACCGGTTGCGGATTCCCGCGTCAAGGCGTGACCCGAATGATCGCCGCACGGGCCGGGAGGGACGCCAGCCAGTCGTCGATCACGGCCTGCCAGGCTGAGATCGCCGCGGCCGGCGCAGTCCCGCGTCAAGGCGTGACCCGGATTACCGCGGCGCGGGCCGGGAGCGACGTCAGCCAGTCGTCGATCAGGGCCTGTCGGGTTGCCGCCGCCGGGAGGGGGAACCGTAGCGCGAGGTAGCGCTCGATACGCAGGTCGTCCCGCACGACCTGCTCGAAGTCCCGTGGCGCGTATCCCGTCGCGGCCAACGCCGCCGCGAGCCCGCGAGGCCCGCCGAGGCGCCGTTCGATCTGCCCGATGCGGGCGTCGACCTCGTCCTGGAGCGGGTCTTCCACGACATAGCGGGCCGCCTCGTCCAGAATCAACCGTCGCTCGATCAGGCGTTCGAGCGCGGGCGGAACGGGGTCCGCGGCCCCCGACGGCTCCACCAGCCCGGTCTCCAGGAACAGGCGAACGTCCGACAGCAGGATGACCTGTCCGCCGACCACCGCCAGGACCCGGTCGAGGAGCTGACCGACCCCCGGCGGCGGCTGTCCGGCGCCCATCGCCGGACGCCGGTCGCCGCCCGCGGCCAGGGCGGCCACCAGCACGCACAGCCCCACGACCTTCCCCTGCCGTTTCGGCACCGTCGACCGCTCCCGCGCCACGCCGGACGAGCCCCGACCGCGGCCCCGGCCGGCCCGACAATCGTCGCCAACGCGGCCGCAGGGCCGCGCTGCGGCCTCCGCTCGGCGCCCGACCAACCCGCCGGGCGTCCGCGCCGTTCCACGCCGCAGACCCCTGCCCCCGCGAATCCCCGAACGCAGCCGCAAGGCCGCGCTACGGCATCCGGCGGACGCCCAAACCCGCCAGGAAGCTCGCGCCGACGTGCGACGCGCCCCCCTAGAACGCCTGCCCGATGCTGAGGTGCAGGGCCGTCAGGCTCTCCCGCTCGCCCGCGAACTCCCGTCGATCGAGCTTGAACCCCAGGTCGATCCGGATCGGGCCGATCGGCGAACGATACCGCACGCCGAAGCCGGCCGCTCCGCGAATGCGCGCCAGATCGAGGTTGCCCACCTGGTCCAGCACGTTGCCGGCATCGAGGAACCCCACCACCTGGAGCGGCCCGAACACCGGCATCCGCAGCTCCGAGTTCAGCACGATCATGGCGTTCCCCCCGGTCGGAAAGCCGTTGGCGCCGATGGTCGACTCGTCGCCGAGACGATCGAGGGCGAACCCCCGCACGGTGGAGTCGCCCCCGGCGAAGAACCGCTCGCTCGCGGGCAGGGTGTGGATGAAGGTCAGCTCGGCCACTTCCCGGAGCTCCGGCAACCCCTGGTCGTTCAGCACCAGGGTCGACGCCTGGATGAACGTGGACGTGAAGCTGCGGGCCAGCCCCAGGCGCCCCCCCGCGGCGAAGACGGCCTCACCCGGGAGCTGCCGGTACAGGTACCCCTGGAGCACGGTCTTGCCGAACCCGACGGCCGAGCCGAGCCAGGACGCGGACGCCTCCACGTCGACCGCCAGCAGGGTGCCCCCCGTCGGCTCGAGCGGGTCCGTCCGCGTGTCCCGGATCAGCCCCGCGGTGAGGGTCGAGAGCCTCACCGCGGGAAACAGCCGGTCGACGAGAGGGCGGTCCGCAGACTGGAGCTGCTCGTTCGCGATCCGGTTCACCCCGAAGGTGTGGCCCACGCGCGCGGTCATGGTGGTGCCGATCGCGCGCCGCAGCTCGGTGTTCACGCCGCGGCTTATCAGATCGAAGCTCGGGCGAATCACCTGCTCGGCGAACCCCGACACCAGGAGGTCTCCGGACCGGCCGAACGCCCGGGGCTCGCGGAAGTTCACGAGAAACCGGTACTCGTTGAACGCCAGGTCGGTCCGCGACACCTCGCCGTCGGGCCCTCCCCGGGGCCAGAGGCTGACCCGGGTGTACAGGTCGATGGACCGGTTCTTGCCCCACAGGTTGCGCCGGCCGATCTCGAAGAAGCCGCGCGGGGCGAACTCGAGCTGCTCGGCCGCCACCCCGCTGGCGGCGGCGCGAAGCCGCTGGCTCGCCTCCATCCCCCCGCCGTAGCCGACGCTCGTGGCCGGGGCCTCCTCGACCACCACCACGACGTCGCGCCGATCCGCGGCGCCGTGGCTGAACTCCCGGAGCTCGATGCGCCGGAAGATGCCCAGCGCGGTGAGGCGGCGGCGGGTCTCGTCGATCTCGTCCCGCCCCAGCGGCTCGCCGGCGCGCAGGGCGAGCTCGCGCCGAATGGTGGAGGCGGAGATCTGCCGGTTCCCCACGATCAGCACGTGGTCCACGAAGACCTGCGGCCCCTCACGCACCACGAACGCGACCTCGGCGGTCTCGCCGGACTCGTCGAAGCGCGGCTCGACGTCGACCTGCGCCGCCTCGTACCCCTCGTTGAGATAGCCCAGCAGAAGCCCCGCGGCCGCGGCCCGCGCCCGCGGGGCATGGAACGGGTCGCCGGGTCGAACCTCGATCGAGGCGGCGAGCTCGGCCTCGGTGAAGGCGGTCACGCCCTCGAACGTGACGGCGCGGACCCTCGTGGCCGGCCCTTCGGCGATGGCCACGAGCAGGCGCGCCGGCACCACCGCGGGCCCGGCGTCGCCGTCCGGCGAAGCCGCTTCGGCGAGCTCCGCCCGCACCTCGACCTCGACGCCGCGGTAGCCGCGCTCCTCGTAGGCGGCCCGCACGGCGGCGGCCCCCGCCTCCACGCCGTCCAGGACCAGCGCCCCCCCCGCCTCCGCGTCGATGAGCGCGGCCAGCTCCGCCGCCGTGAGCACGCCGTGGCCGGCGAACGCGATCTCGTCGACCACGTAGCGTGCGCCCCGTTCGACGGAGAACACGACAGCCGTCTGGCCGGGCTCCTCCAGGCGGCTGTGGGTCACCCGCGCGTCGCGGTAGCCGAGCTCCCGCAGGTGGGTCGTGATGCGCAGGCTGGAGTCTTCGAGCAGGTCCTCGTCGATCGATCCTTCCCGGGCGATGGGCACGAGCTCGTCCACCCGCGCCCCCGGGACCGGATCTCCCTCGAAACGGATGGCGACCTGCGCACCGGTCCGGACGTCCAGGGCGAGCGACACCTCGAGCCCGTCCGGGCCCGGCACGGCGGCGTGGGAGAAGCGCGCCGCGTAGAACCGCCGGGACCGGACCTCGTCCTCGTACTCGGCGAGGCGGCGATCGAGCTCGGCCGGGTCGTAGGGGTCGCCTTCCCGCACGCCGAGCCGGTTCAGGACGACGGGCCGCCGGGGGGGCTCGACCCCGCGGACCTCGATGCTCCCGATCCGCGCCGCCGGGCCCGGATCGACGTCGATGACGAGCCGGCCGTCCGGCGCCGGCGGCCGCGGCGTGATGCGCGCCGCGAACCGGCCCGCGTCGCGATAGTACTGGTTGAGGAGAGCCGCGGCGGCGTCGACCTGGTCGGGCGCCACCCGGCTTCCCAGCCGGCGCCGGACGAGGGCCGCCGCCTCCTCGACGGGGCGGCCCCGGGGGTCGAGCACGTCCATCCCGCCCGCGCCGCGGAACGGCGCCAGGTCGTAGCGCAGGCTGACGCCCTGCGCCACGGCGGCGGCGCTGGCCCGGACATCGACGAACTCGCCGAGGCTGAACAGGTGGGTGAGGCTCTCGCGGACCTGCCGCATCGACAGCGGCTGGCCGGGGCGCGTCTCGATGAAGTCGAGCAGCGA
>JAJEFC010000359.1 GCA_022820675.1 Vicinamibacteria bacterium | reverse complement strand
GGGCCCGTCGGCGGGGTCGGCGGGCCTCTCCTCGCGGCGATCGAGTCGGCGGCCGGGAGGCCGGGGAAGGCATGAGCATGGCGCACCTCGACGTGGTGTCCACCCGGTCGCCCGCCAACGCGCTCGAGCCGCCCCCCCCGCGCCTGCGGCGGCTCGCGGCCGGCGTCGGGCGGCACTGGGCGAGGCTCGCGCGCGGCCTGGTCCTGGCCGGCGGCCTGTCCCTCGGCGGATGGCTGGCGGCGGCGGAGCTGCCCGGCGCCTCGTTTCTCGCCGTCGACGACATCGTGGTGCACGGCAACGAGCAGTTGTCGGTGGGGGAGGTGCTGGCGTTGATGCCGGGTCTGCGCGGCGCGGCCATCCTGTCCGTCGATCTGGACGGCCAGCGGCGGCTGCTCTCGGCGTCGCCGTGGCTCACCGGGGGCACGCTGCGCCGCCGGCTGCCGTCGACGGTCGAGGTGTTCGTGACCGAGCGCCGGCCCGTCGCGCTCGCGCGGTTCGGCGGCCGGCTGTTCCTGCTGGATGCGTCCGGGACGGTCGTCGACGGCTACGGGCCGCGCTTCGCGCATTTCGATTTCCCGATCGTCGACGGCCTGGAGAAGGAAGGGGGGGAGGGAGCCCCCGTCGTCGACCCGGAGCGCATGGCGCTGGCCGCACGGCTGCTCGCGGAGCTGGCGGGCCGGCCGGACGTGCTCGATGCGGTCTCCCAGATCGACGTCGCCGATCCCGGGAACGCGGTGGTGCTGCTCGATGACGACGTGGTGCTGCTGCAGCTCGGGGTGGAGCGCTTTCTCCCGCGGCTGCGGCTCTACGCCGAGCTGGCGCCCCGGCTGCGCGAGGAGGTCCCGGACATCGACGCGGTCGATCTGCGCTTCGACCCGCGGGTGTACGTCCGGGACCGGGCGCCCGGCGGCGGGTCGGGCGATCGGCGGCGACCGGCCTGGAACCGGCGGGTCGACGGGGTCGCCGATGCGCCCGCGGCAGGTCGGCCGGCCGGTGCCTTTGCGTCGCGTCGTTGAGGCGTGAACGGGGGGTCCATGGCACGAAAGGAAAACCATCTCGTCGGCCTCGACGTCGGCACGTCGAAGGTGGCGGCCATCGTGGCCGAGCCCCTTGACGACGGCGGCCTCGACGTCATCGGGGTCGGGGTCGTCGAGGCCCAGGGCATCCGCGGCGGGGTCGTCGTCAACGTCGAGGCCGCGGTCGAGTCGATCGAGCGGGCGATCGAGGAGGCCGATCTCACCGCCGGCGTCGAGATCGACTCGGTCGCCCTCGGCCTCTCCGGGGCCCATCTGCGGGCGTTCAACAGCCGCGGGGTGGTGGCGGTGGCCGATCGGGATCGCGAGATCACCAGCGGCGACGTGCGCCGCGCCATCGACGCCGCGAAGGCGGTGAACCTCCCGAAGGGCCGCGAGATCGTGCACCTCCTCGCCCAGGACTTCGTGGTCGACGGCCACGACGGCATCAGCGCCCCCGTCGGCATGAGCGGCTCGCGCCTCGAGGTCAACGTGCACGTGGTCACCGGCAGCATCTCGTCGACCCAGAACATCATCGCCTGCGTGAACCAGGCGGGGGTGGAGGTCGCCGACATGTTCATCGAGCAGCTCGCGGCGAGCGAGGCGGTGCTGACCAGCGCCGAACGCGACCTCGGGGTCGCCCTCGCAGACATCGGCTGCGGCACCACCGATCTCGCGATCTTCGAGCGCGGCAGCCTGTGGCACACCGCGGTCGTGACCCTCGGCGGCGGCCACTTCACGAACGACGTCGCGGTCGACCTGCGGATGCCGATTCCCGAGGCCGAGCGGATCAAGCGCCTGCGGGGGTGCGCGCTCGACGCGATGGTCGAGGAGGACGAGCGCATCGACGTGGCGAGCGTCGGGGGCCGGCCGCCCCGGGAGATGTCCCGGCGCGTGCTGTCCCGGGTCCTGCAGCCGCGTGCCGAGCAGTTGTTCCACAAGCTGTGGGACGAGATACGGCGCGCCGGCTACGAGGACTCCCTGAACTCGGGCATCGTGCTCTGCGGCGGAGGGGCCCTGCTGGAGGGGATGGCGGAGATCGCCGAGCAGATCTTCGACCTGCCGATCCGACGCGGGTGCCCGGTCGGCGTGGGCGGGCTCACCGATCACGTCAGCAGCCCGGCGTTCGCGACCGCGGTGGGGCTCGTCAAGCACGCGCACCGCCGCCAGCAGCAGGAGCAGGTGCACGAGAGCTGGTGGAGCGTCGACCGGAGCCTCACCCGTCGCCTGAGAGGGCTGTTCCGGTTCCTGGGGCGGGCCCGAGGCCGCAGTTGGGCATGACGGGGCCGGGGGGGGCCGCGCCGCGCCGCGCGCAGGACTCCCAGGCCGGAATGCGCGCCGCGCGGCAGCGGCCGTACGTTGGCGGCAGGGCAGGCGGCCTCGTGGCAGAGCCCCGCGTTGCGGAGAGGGCGAGGCGCCCGCCTGACGAGGCGTGAGGAAGGCGCATATCGGGCATGTGCAACCGACGAACAACGCAGTCAGGCGGGATGCATCGCCGCTCGAAGGCAGCGGGAGACTCCCGCCGCGGGCTGCAGGGGGAAGTAGATGGAATCTGCTACTGAGCATGGAAGCGCACCGGTCGACGAGGCCGCCCGCCGGGAGCCCGCAGCCGACCACAAGGGCCCGCGCCTGACGATCCACGACCCGGTCGACGCCCTGGGGGCGCGGATCAAGGTCATCGGGGTCGGCGGCGGGGGCAGCAACGCCGTCAACCGCATGGTCCGCTCCGGCGTCACCGCGGTGGAGTTCATCGTCGCCAACACGGATGCCCAGGCGCTGAGCCACAGCGAGGCGCCGCTGTGCATCCAGATCGGGGCCAAGCTGACGAAGGGGCTGGGCGCGGGGGCGTCGCCGAGCGTCGGGCGGCAGGCGGCCCTCGAGGACACCGATCAGATCATCTCGGCCCTCGACGGCGCCGACATGGTCTTCGTGACCACCGGTCTCGGGGGCGGCACCGGCACCGGGGCGGCGCCGGTCATCGCCAGCCTCGCGAGCGAGCTCGGCGCGCTGACGGTGGCCGTCGTCACCAAGCCGTTCAAGTTCGAGGGGCGGCGGCGGCAGCTTCAGGCGGAGCGCGGCCTCGCGGAGCTGCGCGACTGCGTCGACACCATGATCACGATCCCCAACGAGCGGCTGCTGGCCACCACCGACCGCTCGACGACGCTGCCCGAGGCGTTCGCCACCGCCGACGACGTGCTGCGGCAGGCCATTCAGGGCATCTCCGACCTCATCCTCAAGCCCGGCCTCATCAACCTCGACTTCGCCGACGTCAAGGCGATCATGTCGGGGGCGGGGCTCGCGGTCATGGGCACCGGCGTCGGCCACGGCGAGAGCAAGTCCGTCGACGCGGCTACGCAGGCCATCTCCAGCCCCCTGCTGGAGGACGCCACCGTCGAAGGGTCCCGCGGGGTCATCATCAACATCACCGGCGGCCACGACCTCTCCCTGACCGAGGTCCACGAGGCGACCTCGATCATCCAGGAGTCGGCCCACGAGGACGCCAACATCATCTTCGGCGTGGTCATCGATCACGACGTCGACGACGAGGTCAAGGTGACGGTGATCGCGACCGGGCTCGGGGGGCCGGACGCCGCGGTCTCCAAGCACGCCCGGGCGGCCGCCGACACCCCCGTGGACCTTCAGCAGTACGCGGACTGGAAGGACGACGCGACCGTCCCCGAGGCGCCGGTTCGCGAGTCACCGTTGCGGCGCCCGCCGGTCATCACCCTGCCGTTGCCGTCGTCCGGGACGAACGGGGACGCGGGAGAAGAGCCGGGCTCCGAGGTCGACGTGCCGCTCTTCCTGCGGCAGCGCGCGGAGTAGGAGGGCGGGGACCCGCGGTCGGTCTTGCCCCGGCCGAGCCGCGGGCGACGACGGGCGGGCCGGGTCACCGCGCCGGGCCGTCCCCCGGCGGCTCCTCCGCCGGCGGATCGGGCGGGCGGTCCGGGTCGTGGTACAGCAGGCGCAGGCAGCTCTCGCAACGAATCAGCTCGGTGTTGAGCAGGACCTGATTGAACACCTGCGGGCGCAGCCGGACGTTGCACACCGTGCAGTGCCCGTTCCTGGCCTCGACCACGGCCAGGCCCTGGCGCTGGCCGGCTATCGACTCGAAGAGCCGGAGGCTGCCGGCGCCGATGCTCGCGGTCAGCTTCGCCCGCTCGTCGGCGGCGCCGTCGAGCCGCCGCTCCATCGCGGCCCGCTCCTCCTCGAGCTCGGCCCGCTCCCGCTCGACCGCCGCCGCCTCCTCCCGGTCCGCGCGCTCGGCCGCGTCGACGGCGGCATCGAGATCGTCGGCCCGCAGCATGTGCTCCAGCATCGTGTCCTCGAGGCGGGCCACCTCCGCCTCGGCGGTGGCGATCTCGTGCTGCATGGCCGTGTACTCCTTGTTGGTCTTGACCGCCATGAGCTGGTCCTTGAACCGGGTCAGCCGGCCCTGGACCTCGCCGAGCCGCTTCTCGACCTCCCGCCGGCCCTTCCGCTCCTCCTCCTGCTGCCGGCGGGCGTCCTCCGCCCGGGTGCGGCTGGCGTGCAGCCGCGTTTCGAGCCCGGTCATCCGTTCGGGAATGGCGGCGACCGCGCGCCGGGTCTCGACGGTCGCGTCGTCGAGGCGTTGCAGGCGGATCAACCGTTCGAGGTCGGGCAGCATCGGGGGTCACGTCCTCCAGGGAGGCGCCGCGGTCGGGGCAAAAAAAACCCCGCCGGGAAGGCGGGGCGGGCACGCCGCTCGCGCGCTCGTCGAGCATGCCGGCGACACGCGCAACATGCTGACGGGCATCGCGTTGCAGACTGCTCCTTCAGGTGGTGGGCCCACCAGGATTCGAACCTGGGACAGACCGGTTATGAGCCGGCGGCTCTACCGCTGAGCTATGGGCCCGATCGGGGCCGGCGAAACTGCCCGCCTACGTGCCCTCGAGGAACGCGCGCAGCCGCCGGCTGCGCGACGGATGCCGCAGCTTGTGCAGCGCCTTGGCTTCTATCTGACGGATGCGCTCGCGGGTCACCGCGAAGTTCTGGCCGACCTCCTCGAGCGTGTGCTCGCTGCCGTCGCCCACGCCGAAGCGCATCTTGACGACCCGTTCCTCGCGCGGGGTCAGGGTCCGCAGCACGCTCTCCGTCTGCTCCTTGAGGTTCAGGTTGATTACCGCATCGGCGGGAGACACCTCCTGCCGGTCTTCGATGAAGTCTCCCAGGTGGCTGTCCTCTTCCTCCCCGATCGGCGTCTCGAGCGAGATGGGCTCCTGGGCGATCTTCAGCACCTTGCGGACCTTGCCGACGGGGATGTCCATCCGCTCCGCGATCTCCTCCGACGTCGGCTCCCGCCCCAGCTCCTGCACCAGCGCCCGCGACGTGCGGATCAGCTTGTTGATCGTCTCGATCATGTGCACGGGGATCCGGATCGTCCGCGCCTGGTCGGCGATGGCCCGCGTGATGGCCTGGCGGATCCACCACGTCGCGTAGGTCGAGAACTTGTACCCGCGGCGGTACTCGAACTTGTCGACGGCCTTCATGAGGCCGATGTTGCCCTCCTGGATGAGGTCGAGGAACTGGAGGCCGCGGTTCGTGTACTTCTTGGCGATCGACACGACCAGCCGCAGGTTGGCCTCGACGAGCTCCTTCTTGGCCATCTCCGCGAGCATCTCGCCCCGGAAGATGGCGCGGTGGGTCTGCTCGATCTCCGGCACCGGCTGCTGGAGCTCCTCCGCCCGAGTCCGCAGCCGCGCGCGCAGCTCCCGCTGCCGCCGCGTCAGCCGCTTCCGGTCCTCGTCCCGCCGGGGGGGCCTGGTCTTCAGCTTTCGATCGACGTGCGCCAGCTCGCTCTGGATCGCCTGCACGCCTTCCACCGCTTCCTTCGCGCCGTCGATCAGGCGCCGCTTGATGCCCTCCGTGAGCTCGAGCCCGCGAACGAGGCGGGACAGCGCGACGCGGGCCCGCAGCACGCTCCGGTAGCCGCGCCGGTACTTCTTCTTCTCGCGCTTCGAGATCTCCGCGAGCAGCGTCTCGCGCCGCCGGGCCTCCTTGAGGGCCTTCCGTATCCGCTCGATGCGATCGAGCACCGTGCGGGACAGGCGGCGCAGCTTCTCCTCGGTCATCTCGTCGTCGTGGAAGACGACGAGCTCGCGGATGGTGCGTTCGCCCGCCTTCAGCTTGTCGCCCATGTCGACGACCTGCTGGACGACGACCGGCATTCGCGAGGCCGCCTTGATGATCGACAGCTTGCCGCGCTCGATGCGCTTGGCAATCTCGACCTCCCCCTCGCGGGTCAGGAGGGGCACCGTGCCCATCTCTCGCAGGTACATCCGGACCGGGTCGTTGGTCTTGTCGATCGCGCTCGGCGTCAGGTCCAGCTCGATGTCCGAACCCTCGCTGCGCCGGTCGAGCAGCTTGTCCCGCTTCTGCTCCGAGTCGACGACCTCGATGCCGGCGTTGTCGAACGTCGTGTAGAGCTCGTCGATCTCGTCCGACGTCGTGATGTCCGGCGGCAGCAGCTCGTTCACCTCTTCGTAGAGCAGGTAGCCTTTCCGGAAGTCGGTCTCCCGCTCCTTGCCGATCTGGATGAGCTGCCTGACCTCGTCGTACTTTTCTTCTAGCGACAAAGGCATTCCTCCTGGACAGTGCGCCGGGTATCCGTCATCTCAGCGATTCCAGCTTCGCGGAGAGGTCGAGCTTCTTCCTCCACAGCACGTCGATCTCGGCCAGGGCCGACGGCGTGCCGAGCTGCTGGCAGCGGTCGATCTCGTCCTGGACGGCGGCGCGCTGGCGCTCGCAGGCCCGCCGCCTGAGCTCGTGCCCGCAGTCCGCGGCGGCCGCCGGCGGCCGGTCGCCGGCCCCGACCCTCGCCATCCAGTCCGCCTCCTCCGCGCTCAGGCGTTCGCGGAGGGCGTCGTGAACGGCGGGGCCGGGCCAGTCGGCCAGCGACCGGGCGGTGGCGAGAATCGGCTCCGTGGCCAGGCCCGCGATGTCGTCGTCGTCCAGCCCGGCGATGGTCTCCATCGCCGCCGCGGTGTCCCGCGCCAGGGCCCAGACGAGCCCCTTCTCGGCCGGCGTCACGCGCCGCCCCGTCGCCACCCGGCGTTCGTCGACGGTCGTCCGCCTCGCCACCGCCGCCCGGCGGATCTCGCGCCGGGCGACGTCCTCGAGAATCCCGGCGCGGTGCGCGAGGCTGTCGGCGAACCGGTCGCGCTCGGCCGCGTCCGGAATGCGCGCCGCGACCTCCAGCATGCGGCTCACGAACTCCCGCCGGTGGTCGCCGCGGCGGAGGTCCCGCGCCGCCGCCTCGCGGTCGAGCACGTACTCCAGATACGGCCGCGACGCCCGCAGCGTTTCCCGGTACCGCTCGACCCCGTGCTTCCGGATGCACGTGTCGGGGTCCTCGCCGTCGGGGAGCGTCGCCACGCTGACCTGCAGCCCCCGGGTCATCAGCAGCTCGCCGGACCGGACCGCCGCCCCCGCCCCGGCCGGATCGGGGTCGAAGCTCACGACCACCTTCGGCGCGAACCGCTTCAGCAACCGGGCTTGCTGCTCGCCCAGGGCGGTGCCGCAGCAGGCGACGACGGGGGCGACCCCGGCCTGGACCGCCTGCGCGAGATCGAAGTACCCCTCGACGAGGATCGCGTACCCCGCCTCGCGGATGGCGCGCTTCGAGACGTGCAGCCCGTACAGGGTGCGCCCCTTCGAGTAGATGGCGGTCTCCGGCGAGTTCAGGTACTTCGCGGGCTGGTCGGGGTGGAGGGCCCGCGCCCCGAACGCGACGACGGTTCCGCTGTCCCGGGCGATGGGAATGACGAGCCGGTTCCGGAACCGGTCCGCGAGCGGCCCCCCGTCCCGGGAGACGGCCAGCCCGCTGCGCACGAGGAGATCGTCCGCGTAGCCCCGTTCGCGCAGGTGCGCGGTCAGGCGGTCGCGGGCCGTCGGGGCGAATCCCAGCCCCAGCCGCTGCGCGGTCTCCGGGCTGATGCCGCGGGCCGTCAGGTGGTCCCGGGCCGCCTCGCCTCCCGCCTCGGCCAGGCGCGCCGCGAAGAACGCCGCCGCGGCCTCGTGGACGCCGACGAGGGCCTCGCGCTCGGCTTCCGCCGCGGCGTCGCGGTCGGTGGCGGGCTCGGGGACCCGGACGCCGACGCGCTCGGCGAGGTGGCGCACCGCGTCCTGGAACCCCAGCCTCTCCTGGAGCTCGACGAACTTGAGGACGTCGCCGCCCACGCCGCACCCGAAGCAGTGGAAGAAGCCCTTGTCCGGATGCACGTTGAACGAGGGGGTCTTCTCGGCGTGGAACGGGCAGAGGCCCACGTAGCGGGCCCCCGCCCGCCGGAGGGGGACGGTGGACTGCACCACCTGCACGATGTCCGCCTGCGACTTCAGGTCGTCGATGAACGACTGGGGGAACAGGCCCATGTCAGCGGATCATTCCTTCAGCTCGGCGATCGTCACGGCGCCGCCGCCGTCCTCGGGGGGCGCCGCCGACACGCGGCGGACGCAGGGGTGCGTGTCGAGAAACCGCTTGATCGAGCGCCGCAACTGCCCGGTGCCGTGCCCGTGGACGAACCGGACGGTGCGGGTCTCGCTCATCAGGGCGTGGTCGAGGTGCTTCTCGACCCGCGACAGGGCCTCGTCGACGCGGCAGCCGATGACGTTCAGCTCCTCGAGCGGGCCGACGGGCTCCTCGACGTGGATGGCGACCCGGCTGTCCGGCCGCCGCGGCGGCCGGGGGCGTCCGCTCGCGGCCCGCAGCGAGGCGAGGGGAACGCGCAGGCGCTTGCCGTTCACCTCGACGTCGGCGTCGGCGCCGTGCAGCGACCGCACCGCCCCGTCGACCCCGAGCGTCGACACCGTCACCCAGGCGCCGACCTCGACGTCGAGCGACGGCGCGGCGGGAGTGGGGGGCGCCTCCCCGGCCGGGACCTCCATCTTCCGCGCGACCTCTTCCAGCGCCGACTGCGCTTCCGCCCGCAGGGCCCCGCTGTCTCCCGTCGACAGGGCGCGCTCGCGGTTGTCGATCCGGCCCGCCGCCTCCCGCTCCAGCGCCGCGACCCGTTCGCGCAGACCGCCCACGATCGCGTCGATCTCGCCGCGGGCGCTCCGGAGCCGCTCGCCGAGCGACTGCTCGAGCTGCTTGCGGCCCGCCGCCTCGCGCTCGTCGAGCTCGCGCTCGAGGCCGGCCATCTCGGCCGCGCGCGCGGTCAGCGACCGGTCCCGCTCCGCGAGCTCCTCGCGCCGCTCGTCGAGCTTGCGGCGGTCGGCGTCGATCCGGGCGAGATGCTCCGCGAGCTGCGCCTCCCGGGCGCTGCGCCGGGCGGCGGCGGCGGCGATGATCTCGGGGGCGAGGCCCAGCCGCCCCGCGATCTCCAGGGCCAGGCTCCGGCCGGCCGACCCGTAGATCAGCCGGTAGGTCGGCGCGAACGTCTCGGGGTCGAAGCCGAACGCGGCGACCGCCGCCCCCGCCGTGGTGGCGCCGTAGGACTTGAGCACGTCGTCGTGGGTCGTCGCGACGACGTGGGCGCCGCGCGCGCGGAAGTGCTCGACCACCGCGCACCCGAGGGCCCCGCCCTCCACCGGGTCGGTTCCGGCGCCGACCTCGTCGAGGAGGACGAGGCCCGGGAGGGCCAGCCGGCGGTCCATCGCCACGATGTTGCTCAGGTGCCCCGAGAACGTGCTCAGGTTGGCGGCGATCGACTGCTCGTCGCCGATGTCCGCGAACACCGACCGGAACACCGGGAGCACGGAGCCCTCGGCGGCGGGGACGTGCAGGCCGGCCTGGGCCATGAGAACGAGCAGCCCCGCCGTCTTGAGGGCGACGGTCTTGCCGCCGGTGTTCGGCCCGGTCACGATGAGCGCGCGGTCGGGCGGCCGCATCACGATGTCGACGGGGACCGGCTCGTCCGGCGCGTCCGCGCGCGGGGGGGTCTCGAGCCGGCTCGTCACCGCGGTCATCAGCAGCGGATGTCGGGCCGCCCGCAGCTCGAAGGTCTCGTCGGCGGCCAGCGTCGGCTCCACCGCGCCGATGGCGGTCGAGAAAGCCGCGCGCGCCTGCACCGTGTCGAGATCCGTCGCCGCCGTCAGGGTCCGCCGCAGGTCCGCGGCCCGCCGCCGGAACCCCGACGAGAGCCCCATCAGCACCCGCCGGACCTCTTCCTCCTCGTGCTGCTCGAGGGCCACGATCTCGTTGTTGAGGTCCACGGTGCTGAGCGGCTCGAGGAACAGGCTGGCCCCGCTCGTCGAGCTGCCGTGCACGATGCCGGGGATGGCGGCGCGGTGCTCGGAGCGGACGACCAGCACGAACCGTCCGTTGCGCTCGGTGACGACCCGTTCCTGCAGGTACTTGGCCGTCTCGCGGCCCCGCAGGAACGACTCGAGGTTCCCCCGCAGCCGGTTTCGCTGCTTCCGCAGGCGGCCGCGGATCGTCTTCAGCTCGGGGCTCGCGTCGTCGTTCACCTCGCCGCCGGCGTCTATCTTCCGGGCGACGTCCTCGCACTCCCACGTCCAGCCGGCGCTGCCGTTCGCGATCGCGGTCAGGGCCGGATAGGGCCCGCCGCCGGCGGTGCGGACGGCCTGACACGACCGCTCGAGCGACTGCAGGAAGTCGGCCAGCTTCCGCAGGTCGATGGCGGCGAGGGGATGCGCCTCGATCGCGAGCCGCGACAGGATCGCGGCGAGGTCGCGCGGCGCCTCGAGGGGAAGACCGCCTTCGTTGGCGGCGAGAAAGCGGACCCCTTCGGTGGTGTGGGCGAGGGCGGTCTGGACGGCGCGCCGATCCGTGAGGGGCCGCATCTGCGAGAGCGCGTCGGCTCCCAGCGGAGTCAGGGCATGACTGGCGACCACCTCGACCACGCGGTCGAATTCGAGGGCCGTCTGGGTTCCTGCGTGCATCGCGGTAACGGCGCCGGGGCTGTGCGGACGCTGACCCGGCCCGGATCCTGCGGGAGGTTCGGCCCAGCCCGGAAATCGTCGCCTACGGCTCCGATTGCCGCCCGACCAACCCTCCAGCAGTCCGCGCCGTTCCACGGCGCGAACTCCTGGCTTCCGAGCGGCCGCGACCAGGACGCTCGAGGGGTCGGAAGCGCAAGCTACGGAACAAGAAAGAATATCACGGGCCAACGACGCGCTCAACAGCCTGGCGAAGGGCCCCACTCAGGTGCGTTGCCCGTCGGTTGCCCTCGACGCGCTCGACAGCTTGGCGAAGGGCCCCACCGAGGTGCGTTGCCCGTCGGTTGCCTTGCCCGATGCGCGCCCTCCTCACGCCTCGTCAGCCGGGCGCCTCGGCCGTTCGCCGACGTCTTCGGGCGCGGTGCGACGCGGGGTTCCGCCACGGCTGTCAAGCGCCCGGACCCGGCCCGATGCGGTTGATCAGGCTGGCCATGGCGGCGGCCCCGAAGCCGTTGTCGATGTTGACCACCGCCACCCCCGACGCGCAACTGTTCAACATCGTGAGCAGGGCCGCGACGCCCCCGGCGCCGGTCCCGTAGCCCACGCTCGTGGGCACGGCGATGACGGGGGCCGCGACCAGTCCCCCCACCACGCTCGCGAGGGCCCCCTCCATGCCCGCGACCACCACGATGACCCGGGCCCGCTCGAGGCGCGCCCGTTCCGCGAGCAGCCGGTGGAGGCCGGCGACCCCGACGTCGTAGAGCCGGTCGACGCGGTTCCCCATGACCGCGGCGGTGACCGCCGCCTCCTCGGCGACCCGCTGGTCGGCGGTGCCCCCGGAGACCACGAGGACGGCGCCGCGGCCGGCCGCCTCCCCGTCCCGGACGCGGCTGATGACCCCCGCCTCGGCGTGGAAGACCGCGTCCGGCACGGGTTCCCGCACCGCGTCGAACGCGGCGGCGTCGGTCCGGGTCACCAGCAGGGTCTGGTCCGCCTCGACGATCCGGGCCGCGATCTCGGCCACCTGGCCGGGCGTCTTGCCGTGGCCGAAGACGACCTCGGGGAAGCCCTGGCGGATTGCCCGGTGATGGTCGACGCGGGCGAACCCGAGGTCCTCGAACGGCGCGCGCCGCATCGAGGCGGTCACCTCCGCCTGAGCCGCGTCGACGCCGAGCGCCCCGGCGCGGACCTGTTCCAGGAGCGAACGAAGCCGCTCGGGTTCCATGTCCCGATCATACAGCCGCCGGGGGCGCGGCCGGCGCTGCCGGGCCGATCGCGCACG
>JAJEFC010000030.1 GCA_022820675.1 Vicinamibacteria bacterium | reverse complement strand
CCGTCCGGGCCGACGGCCGCGCACAGCGCCTGCGGCGCGAAGACGCGCGCCGACACGACCCCCTCGCCGCGCTCGACGGTCAGATCGAGCCGAGCGAACGCCGCCCCCCGCGAGTACGCCTGGACGATCGGGATGCCCGCCGCCACGTGAGCCACCGCCGCGTGGCTGTGCCCCGCGACGATCGCATCCACGAGGCCGGCCGGAAGCCGCCGGGCCAGCCGGAAGATCTCGCCATCGTCGTCGCACGACGAGAGGTCGGCGGGGTCGTCGAACCGCGCGCACCACCCGCCGGCGTGCGCCACGACCACCACCACGTCGACGCCCCGCCGCCGCAGCCGCCGCGCCTCCGCCTCGACGGCGGGCGCGAGCGGCGTCGTCCGAAGCCCCTGGACGTTGGCGGCAAGGGTCATGCGGAGCCCGTCGACGGTCATCACGCCCACGATGCCGACGCGCAGGCCCGCGGCGTCCACGACGGTGGACGGCCGGACGTTCGGCCACGCCACCGGGCGTCCCGTGACCTCGTCGATCAGGTTCGCCGCGAGGAACGGAAACCGCGCGCGGGCGGCCGCCGCCTTGAGCGCGCCGCGCATGTCGGGCGGCGCGCCGTCCCCGGTTGCGGTGTCGAGCGCTCCGTAATCGAACTCGTGATTGCCGATGGCCAGCGCGTCGTAGCCCAGCGCGTTGTAGGCGTCGACGACGAGCGCGCCCTCCGACAGGTTCGACTCGATCCCGCCCTGGAAGGTGTCGCCCGCATCCAGAAGCAGCAGCGCGCCGCCGTCGCGGTCCCGCGCCGCGCGGAGGTTGCGCAGATACCCGCCGAGCTGCGCGAGTCCCCCGCGCCCGCCCTGCGCAAACACGCGGCCGTGCAGGTCGGTGGTGCCCACGATCGACAGCGTTACCCGGCCGGTCGCGCCCGTCGTCCCGGGGCGCTGAAGGGCCCCGACCGCCCCCGCCAGCAGAGCGATGAAGACGACGGCGAACGCCGCCGCGTGGACCATCGCGGGGTACCTGGTTGGCCCTGACATCGCTTGAGCATACTCCCTCCCGGCGTGTGCGCAAGGCGCCGCCGGGAATCGTCCATTGGAAGATGTCATGGCCGGGAACGACGACAGGGCGGCGGCCGGCCCGCGCGTGACCGTGAACCGGGTTCACCTCCGCCCAGCGGATGTCGCCTCTGGGGGCTCGGTCCACGACTCACCCGCGAGACCCGGAAGGGGCGTGCAAACGACCGCGTCGCCTCAGTCACCGGCCCGTCGGCCGTCGGTCACCAGGCGATAGCTCGTGTTGCGCCCGCCGCCGGGGTTGCGGGCCAGGAGGCCGTGGCCGACCAGGACCGTCATGTCCCGCAGCGCCGTGTCCTGGGAGCACTTGGCGAGTTTCGCCCACTTCGACGTGGTGAGCTTTCCCTCGAAGCCGTCGAGGACGCGGTTCAGCACGCGCCGCTGCCGTTCGTTGAGGGCGAGGCCGCCGGCGCGTTCCCAGAACCGGGCCTTCGCGAGCACGGCGGCCAGCGCCGTCCCCGCCGCGTCGATCGACCGTCCGAGGCAGGCGAGGAACCACGTCGTCCACCGGGTGACGTCGGTCGTACCGCGTTGGGTTCGCTCCAGTACGTCGTAGTAGTCCGCCCGCTCCGCGCGGATCTGCGACGACATGCTGTAGAAGCGCTGCGAGCTACCCTCGGAGCGGGCCAGCGCCATGTCGGCGACGGCGCGCGCGATGCGGCCGTTTCCGTCCTCGAACGGGTGGACGGTCACGAACCAGAGGTGCGCCAATCCCGCCCTGAGCACCGGGTCGGCATCGCCCGGGGCCTCGAACCAGCGCAGAAACACGCGCATCTCCGCTTGCACCCGCGCCGCCGACGGCGCCTCGAAATGCACCCGCTCGCGGCCGAATGGCCCGGAGACCACCTGCATCGGATCCGCCTGAGCATCGCGCCATCGCCCCACTGCAATTCGCCGCATCCCGCTGCGGCCGGTCGGGAACAGCGACGCGTGCCAGTCGAACAGCCGCTCTGCCGTGAGCTGGTGGTCGTAGCGTCCCGTCGCGTCCAGCATCAGCTCGACGACCCCCTCGACGTCGCGGTCCGCCGGCGCGACCCCGCCCGCATCCATGCCAAGACGCCGCGCGATTGAAGAGCGGACCTCCGCCGGATCGAGCTTCTCACCCTCGATGTCGCTGCTCTTCACCACGTCCTCGACCAGCGTGCCCAGCACCGCCTCTCGCCGCAGGTCGAAGCCGAGATTCTCCATGCGCCCGAGGAGCCGGCCCTGCCGGTGCCTGACGTCGGCCAGCGCATCGGCCACAGCCTCCGGCTTCCAGTGCAGCCGCGGCCAGCCGGGTTGCTCGTGGATGTAGATTCCCCGCACGATTCGCGGAGATTGTAGCAGCGATTCACCGCGCGTCCACTATTGCCGCGGTGTCGGAGGCGCAACGCTTCAAGGTGACGCTGGTCTGTTTCCCCGAACTGGTGTACAATGGCTATCTTCATAGCCATGATGGATGGGAATTGTGTCCGAAGTCTCCATTGCCCAAGCTCGAAACACGCTCACCCGACTTATTCACGAGGCTGAGGGTGGAGAACCCGTGCGCATCACGCGACGCGGCAAACCCGTCGCCGTCCTGGTTTCCACCGATGAGTACGAACGCCTGGAATCGGGGTCTGCCGGGCGAGATTTCTGGCAGGCGATCACGGACTGGCGCAAGCAGGAGAGATTCGACTGGCCGGAGCTCACGCGAGAAGAAGTGGATAGCTGGCGTGATCGTCGCCCGCCCCGGGAGCCCGCATGGCCAGACTGAAGTACCTGCTCGACACCAACATCCTCTCCGAACGCGCCCGCCCGCGTCCCGACCCCCGCATCCAGTCCCGTCTGCAAGCACACCAGCGCGAAGTGTGTACAGCAGCTCCGACTCTCCACGAGCTCGAGTACGGATTGGCCCGAATGCCGGACGGCGTGCGCAAGCAGCGCTTGGCCCGCTATCTGGAGGGGGTACTGCTTCTGGAGATCCTGCCGTACGATCGCGACGCCGCACGATGGCACGCCGAAGAACGCGCACGGTTGACCCGTCGCGGGCGGACGCCTCCCTTCGTGGATGGCCAGATCGCCGCGGTTGCAGCGACCAACGGTTTGACGCTGGTAACCGGCAACACGGACGACTTCGACGACTTCACGAATCTGAGCGTGGAAAACTGGTTCGCCTGACTATTCAGGTCCGCCCGACTCTGATTCCCTGCGATTGGGAATCTGGAGACAACCGGATACCTGCGTAGAGCAATCCGGCGAGATTGCGGTTTCCGCCTTGGTGCGGGACCCAATAGGAACGCGTGTGCGCGCCGATGCGGGACGCGATATCGTCCACGAAGTTCCAGAACAGTGGACGCGTTTCCGGCCGGACAGCGTATACGAACAACGTGGCGATCCCGGGCATGCCGCTTGCGATGAAACCGGACAGCACTCCAGATAGACGGTCCATATCGGCTCTATGCAGGTAGCAGTCGTCTTCGTCGCCGTTCTCGATGTAGGTCATCGGATCCATCGAGAACAACCATGGCGTTTGCAGGTCACGGGGGGCGGCAAGCCTGCGGTCCGACGAGACCTGGCAACGCCACGACTCACAAACCGGAAAGACTCGCGAACCGGACCAAGCATCGACAAGCTCCCTGTACTTGGCGTTGTCGACTTCCGCAATTCCACCCGACAACTTGTCGGTTCCAACGACGGTCCTCAACAACTCCGCCGAGTTGGGATAGCGACTTGTGGATACGCGTGTCTTCCGGTACGCCGCTACAACCGGAGGTTCGCGGGGCTTCGGCGGTAGGGTTGCGGCCGTCAACCCCGCGCAAAGCCGACACCGGGATTGTCCGGGAATCGGTTCACGTAAGCGTTCCCACGGCGCCATGCCATGCGTGAGGGCAATGTGCAGCCGGCCCTGTGGGTCTGTTTCTGTGAGGCGTTCGGCGGATTCGATTTCAATGCTGTGTTGCAGGTAGTTTCCGTCGTTTCCCTTTGCCATGAACGTGTCTTCCACGTGATCCAGGCTGCGGGTTCAGAGGTGGACCGCCGTCAGTACCCCACCACCTGCCCGTCCTTGCGCACGTCCGTCCCCCCGTGCAGCATCCCCGTCTCGGGGTGGATCATGATGGCCTGGTAGCCGCCCATGCCCCCCCCGCCGGCGCGGACGACGTTGTGGCCGCGGCGCCGCAGCTCGGCGATGACCTCGTCGGAGACGCCGGGCTCGACCGCGACGGTGCCGCCGGGGCGGCTGCTCGGGCTGTGGCGCACGCGGGCGGCGTCGCCGGCCTCCTGGAGGTTCATGCCGAAGTCGATGATGTTCGACAGCACCTGCCAGTGGCCCTGCGGCTGCATGGCGCCGCCCATGACCCCGAACGACATGAACGGTTTGCCGTCCCTGGTGACGAAGCCGGGCATGTTGGTGTGCAGGGAGCGCTTGTGGGGCTCGAGCGAGTTGAGGTGGCCTTCTTCGAGCGTGAAGCCGGAGCCGCGGTTCTGGAGGGCGAAGCCGAGGTCGCCCGGCACCACCATCGAGCCGAAGCCGCCGAAGATGCTCTCGATGAGGGAGATGGCGTTGCGGTCCTCGTCGACCACGGTCAGGTACACGGTGTCGCTGTGGTCGAACGGCTGGCCCGGGGCGACGTCGGTCGACGCGCGCTCGGGGTCGATGAGCTGCCGGCGGGCGTCGGCGTACGACTTCGAGATGAGGGGCTGCGTGGGCAGCTCGTTGGCGTCGGCGTCGGCCACGTAGGTGTCGCGGTCGGCCCACACGAGCTTCTTGGCCTCGGTGTAGAGATGGATCGCGTCGGCGGTGTTCTTGCCGAGGGCGGGGACGTCGTAGCCCTCCATGATGTTGAGGATCATCAGGGCGAGGATGCCGGAGCTGTTGGGCGGCACCTCCCAGACGTCGTAGCCGCGGTAGTTGGTGCTGACGGGCTCGACCCACACCGACGAGTGGTCCTCGAAGTCGGCCATCGTGAAGTAGCCGCCGTTGCCCTCGCTGAACGAGACGATGCGCCGGGCGATGTCGCCCTTGTAGAACGCGTCCCGGCCGCCCCGGGCGATGGCGTCGTAGGTGTCGGCGAGCCGCGGGTTGCGGAAGACTTCGCCGACGCGCGGCGGCCGGCCGTCGGGCAGGTAGGTGGCGGCCGAGTCGGGCCACTGCACGAGCGACGGCATCGCCCCCGCCCACTGCCGCTGGATGATCTCGCTCACCGGGAAGCCCTCGCGGGCGTAGCGGATGGCCGGCGCGAGCACTTCGGCGAGGCTCATCGTGCCGAAGCGCTCGAGCAGCTCGTGCCAGCCGTCGACGGCGCCCGGCACGGTCCAGGTCAGCGGCCCGTTCCCCGGCATGCGGCTGTAACCCTGGCGGACGAGGGTCTCGCGGCTGATCTCGTAGGGCGCCCGCCCGGTGGCGTTCAGCCCGTAGAGCCGCTCGGTGTCGGCGTCCCACACGAGGGCGAAGAGGTCGCCGCCGATGCCGTTCATGTGCGGCTCGACGAGGCCGAGGACGGCGTTGACGGCCACCGCCGCGTCGATGGCGTTGCCGCCCGCCTTGAGGATGTCGAGGCCGACCTGGGCCGCGAGGGGCTGGCTGGCCGCGACCATCCCGTGCGGCGCGATGACCTCGGACCGGCTGCCGTGGGGGCTCCGGGCGGGCCGGCTGTAGCCGTGGCCGAGCGGCTCGTCGGACTGGGCGTGCACGGCGGTCTCGGTTCCGATCATCGCGATCCCCAGCAGGACGGCGAGCACCGGGGCCGACAGGACGGCCCGGAACACCGGACGACAGGACGGCAGCGCCAGCAGCATCGTGTACCCCTTTCCATCGGCTCGGCAATCTGGTCGGGGAGGCCGTCGCCGGTTCGCGGCGCCGACTTCCGCCCAATCGACCCGTCGGGCGCGCCCGCCGTTTCGCGGCGAGGGGCCCGGCGGGCGCCGGCGGGACGTCGCGCCCCGACGGCTGCGAGCGGATGTTATCGCAATTCGCCCATCGGCGGATCACGGTGCGCGGGCATGCCCGCCCGAGTGCCGGCGGATCCCGCCGGCGGCTCCGGTCGGCGGGATGCGGGCGGGCGCACGTCGAGAAGGTGAGACGCGGCCCGCAATCCGTCCGCTAAGGCCGGGACGGCGCGTTCCGGAGGGGTTTCGCAGCCGAGAACACCCAGAATCGGGAGCCTGACCGCCCAGGGTGGCAGCCATCTCGCGAATCTGACGTGCACCCGCTACGGAGGGGGCGGTCCGCGCGAGAAGAGAAGTGGGCGTCGGCGGGCACGTCGAGGGCCGGCCGGAACGGGGCGGTCCGCGCGGGACGGGAAGTGGGGTATGCTCGCCGGCCAGGAGGTCGCGAATGGTGTCCATCTTGTCGCTGTGGCTGCCGGTCCTGCTGTCGGCGGTCCTCGTCTTCGTCGCCAGCTCGGTCATCCACATGCTGTTGTCGTATCACGTCGGCGATGCCGGGCCGGTCCCCGATCAGGAGAAGGCGGCGGACGCGTTGCGGGGGCTGGAGATTCCGCCGGGCGACTACGCCATCCCGCGGGCGTCGAGCATGAAGGAGATGAACACGCCGGAGTTCGCGGAGCAACTGAAGCGCGGCCCCGTCGTGTTCATGACGGTGCTCCCCAACGGGCTGCTGGCCGTCGGCCGGAGTCTGGCGCAGTGGTTCGTCTACTGCGTGGTGGTCGGCGCCGTCGCCGGCTACACGGCCGGCCTCACCCTCGCGCCCGGCGCCGAGTACGGCCTCGTCTTCCGCGTCGTGGGCATCGTGGCCTTCGCCGGCTACGCGCTGGCGATTCCGCAGAGCACCATCTGGTGGTACCGGAGCTGGCGCTTCACCCTGCTGACCATGCTCGACGGGGTGATCTACGCCCTGCTGACGGCCGGCACGTTCGGCTGGCTGTGGCCGTAGGAGACCCGCGGGCGCGTTCCACGGAGGCCACCGCAGGCGCCCACGGGCTCGAGTCGCCCGACCCGACAGGGCGTGGCGAGAGCGCGTGTAGGCGTTTGTGAACGCGGAGCGGCGTTGTCCGCGACCAGCGAAGCGGAGCAGCACAGATACGGATGCGCCGCGGCCGCCTGCGGCGGCGCCAGTCGCCCGGGGGGCCGGGTCGCGCCAACGGTGAGGGTCGCGGCGGGTCGGCGTCCTCGTGGAGTGTGTGGAGTGTATCGGGAGATTCGAACCATGAAGCGTGTCACTCGCGTCGTCGCCGCCGCCGGCCTGATCCTCGCACTCGCGGCCGGAACCGGCCTCGCCCAGCCCCGTCTGACCATGCAGTGGGAGGCGATGGCCGAGCGCCTGGTGGCCCAGCTCGCGCCCGAGCCGGGCGAGCGCATCCTGCTCGTGGCGCGCCCGGGGCAGTTCGACGAGCTGATTCCGCCGTTGCGCTACGCCCTGCTGCGGGCCGGCGCCGTCGACCTCGGGGTGATGGACGTCATCGAGGAGCCGCATCCCGAGGGCTGGGACGGCGACCTGCTGGCCGAGGGCACGGCGGCCGCGCGGGCCGTCTACCGCGAGATGCTGCGCGACTTCGACGGCGCCATCATGCTGCCGGGGGCGAGGCCCGACCACGCGGTGTACGCGGCGCTGCAGGACCTGCTGCACGAGGGCATCGGCCGCACCATCCACTTCCACTGGACCCAGAACGGCAGCGCGTTCCCCCTGCCGGGGCAGCCCATGCCGTCGCAAGCGGTCATCGACGCCGCGTATCAGCACGCGCTGCTCGAGACGGACTACGCGGGGCTCGCGGCGGCGCAGCGGCGCTTCGTCGACGCCATGCGCGGGGCGGAGGTGCGGGTCACCTCGCCGCTGGGCACCGACATCCGGTTCCGCATCGGCGACCGGCCGGTGAACTTCGGCGACGGCAATGCCTCGAAGGCGCGGACCGATCAGGGCGTCATCCTCATCGACCGGGAGATCGAGCTGCCGTCGGGGGCCATCCGGGTGGCGCCGGTGGAAGAGACCGTCGACGGCGTCATCGTTTTCCCGCCGTCGCAGTGGGACGGGCGGCCGGTCAGCGGCCTGCGAGTGGAGATAGAGGCCGGGCGGGTCACGGGAACGACCGCCGAGTCGGGGCAGGAGGCGGCCGAGGCCGAGCTCGCCGGCGCCCCCGAAGAGGCGCGCGCCTTCCGGGAGTTCGCTCTCGGCTTCAACCCGCTGCTCGCGGTGCCCGAGCGCAGCCCCTGGATTCCGTACTACGGCTACGGCGCGGGCATCGTGCGGCTGTCGCTCGGCGACAACTCCGAGCTCGGCGGCAACGTCACCGGCGGCTACGTCCGCTGGAACTTCTTCACCGACACGACGGTGACGGTCGGCGGCGAGGTCTGGGTGCGCGACGGGCGGCTCGTGCGCTGACCGCGGCCGTCGGCCCGGCGGAGTGCGGGAGGCGCTACCAGCAGCGCGCGTGGTGAGGAGCCCTCACGGAAGAAACTCGACCCACGCGGACGTGTCAACGAGGATCATCACGGCGACCCCGCATCTCGTCGAGGTCGCCGTCCCAACCCGAGCCGCGCATCAGGCGGGCTTCCTCGAGGCTTAACGGCTCCGATGCGAGCGATTGCAGCGCGAAATTGACGGCCTCCCGCTTGGTCGCCAAGCGGTACCGTCTCATGATGGCCGCGCAGGCCTCGTCGTCGATGTCCACGTTGGTGCGTGACATACACCAACTATACACCGGAGCACCTCGACTGCCTGCATCGGCATCCGGCCGTCCGGGACCGTCGCCTACTGCATGTAGACGAACCGCTGCACCCGCTTGCCCTCCAGGGTCTCGCCGACGTAGATGTTGCCGCTCGCGTCGACGGCGAGGCTGTGGGCGGCGGTGAACCCGCCCGCCATGTGGCCGCCGAAGCCGAACGACCCGAGGATCTCGAGGCTCGACCGCTCGATCAGCCACACCTTCTGGTTCATCCCGTCGATGTTGTAGAGGACGCTCTGGTCGCCGTCGGGCGAGAAGTCGACGTCGAACGCCGACCCGAACCCGCGGGTCCGGCCCGCGATGACCACCTCGTTCAGGAACGTGCCGTCCCGCTCGAACACCTGGATGCGGTCGTTGACGCGGTCGCAGACGTAGACGAGCCCGTCGTCGGACAGGGTCGCGCAGTGGACCGGCCGCCCGAACTGCTGTGAGAGGGGTGCGTCGGGGTCGTAGCTGTACGCCTCGTCGGTGGGCCGGTTGCCGTAGGCGCCCCAGTGGCGCTTGTACTCGCCGGTGCCGGCGTCGAAGACCGCGACCCGGCGGTTGCCGTAGCCGTCGGCGATGTACACCTCGTTGGTCTCGGGGTCGACGTCGATCTCGGCCGGCTGGCCGAAGTTGGCGAGGTCGTTGCTGCCCTCGCCCTGGCCGTGCCGGCCGATCTGCAGCAGGAACTCGCCGTCGCGGGTGAACTTCAGGATGTGGGCGTCGTCGCCGCCGCTGCCGCCGAGCCAGACGTTGTCGAGGTGGTCGATGAAGATGCCGTGCTCCGAGTCGGGCCACTCGTAGCCCTCGCCGGGCCCGCCCCACGCGTTCACCACGTTGCCGGCCTGGTCGAACTCGATGATCGGCGGGGCGGGGCGGCAGCACTCGGCCAGCGGCGGGTCCTCGTCGGCGCCGCGCTCCTGCAAGGTGAGGCTGCCGGGGCGGTGCACGATCCAGATGTGGTCGCGGGCGTCCACCGCGACCCCCACCACGTTGCCCAGCGTCCAGTTGTCGGGCAGCGGCTTCGGCCACGTGGCGTCGAACTGGAACGCGGCCGCGTCCGACCCCGCCTGGGCGCCGCCGGTCACGGCGGACAGGCGCGGCAGGCCGGCGACCAGGACCGCGGCGACCGCGAGCACGAGGGCGACGAGTATCGAGGAATGACGCCGTGTCATCGGTGCCTCCAGACTGCTTGTCTCGCGTCGCACCCCGCCCCTGCGGCTGCGGTCAGGGTTCGACGGTGAAGTCGGCCGCCCAGACGTGCTGGCCCCAGTGGATCACCAGGCGTCCCGCGTCGCCGCCCGTCGGCAGCAGCGACACCGCCAGGGGACGGTCCTCGTAGGGGCCGCCGTGGGTGTGGTCGATGTCGACCTCGGCCGCGTCGAACGCCGGGTCGTGCTGGGTGCCCCACGAGTCGGGCTCGTTGTTGAAGACGAGGGTCCAACCCGGGCCGGACGCCCGCAGCCAGAGGCCGTACGAGCCGGGGAAGTCCGGCGCGAGGTTGTCGGTGGGGATGAGGGTGTCGCCGAACCTGAGGGGCACCTCGCTGCGGAGCCGGATGACCGCGCCCTCGGTGAGCTCCACGAGGTCGCCGTCGCCGATCGACTCCAGCGCCGCGAAGTCGACGTGGTCGGTGCCGAGCTCCTGCTCGAAGAGCACCTGGATGTGCGCGCCGCCAGGCGTCACGAGGGCGGTCTCGTTGCGGGACGCCAACGCGGTCGCCCGGTAGCGGGCGTCGAGGTCGGAGTCGCGGGTCAGGCTGGTACCCCGGCTGACGTTGGAGGTGCGCGGGGGACGGGGTCGCCGCGGCAGCTCGACGAACTCGAAGTCGGTCGTCCACCGGTTCCGCCCCCAGGCCAGCTCCAGCGTTCCGGCCTGGTCCGCGGCCGGCAGCAGGCTCACGGTCAGCGTTCCCGTCTCGTCCGCAAGCGCTTGGTGGGCGAGGGGGATGCGGCCGGGCCGCGGGGACTCGTCCGCTTCGTCGCCGGCGCCCTCCGCGTTCTCGCCCTGCTCGCCTTCGGCGTCCGCGTCCCGGGCGTCCGCCTCGGCGTTCTCGCTTCCGGCGTCCGCGCTCTCGGCGTCCGCGTTCTCGCCCTCGGCAACTTCCCGGGCGTCGGCCGGCGCGGGGGCATCCGGGTCGCCTGCCGCGTCGGCGTCGTCACCCGCCTCGCCGGACAGGGCGGCGGCGTCCTCGTCGTCGGGCGCATCCGGGGCTTCCTCGACCGGCCGGGCATCGAGGACCCAGCCCGCGGCGGTGCGCATCAGCCAGAGGTCGTGGTCGGGTCCGGAACGGGGCGGATCTTCCGGGTCGGGGGCCAGCGTGCCGATCGCCAGCGAACGATGGCCCTCGAGCCGGCCCAGCCGCACCGCCGCCTGCGTCGAGCCCGCGCGCAGCACGAGCAGCGAGCGGTGGTCCGACGGCAGCGCGGGGTCGTAGGTCACGCGCACGTTGCGGCTGTTCAGGGTCAGCTCGGACCGGATGAGGCCGTCCGTGTCCTCGCCCGCCTGTCCCGCCCGGGCCGGGGCGGCGACGAGCGAGAGGGCGCACGGGGCGACGACAGATGCGGCGAGGAGGTGGCGCAGAGCAAGCATGGTGTGGTCCAACCCGGGGAGGGAAGCCGAGCGACCTGCGCCAGACCGGGCGCGGGTCGCTCGCGCAGGTGTTGCGGCCGGGCGGCGGCGCTTGCGGCGCCGCTGCCCGGCCTGCCAGTCGTACTGCGGTCTGCGCCGTTCCGCGAGGGCAGACCGCTGCTCGTTCTACTCGTCGTCGGTGGTGTTCGCCGGCTCGTCGAGCTCGACGGCGAAGCCGATGAAGCCCAGCGACATCTCGTCGTCGGTCCGCGGACCGTGGCCGGGCGTGTCGCTGGCGCGGAAGTCGTAGCGCGCTCCCCGCTCCGTCGAGTTGTCGTACCAGAAGCTGATGTCGATGCGGGTGCCCTCGGGCAGCAGCTTCGGCTCCTTCAGCTTGTAGGTCTCCTGCCAGCCCTGGTCGTACTCCGGCACGTCGAGCAGCAGCTCCTCGCGCCCGTCGGGGTAGATGGCGGTGTAGCGCGACGCGGTGCCGCGCAGGTGGGCGTGCGGCCAGTAGGTCAGCACCTGGATGTCCTTGTCCAGCGTGCGCGACATGCCGATCCGGTAGTTGGGGTGGCCCGGCGGAATCTCGAACCCGGTGTTGCCGATCGAGTCGTTGATCACCTGATACTGCACCGGCCGGTCCTCGACGAAGAACGCGATCTCGGGCTGCGTCCAGATGCCCGTGCCCTCGCCGGGATCCTTGTGGTAGTGCATGTTGTAGGTCAGCGTCGACCCCGCCTCGAGCCGCACGCCGTAGCCGTCGGGCAGCATGACCGCCTCGGCGCCCTCGGCGATGCACGTCAGGAGCTGGCCCGAGCCCGCCGCGCCCTCCTCGGCTGCTGCTTCCTCGACCGGCCGCTCGCCGGGAGCGGGGCCGCGCACGAAGCCGCACATGTGGTGGCCGACCTTGCCGGCGTCGGTCTTGAACTCCCAGCCCCGCACCCAGACGTCGTCGGGCAGGTCCGCCTCGGTCAGGGTCTTGAAGAAGCTGATGTTCAGGTCGTAGACGTCGTCCTCGATGAAGTAGGGCTCGTCGAGCTTGAACACGAAGTCGGGCGTGCCCAGCGACCAGCCGTCGCTCGTGCTCTCGACGAACTGCCGGGGCTCGGGGGCGTCGGCCCGCTCGCCGGCGGGAGCGCCCGCCTCGACCCAGCTCAGCAGGGTCTCGATCTCGGCGTCGGTCAGCAGGCGCTCGTTCGAGAAGACGTCCCTCGGCGCCGCGGCGTACCACGGCGGCATCTCGCGCGCCTCGACCTTGTGGGCGATGGCGCGGGCCCAGGGGCGGGTCTCCGCGTAGTTCATGAACGACATCGGGGCCACCACGCCGCCGAGGTTCTGGCCCTCGGGCTGATGGCAGCTCTGGCAGTTGTCCTGGATGATCGGCAGGACGTCCCGGTAGTAGGTGACGTCGCCCTCGTTCGCCTGGCTGGGGGCGGCGACGAGCGCCAGCGCCCCGACCGCCACGACGACCGCGAATGTTCGCGCCTGGATTCTCATGAATGGACTCCTTCGACCGGTGCACGGGTACGGCGAGCAACGCGCATTATGACACAACTCGCCCGCGGGTACCGCGCGTTCGGGCGCGTTCGTCGCGGTTGACGGATGCCTGCGCCTGGTGGCGAGGTTCCGGCATGCGAACGGCCCTCGGCTTCGACGACCACCGGTTCCGCGAGGTGAAGAAGCTGGCGGCCCGCGGCGGCGAGACGATCGAGACGCGCTCTGCGAGTGGCAAGGAGGGCCGCGGGCGATCGTCGACGGCGAATCGGGTTGCCAACGGGCGCGGCTGGCACTACAGTAGCGGGGGCGGTGACCGGCGCTTGCGGATGGCGCCGCCTCCGGGACGCTGGAGACACATGATGCTGTCGAGGACGACGCCGGCCGTCCGGTGGGTGGGGGTATGGGCCGTCGCATTGGCGGCCCTGGCGCCCACGACGGCGTCGGCGCAGGGCTCCGAGGCGGCGCCGTACGACGCCGAGTCCGCCGACGCGCTCGTGCAACGCTACTGCCTGGCGTGCCACACCGAGGCCCGGGAGGCGCGCGGGCTGGTGCCGGTGGCCTTCGACGGGCTCGATGCCGCCGACGTCGGGGCCGACGCCGATGTCTGGGAGGCCGTCGTCCGCAAGCTGCGGCTCGGCATGATGCCGCCGGCCGGCCGGCCGCGCCCCGCGGCCGAGGTCCACGAGCGGTTCCTCGGCTGGCTCGAGGACGGGCTCGACGCCGCCGCGGCCGAGCGCCCCGATCCCGGCCGGCCCGCGGTGCGCCGCCTGACCACCCCCGAGTACCGCAACGCGGTGCGCAGCCTCCTCGACCTCGAGGTCGACGAGGGCTGGCTGCTGTTTCCGCCCGACGACGTCAGCCAGGAGGGTTTCAGCACCGACGCCGAGGCCCTCTCGGTGTCGCCGGCCCTGTTCGACCGCTATCTCTCGGCCGCCAACCGCATCAGCCGGCTCGCGGTGGGGGACCCCGCCGTGGGTCCCGGGTTCGCCGCCGCCACGTACACCACGCCGCGGCTGCTGTACCAGGACGACCGCATGAGCGAGGACCTGCCGTTCGGGTCCCGCGGGGGACTGGCGGTCCGGCACTACTTCCCGCTCGACGGCGACTACCGCGTGAAGCTGCGGCTGCGCCGGATGATCTACGACTACGTCGTCGGCATGGGGACCGCCCAGCAGCTCGAGGTCCGCCTCGACGGGAAGCTGGTGCGGCGGTTCACGGTCGGCGACGCCGACCGCTTCGGCTATCCGTCGGCCTACACCTTCTTCGGCACCATCCGCGGCGACCCGGCCTGGGAGCAGTACGTGTCGATCGACGCCGACGCGGATCTCGAGGTCATGGTGCCGGCCACCGCCGGCGAGCATGTCGTCGGGGTGTCGTTCGTGGCCGCGCGCACCGAGCCGACGGGCATTCTGGAGCGCCGGCTCTCCGGGTTCTCGCTGAGCGGGCTCGGGTTCTACCACGGCCACGCGGCGATCGAGCGGGTGGAGATCGCCGGCCCCTACGATCCCGCCGGTCCGGGGGACACCGCGAGCCGGCGCCGCATCTTCGTCTGCCGGCCGGTCGTCGGCGGGGCCGCCGCGGCCGTGGCTGAAGCCGCCGTCGACGCGCGCGGGGCTCTCGCATCGGGCGCCGTGGATCCCAACGTTACGGCGGCCGCGGCGGCCGACGAGGACCGGTGCGCGACGGAGATCCTCTCGACCCTGGGGCGGCGCGCCTACCGCCGGCCGCTGATCGACGACGATCTCGACACGCTGCTCGCGTTCTACGAGCAGGGCCGGGCCGAGGGCGGCTTCGAGGCCGGCATCCGGAAGGCGATCGAGCGGCTGCTGGTGGCCCCGGAGTTCCTGTTCCGCATCGAGCGCGATCCGATCGACGCGGCCCCGGGGACCGCGTACGGGCTGACCGATCTGGAGCTCGCGACGCGCCTGTCGCTGTTCTTGTGGAGCGACATCCCCGACGAGCCGCTCCTCGCCGCGGCCGAGGCCGGCCGGCTCTCCGACCCCGACGAGCTCGACCGTCAGGTCGCGCGCATGCTCGCCGATCCGCGGGCTCGCGCCCTCGTCGACAACTTCGCCAGCCAGTGGCTGCAGCTCGGCCGGGTGCGGGGGGTCATTCCCGACGCCGACGTCTTCTTCGAGTTCGACGAGAACCTGCGCGCCGACATGGAGCGCGAGACGACGCTCTTCCTCGAGAGCCAATTGCTCGGCGACCGCGGCGTCATGGAGCTGTTCGACGCCGACTACACGTTCGTGAACGAGCGGCTGGCCCGGCACTACGGGCGGGACGGCGTCTACGGCGAGCGGTTCCGCCGCGTGCCCGTCGAGGGCGACCGGGCGGGGCTGCTGGGGCACGCGAGCCTGCTGACGGTCACCGCCTATCCCACCCGGACGTCGCCGGTGCTGCGGGGCAAGTGGCTGCTCGACAACGTCCTCGGCATGCCGCCGACCGAGCCCCCGGCCGACGTGCCGGCCCTCGAGGAGAACCACGCGGGGGCGCCGCCGCGGACGATGCGCGAGCGGATGGAGCAGCACCGGGCCAACCCCGCGTGCGCCGCCTGCCATCGCATGATGGACCCCCCGGGGTTCGCGCTCGAGCACTTCGACGCCATCGGGCGGTGGCGGGCCGCCGACGAGTACGGGGCGCCGGTCGACGCGGCGGGGGCGCTCGCCGACGGCACCGCCGTGGACGGGCCCGCCGCCCTGCGCCACGCGGTCCTCGCCCACGAGACCAGCGTGGTCCGCACCGTCACCGAGAAGCTGCTGACCTATGCCGTCGGCCGGCGGATGGAGGCGTTCGACCAGCCGGCGATCCGGCGCATCGTGCGCGACGCGGAGGCCGGTGGGTACCGCTGGTCGTCGATCATTCGAGGCATCGTCGAGAGCGTGCCGTTCCAACTGAGGAGATCGGAGTCATGACGTTCATCACGAAGCGGACGATTCCGCGCCGCGCGGTGCTGCGGGGGCTCGGAGCGAGCGTGGCCCTGCCGTTTCTCGACGGCATGGTGCCGGGCCTGAGCGCGCGCGCCGCGGCGGGGCCGGTGCGGTTCGGCGCCGTCTACGTGCCCAACGGCATGGTCATGCAGAGCTGGACGCCCGCGGCCACCGGCGCCGGCTTCGAGCTGACGCCGATTCTCGAGCCGCTGGCCCCGTTCCGCGACCAGCTTCTGGTGCTGTCGGGGCTGAACTGCACGCCGCCGGCGGGCGTCCGCGGCGGCAGCCACTCGCGCGCCGCGACCCGCTTCCTCACCGACGTGCACCCCGGCGCGTGGAACCCCGAGGCGGTCTCGATGGACCAGATCGCGGCCCGCGAGCTCGGACGCCACACCCCGCTCGCATCCCTCGAGCTGGGGCTGGAGGGCGCGAACTTCGCGGGCTCGTGCGACAGCGGCGGGTTCAGTTGCGCCTTCTCGTACACCATCGCGTGGCGCGACTCGCAGACCCCGCTGCCGATGGAGCACAACCCGCGGGCGGTGTTCGAGCGGCTCTTCGGCGACAACGAGACCACCGACCCCGCCGCCCGCGAGGCGCGCCGCCGCGAGCAGCGCAGCATCCTCGACTCGGTGCGCGCCGACGTGGTCCGGCTGCGGGGCAGCCTCGGGGCCGGCGATCAGCTCAAGCTCGGCGCCTACCTCGACGCGGTGCGCGACGTCGAGCGGCGCATCGAGGTGGCCGAGGCCCAGGGCGAGCGGGAGGTGCCGCTGATGGCGCGGCCGATGGGGGCCCCGGCCGACTTCGCCGAGCACACCGGGCTGATGTACGACCTGCAGCTCCTGGCTCACCAGACCGACCGCACCCGGGTCACCACGTTCATGAGCGGGCACGAGCTGAGCGGCCGCACCTATCCGCAGATCGAGGTGCCCGACGCCCATCACCCGCTGTCGCACCACCGCGGGGTGGGCGAGTCGCTGCGCAAGCTGACGAAGATCAACCGGTACCACGTCAGCCTGTTCGCCGGATTCGTGGAGAAGCTGCGGTCGACGCCGGACGGCGACGGCTCGCTGCTCGACCACATGATCCTGATGTACGGCGCGGGCATGAGCGACAGCAACGCCCACTCGCCCTACGACCTGCCCATCGTGCTCCTCGGCGGCGCGGCGGGGCAGCTCGCGGGGGGGCGCCACGTCCGCTATTCCCAGCACGGGAGCACGCCGCTCGCCAACCTCCACGTGTCGCTCCTCGACAAGCTGGGGGCGCCGGTGGAGCGCATCGGCGACAGCACCGGGCCGCTGCCGAGACTCGTGACGGGTCCGGGGCCGGATCGGCTGACCGGGATCTAGCAGGGTTGGTCGGGCGGCGGTCAGAGACGCAGGCGACGCTCTCCGGGCGTTTTGCGACTTCGCGGTGTTGCGGTCGCGCCGGGCGTTTCGCCGGGCGCGAACCCCGGGTGGAACCTCTTGTCGCGACGTTGCGGTCGCGGCGGGTGTTGCGTTGGCGCGGAGTTTGGCAGCGCCGGCTACCGGGTCGTCGGTGACCCGGCGGAACCGTCGGGCGACGATTGGCCCAAGCCGGCTCGTGGGCGGTCGTCCTGATGATGGCGTTCCACACGGCCTGACTTGGTTTGAGGGGCGTCGGCCCAGCCTCCGGGCGCGTTTGGCGTTGCGTATGGCTCATGAGTGGGGATTGGCTGGAATGACTGTCGGGAACCCGCTGCCCCGGTTCTTCGGCTTCGCGGTCGCCGGGCTCGCGTCCGCGGTGGCCGCGACGTCCGCCCAGAGCTCCGACCTGCGGTTGATCGACGCCGTCAAGCATCAGGACGCCCCGGCCATCGCCGTCCTCCTCGACGGGGCGGGCACGCCGGACGGCATCGACGTGAACGCGGCCCAGCCCGACGGCGCGACGGCGCTGCACTGGGCCGCCTACCACGACGACCTCGAGACGGCGCGCCGGCTCGCGAACGCCGGCGCGGCCGCCTCGGCCGCCAACGACTTGGGCGTGACCCCGCTCGCCCTCGCCTGCGACAACGGCAGCTCCGGAATGGTGCGGCTGCTGCTCGCGGCCGGCGCCGACCCCGACGCGGCGGTCGAGACCGGCGAGACCGTCCTCATGACCTGCGCCCGCACCGGGAACGTCGAAGCGGTGCGGCGGCTCGTGGACGCCGGCGCGGACGTCGACGGGCGCGAGCTGCTCGAATACCAGACCGCGCTGATGTGGGCGGCCGCGCAGGGCCACGCCGACGTGGTGCAGCTTCTGCTCGACGGCGGCGCCGACGTGCGGGCCCGGTCGCGCGCGCGCCGGTTCGTCATCAGCCGGCGGTTGCAGTCCGAGCTGCGCTACGGCGAGCTCGGGCGCAGCTACGGCACCGACGCCGAGGAGACGCAGATCGGTGGGTTCACGCCGTTGCTGTTCGCGGCGCGCAACGGCGACGTCGAGGTGGCGCGCCGGCTCCTCGACGCCGGGGCCGACGCCAACGACACCGCCCCCGACGGCGCCAGCGCCCTGGTGGTGGCGGCGCACAGCGGCCACCGCGAGCTGGTGTTCCTGCTGCTCGATCGGGGCGCCAACCCGAACGCCTCGGGCGCCGGCTACACCGCCCTGCACGCGGCGGTGCTGACCGGCGACATCGAGGTCGTCGAAGCGCTGCTGGCGCACGGCGCGAGCGCGAACGCCCAGGTGACGCTGGCCACGAAGGTCACCCGCAACGGCCAGGTGCTGATGATCGGCGAGCACCTGCTGGGGGCGACCCCCCTCGCCCTGGCCGCCAAGTTCGCCGAGACCGACCTCATGCGGGTCCTCGCCGGGGCCGGGGCCGACGTGCGGCTGCCGCTGAAGAACGGGTGGACGCCGCTGATGCTCGCGGCCGGGGCCGGCTGGCGCTACGCGGTGTGGGACCGGCGCGAGCGGACGCTCCACAAGACGCCGGCGTTCCAGGCCCAGATGGTCGACGAGGCCGGCACCCGCGACGCGGTGCGGTTCCTGCTCGACGAGGGCGCGAATGTCAACGCGGTCGACGAGGACGGCAACACCGCCCTCCACTACGTCGTCGACAAGGGCTTCGACGGCGTCGTCGAGCTGCTCGTCGAGCACGGCGCCGATCTGGACATCGCCAACCGGCGGGGACAGACCCCCTACGCCATCGTGGCCCGCGGCCGCACCGGCAACATCGCGGCCGCGCCGGAGACGGTCCGGTTGCTCGAGTCGCTCGGCTCGGTCGGGCGCTGAGGGCGGTAGCGATCCAGAAGCTGCCCACTGCACCGGGCGATGCCCGAACCTGTGGGTTCGCGCACTTGGCAGACGGCAGGTGGCTTTCGTCACCGACCTGAGTGGGGACCCGCCCGTGACGGGTCCAGGCGAGGCGCGCTCGGCGTCCATGTCCGGAACCAGCCGGGAGCCGGGTGCGGTCCGGGGCTGAGCTTGGAGTTGCGGATGCGGTAGCGTGACCGGGTGGCTGCAACCGGCGAGCGCCGGTGCCCGAGTCATCGTGCGCCGGGAGCGTGGGGGAATCGGCGGCCCGGCGGAAGCCCGGCGTTCACGACCACAGGAACCGAGGCAGGCGAAACGATGCGAGTGCTGATGACGGCGGCCGTGGCGGCGGCGATGGCGGCGGGGTCCCTGACGGTGGCGGCGAGCCAGGAGCCGGACGTCGAGACCACCGTCAAGGACGGGGTGTACACCATGGCGCAGGCGGCCCGCGGGCGCGAGCGCTACGACGCGAGCTGCCAGCGCTGCCACGGCGCCGACCTCACCGGGGGCGCGGGCCGGTCCCTCACCGGGGTCGTGTTCCTGCGCGACTGGACGGGGCTGACCCTCGACGGCCTCTACGAGCGCATGCAGTCGATGCCCCCCGACGGCTCCGAGAACCTGTCCGACGATGCCTACGTCGACATCATCAGCTACGTCCTCGAGCGCAACGGCTTCCCGTCGGGCGACGCCGAGCTCTCGAGCGGCCTCCTCGGCCACGTCCGGGTGGAGGGCGAGGACGGCCCGGGCGTCGTGCCCAACTTCGCCCTCGTGCGGGTGGTGGGCTGCCTCGCCGGCGACGGCCACGCCGGCTGGCAGTTGTCGTCGGCGAGCCCCGAGGTCCGCGCGGCCGACCCGGCCCCCTCGGCCGGCGACGCCCTCGCCGAGGCGCAGGCCATCCCCCTCGGCGACCGCGCCTTCAAGCTGCTCTACGTCTTCCCGAGCCCCGAGGCCTACCTCGGCCACAAGGTCGAGACCAAGGGGCTCCTGATTCGCGACGAGAGCGGCGCCGCCGACGCCGTCGACAGCATCAACGTGACTTCCGTCCAGGGGCTCGCCGAGGTCTGCGAGTAGACGGCGCCACTCCGCGAGGACGCTCCCCGCAGCGACCGATTCAGCAGGTGACGACGGCGGCGCGCGTGCCGGCCGCGGTCGCGAGGCGCCGGATGTCGTCGGGATCGCTCGTGAGTATCCGGTCGCCGTGCTCGGCGGCGAGCACGACGGTGGCGTCGATTGGGTCGGCGGTGCCGGCGCGGGCGATCAGGATGCCGGCCCTCCGTCCCATCCGTTCGTCCACCGGTCGGATGTCGACGGCCTGCAGCAGGCGAGCGAGTCGAGCCTGACGGCCATCCGGGTTTCGCCACACCTGACCGACCACGATGGCGCTCGTTCGCAGGTCCACCCGGTTCGCGACGGCGACGCGCAACCGGGCCATCATCGTCCGCTCGCCGCGGTCCACGGCGACGAACGCGCCCGCGTCGAGAACGAGCGCACTCACGCCGCGGGCTCCCCCGTCCGAAGGCCCAGCTCGGCTTCTGCGCGCCGGAGCTCGTCAGTCGTCAGCGCCCCATGCTCGGCCTCCCACTCGTCCAGGAACTCGCGCAACGCGTCGGCGCGGAGCCTGGCGGCGGCCGCGCCCGCCAGCCAGGACGAGACGCCCGTGCCCGACCTGCGGGCGGCGGAGCGGATCCTGTCTCCCAGCGCTCGTTCGAACGAGACGCTCATCTTCACTGCCTTCATGACGACCGATGCTACCACGGTATTCTCCGAGCTGCCGCTCGGCCGCCGAGGAGGCTGCCCCGTGCGCAAGGTGGACGCGAGATCGAACGGCGGCGCCAAACACGGCGGGGCCGTGCGGCGCCGCTATCTCACTCTGAACGGCACCTCGCGACCGGCTCGAAAGCGGGTCTCCTCGTCCGGCACGTCGCGGGGCGGCCGATAGCCCGGCAGGTAGCAGGTGCTCTGCTCGCGGACGACGCGCTCGAGGGCGAGCGCGGCCGCCGCGCGGCGCCCCGCCCTGACCTTCCCGGGGCGCGAGGGGCGACCGCCGGCAGCCGGTCTCGCGTGAGAGCTGATCATGGCCACGTCCCTCATGCCACCTCGCTCGTGCCGCTGCCTGGGGAGCTTCCTTCAGGACGGTCCGCTAGTCGACGGCGACTCCGCCGTGGTGGAACCGCGACGGGACCAGCCGGGGGCGACGGGGACCGAACGCGCCGAGGGCGATTTCGGAGTACGTGGCGCCGCGCCGTTGCGTGTACGCGAAGGCGCCGTGGTACTGCTCGAGGGGCGAGAAGACCGCGCTCTGGTTTCCGAGCGCGCTCGGGTGCATGATGTCGACGGCGTTGGGCGTATGGTAGAAGCCGAGCGCATGGCCGACCTCGTGCATGATGAGCGACGGGGTCAGGCACGACCGCGTGTGGGTGTTCAGGATGATGCATCCGCGCTCGCGGCCGATGTACGCCTTCCCGCAGACATACGACTCGGTGCCGATGTTCCGGCACGCCGAGGAGGTCGGGGTCTCCTGAGGCACGACGCCCTCGATGACGATCCAGTTTCCCCCGGACGGCTCCCGCGCATCCCGCGGGGCGGTCTCGACCCGGCCGGTGTAGGGGACTCCCGTCAACTGCGGCACGGCGCGGGGAATCGTCTCCCGGATGACATCGACGAGGTTCGGGACCGCCAGGCTGTCTTCCAGCACGAGGAAGTTCGGCGACGGTGTCGGCAGCCGCCAGAGCACGCGTGCCGCGAGATCGGAGCACGTCTCCCCGGGCCGGCTGCACTCGTGGTCGTTGAACGCGAGCTGTCTCCAGAACGTCTCATCGGGTCCGGGCGGCCGGATCTCGACGGTGGCGGTGGCGCTGAAGCCCTCGGCCCTCGCGGTGATGGTCACCACCCCGGCGGCGAGGGCCTCGAGCGTGCCGTCCGCGTCGATGGGAGCCAGGGCGGGGGCGCTCGAGGTCCATTCGGCCGTCGCGATGCGGTAGGCGCCGTTGGTAAAGGTGAGGCGCGCCTGCAGCTCCACCTCGTAGCCGACGACCAAGCCGCCCGGCGGGGCGCCGACGATGTCGAGGCTCCGGGCCACCGGGGTCGATGTCGTCGGGGGAGTCGGGGCGGTCGGGGTGCGGACGTCGTCGCCCCCGCAGCCGGCGTTCAGGAGCGCCAGGGCGAGCGCGACCAGCAGCCGGCGTTCCGTCGGGGGGGCCGTGCGCGGGGGCGGCTGCATCCCGGTGCGCGGGGCTTCGCACGGCCTGCCCGGTGCCATGAGTCCAGACTAACATGACGGTACAATACGACCGTGGCCAACGGATCCACGACGACGCGGGTCCCACTGGAGCCGGTTCCCCCGGCGGGCCCCTACGCAGATTGGATTGCAGGATGATGCACAGGATTCCCAGGTTCCCCAGGGCCGCGGGCCCGGTCCGTCGCGCCGCGTGCGGACGCTCCTCGTTGCTCGCCCTGGTGGCCGTCGCCGCGGTCGTCCTCGCGGTTCCCGCCGGGTCGGCCGCGCAGGGCCGGTGGGTCGGCACGTGGGCGACGGGGCCCGTCGCGGTCGAGCCGCCGCCGCCCGAGGTGCAGGCCGAGGAGGTGCCGACGCCGGCGCCGCGCACCCCGGTGCGGGTGCGGAACCAGACGATCCGGCAGGTGGTCCGCACGAGCATCGGCGGGTCGCAGGTGCGGGTGACCCTCACCAACCTGTTCGGCACCGAGCCCCTCGCAGTCGGCGCCGCCCACGTCGCCGCGCGGGGCGACGACGGCGCCATCGGGGCCGGCGCCCACCTGACCTTCGGCGGCCATCCGTCGGTCACCATCGAGGCGGGGTCGACGGTGCTGAGCGATCCGGTCGCCCTGGCGCTGGCGCCGCTCGGCGACCTGGTCATCGATCTCTACCTGCCCGGCGACACGTGGGGATCGACCTCGCCGGCCACCATGCATCTCACCGGGCTGTCGACGACGGTCGTGTCGGCGCCGGGCAATCACGCCGGCGCGGTCCAGTTCGATGACGAGCGCGACACGCAGCAGTGGTTCTACCTGTCGCGCGTCGACGTGTGGACGGAGACGGCGCCCGGCGCCATCGTGGCCATGGGCGACTCCATCACCGACGGCACCGGCTCGACGGTCGACGCGAACCGCCGCTGGCCCGACTTCCTGGCGCGGCGGCTCGCGGCCGAGCTCGGCGACGCCGCGCCCGGCGTGCTGAACGTGGGCATCGCCGGCAACCGGGTGCTCAGCCACAACCCGGGCCTCGGCATACTGCGTCGGGCCGGCCGCCCGGCGCCTCCCGGCGCCGACGGGCCGCCGAACCCGAACGCGCTCTTCGGGCCGAGCGGCCTCTCGCGCTTCGACCGCGACGTGCTGCTGCAGCCCGGCGCGACCCACGTCATCGTCCTCGAGACGACCAACGACATCGGGATGGCGTTCGACGACGCGTGGCCGTCGGTCGACGACCTGATCGCGGGGCACAGGACGCTGATTCAGCGCGCGCACGCGCGGGGGCTGACCATCTACGGCGGCACCCTCCTGCCGTTCGAGGGCGCCTTCTACTGGACGGAGGCGGGCGAGGCGAAGCGGCAGGCCCTCAACGATTGGATCCGCACGAGCGGCGCCTACGACGCGGTCATCGACTTCGACGCCGCGGTGCGCGACCCCGACCAGCCGACGCGGTTCCGGGAGCTTTTGCACGCCGGCGACTGGCTGCACCCGTCCGACGCCGGCTACGAGGCGATGGCGAACGCCGTCGACCTGTCCCTGCTCGAGGCCCCCGCGGCTGCCCGTGCCGCCGCCGCGGCGGCGGGGCCCCGCACCCCCTGGGGCGCGCCGGACCTGGGCGGCGTCTGGGACTTCCGGACCCTGACCCCGCTCGAGCGGCCGGCCGCGCTGGGCGACCAGGCCGTCCTCACCCCGGAGGAGGCGGCCGAGTTCCGGGCTACCGCGATCGAGAGCCGCAACGCGGACCGGCGCGACGGCGGCGCCCGGCGCGACGTCGAGCGCGCCTACAACGACTTCTGGTGGGACTACGGCGACAGCCTGACTGGAGACCTGCGCACGTCGCTCATAGTCGATC
>JAJEFC010000425.1 GCA_022820675.1 Vicinamibacteria bacterium | reverse complement strand
ACGGCGTTGCCGCGGCGCCGGGGGCGGCCGAAGGCGCGGCCTGCGTGCTGCGCACGCCCCACGACGGTGGCCGCATGCGCCGGCACGACGTGCTCGTGGCGCCCTCCACCGACCCCGGCTGGACCCCGCTGTTCCTGCGCGCCTCGGCGCTGGTGACGGAGACCGGCGGCTACCTGTCGCACGGCGCCGTGGTGGCCCGCGAGTTCGGGCTGCCGGCGGTGGTCAACGTGCGCGACGCCATGCGCCTGATCGACGACGGCGACCGGCTCACGGTCGACGGCGATGCCGGCCGCGTCGCCCGCACCGATCGAAGCTCGCCTCGAAGCCGCCCTTGAGGGCGCGCAGCCGCGCGGGGTGCTTCGCCGGTCGAATGCAGCAGGGACTCTCCCTTACGGCCAGAGCATCTGCCACTCGGTCAAGTACTCCGCCTTTCCCCAGGCGACGCGGAGCGTGCCGGAGGGGACGGCTCCCTCCTCGGCCGGCAGGTCGGGCTCGAGCGTGACGGCCAGGCTCCGGACCGGCTCCGCCAGCTCCCGCCGGCGAATGGGCGTCCGGCCGAAGTCGAACGACGGGTCGTAGTCGGTGCCCCAGTGCCGGGTCTGGCGGCTGACGATCAGCTCGCCGCCGTCCTCGCGCGGGAGCATGAACAGGGTGTACTCGCCCCGCGGCACGTCCAGCTCGCCGAAGCGGACGTCGAAGTCGAGGGTCAGCCCCGTGGCCCAGTTCGCCCCCAGGCGCCACACCTCGCCGTAGGGCACGAGCCCCCCGAAGATCGCGCGGCCGCGGGCGTGCGGCTGGCCGTAGTCGATGGTGATGCGCGACGGGCCCGAGTGGGACGGCGTGTAGGTGAACCACCCGCCGTCGCGCAGGACGCGCCCGTCGAAGGTCACGCTCGTGGTCACCCGTCCGCTCGGGGCGACCCTGGGGCGGGGTCCCACCCCGTCCTGCGCCGCGAGCGGCGCCGCGATCAGGAGCACCGTCAGCGCGACGAACGGGGCGCGAAGGCGTGGGCGTCGGTGCCGACGCGTGCCGGCTCCCCGCGGGGCCGGCCGGCCGGCGCGCTCGGCCCCAGGCAGTTTCCTAACCAGGATGCACATGGCATCATTCTACGGCCCTCCCGCGCCTTGAGGCGCGTGTCCGCGGGATGAGAGCCTGAATTCCAGGCAAACCGGAAAGATGGACGTTGACGCGATGCCGCCTGTTGTCACCTCGATCACGACCTGTCGTCCCCTCCGCCGGTTCCGGCGCCGGGCGGGAGAGCCGGGGCGGGTTCTGCAGCCTGCAGGGTGTCGGAGGCGTAGCAGGGGCCGTTGGCGGCGATTGGCGACCGCGCTGCTGGCGCTGGCGTTCGCCGCCGACGCGCTCGCGGCCGCTCGGCCCGAGGGCCGGCAGGAGCCGACCGCGGAGCAGGCCGAGACGCCGGCCGAGACCCTGGCGGAGGAGCTGGGGCGGGCCCTCGGCATGACCCCGGCCGAGATCGAGGCGCTGGGGCTGTCGCCTGACGAGCTGCAGGGCCTGCTCGCGGGGTTCGCCGAAGAGACGGTGGTGGTCGGCTCGCGCGCCGAGCCGCGGACGGTCACCTCGTCGCCGGTGCCGGTGGACGTGCTGTCGGCCGCGGAGCTCGGCCGCCAGGGCGCGGGCGACCTGAAGGAGCAGCTCCGCACCGTCATCCCGTCGTTCAACGTCAACACCCAGCCCATCGGCGGCGCGTCGACGGTGGTCCGGCCGGCCACCCTGCGCAACCTGGCGCCCGACCACACGCTGATCCTGGTCAACGGCAAGCGGCGCCACCGCTCGTCGATCATCGACTGGCACGGCGGCAACGGGGTGGCGTACGGCTCGCAGGCCCCCGACATCTCCACCATCCCCGCCATCGCCCTCGGGCAGGTCGAGGTGCTGCGGGACGGGGCGGCGGCCCAGTACGGCTCGGACGCCATCGCGGGGGTGATCAACTTCCAGCTCAAGGACGCCGCCTCGGGCGGGTCGCTGGAGCTCGACACCGGCCTGTTCGGCGGCGGCGACGGCGAGTCGTACCGGCTGGCCGGCAACGTCGGCCTGCCGCTCGGCGCGACGGGGTTCGCCAACCTCAGCCTGGAGTACGGCGAGTCGAACGGGACCAACCGCGCCGCGCCCCGCAGCGACGCCATCGCCCTGATCGCGGCCGGCAACACCGCCATCGCCTCGGAGGCGCCGCAGATATGGGGGGCGCCGGAGGTGGACGACGACCTGAAGCTGTTCGGCAACTTCGGCTACACGACGCCCGCTGGCGTGGACCTCTACGCCCACGCCAACTACGCGAGCAAGCGGGTGACCGGCGGCTTCTTCTTCCGCAACCCGAACCTGCAGCGCGGTATCTACAGCAACGACAACGGCCGGACGCTGCTGGTCGGCGATGCCCTGGCCGCCGCCGGGGCGGGGTCGGCCGGCTGCCCGACGGTGGCGATCGTCGACGACCGGGCCGACCCCGCCGGCCTGCAGCGGGTGCTCGACGACCCCGACTGCTTCTCGGTGCGCGAGATATACCCGGGCGGCTACACGCCGAGGATGGGCGGCGACGCGGCGGACGCGTCGATCGTCGGCGGCGTGCGCGGCGCCACCGCGGGCGGCCTCGGCTGGGACGTGAGCGGCTCGCTGGGCGTTCACGAGAGCGACCTGTTCGCCTACGACACCGTCAACGCCTCGCTCGGGCCCGCATCGCCCACCGCGTTCGACATCGGCGGCAACCGGCAGCGGGCCGTCGGCCTGAACGCCGACCTCTCGTACGCCGTCACGGACGCGATCAACGTCGCGGCCGGTGCGGAGTGGCGCGACGAGCAGTTCGGGACCACCCAGGGCGACCCCGCGTCGTGGGCGGTCGGGCCGTACCACCGGCAGGGCTTCTTCGCGGGCTCCCACGGCATTCCCGGCTTCGGACCGCTGCAGGTGGGCGAGTGGGGCCGCCGCAACGTCGCCGCCTACGGCGACGTCGAGGCGAACGGCGCCGGCGGCGGCTGGACGCTGGGCGGGGCGGTCCGCGCCGAGAGCTTCGAGGACTTCGGCACCACCACGAACGGCAAGGTCTCGGGCCGCGTCGGCTTCGTGCGGGGCAGCGTGAGCACGGGGTTCCGAGCGCCGACGCCGGGGCAGCGGAACGGGTTCAACGTGTCGAGCTGGTTCGACCCGTCGGTCGGCTACCTGATCGTCAAGGCCGTCATTCCGCCGACCTCGCCGGTGGCCCGGCTGCGGGGCGGGGCGCCGCTCGGGCCCGAGAAGTCGCTCAACTACACCGCCGGCGTGGTGCTCGACGCCGGCGCGTTCACCCTCACCGCCGACTGGTTCCGCATCGAGGTCTCCGACCGGGTGGGGGTCACCAGCATCTTCACGCTGACCGACACGGAGGTCGTCGAGCTGCTGGCCGAGGGCGTGGAGTTCGCGCGCGACCTGCGGTACTTCCAGTTCTTCACCAACGCCTTCGGCACGACGACGCAGGGAATCGACGTCGTGGCGACGTGGACGCCGCTCGCCCTCCGGGGGAACACCGTCATCAGCGGCGTCTTCAACCACACGAACACCGCGGTCACCGACAACGAGAAGGGACTGTTGAACGACCGGCGGCTCGCCGAGTACGCGTACGCGCTGCCCCGCACCCGCGGGAACGCCAGCGTCACGCAGCGCCTCGGGCCGCGGATGAGCCTGCTCGGGCGCGTGAGCTGGTACGGCGGCTGGTACGACTACGACAGCGGCTACGCGCAGGCGTTCGTGCCCGCGGCCGGCCTGGAGCAGGGCTTCTTCCGGGGCCGGCCGGTCGTCGACCTGGAGCTGAGCATCGGCGTCGGCCGCGGGACGACGCTGGCCGTGGGGGGCCAGAACGCCTTCGACACCTACTCCGAGGTGTCGGCGCGGGCGACGTCGGTGGGCGAGAAGTACAGCGAGTACACCCCCTGGGGCTACAGCGGCGGCTACTACTACGTGCGGCTCGGCCACGACTGGGGAAGCTGACCCGGATGCCCACCCGCTCGACCGGGTGCACGACGAGAACGTGGTGCGCCGCCACGCAAGCGGCACGCGGAGCCTCGTGTGTGAGCGCCGAAGCCCCACGGCGGCCTGTGCGCGAGCGCCGGCCTGGCCGCTCCCGCGAAATCGAGCGACCGACAGGGCCGGAGGCCGTCACCTCACGATGGTGTCGTGCACCCCGCTCGACCTGCACGGATCAGGAACGGAACGGCCCGTGGTAGCTTATTGAGGTGTCAGTCAACGGTTCCCGTTGTGGCCGACACGCTACCCATACGGCCGAACGAGGAGAGAACGAGATGTCTAATAGAGTCACATCCCTGCCCGTTGCGGGCGCCTCGAGCACGCCGCCCGCGACGTCGCGCCGAGCCTTTGGACGAGGCCTCGGCCTGTCGGCCGCCGGGCTGGCCCTGGCAGGATGCTCCGCGTCCGAGCCCTCGGCCGACCCGGCGCCCGCCGACGCGGCCGCCGACCAGGAGCTCGTGCCGGCCCAGGACGCGGCCTCACAGGCTGCCGTCACTCCTGACGCCGCCCTCGCGCTCCTTGCCGACGGCAACGCGAGGTTCGTCGCCGCGACTCCTGCCCGTCGCGACTACGGCGATCAGATTCGAGCGACCGCCGCCGCGCAGTACCCGTTCGCGGTCGTGCTCGGGTGCATCGATTCCCGGGTTCCCATCGAGACGGTCTTCGATCAGGGGATCGGGGACATCTTCGCGGCCAGGATCGCCGGCAACATCGTGAACACCGAGATACTCGGCAGCATGGAATTCGCCTGTCGGCTCGCCGGGTCGAAGCTCGTCGTCGTCCTCGGGCACACCTCGTGCGGCGCCGTGAAGGGGGCCATCAGCAGCGCCCGGCTCGGCAATCTCACGCAGCTCGTGCAGAAGATCGAGCCGGCCGTGGAGGCGATTGAAGGCGAGCGCGACGTCGACAATGCCGAGTACGTCGACGGGGTCGCCGAAGAGAACGTGCGCATGGTGATCGCGGAGATTCGCCGGGACAGCCCCGAGCTGGCCACGATGGAGCAAGAAGGCGAGATCCGAATCGTGGGCGGGATGTATGACGTCTCCACCGGCGCCGTGCGCTTCATCTGATCCCATGCCGCGCGCGTTGATCGGCGCCCTCGTTCTCGCCGGGGCGATGCTGTCGCCCGGGGCGGCCCCGGCGCAGACGCCGGTCGATCTGGACCAGCTCGGCGCCTGGTACATGCTGTTCTGGTCGACTCGCTTCGACGACTCGGCGGTGGGACTGCAGGGTGACGTGCAGCACCGCAACTGGAATGGGGGAACCGACCTCGAGCAGTTGCTGATCCGCGGCGGCCTGACCTACGCCCTGCCCGAAGTCCCGGTGCTGGTGACGGGCGGCGTGGCGCACATCACGAGCGGCGCCTTCGGCGACAGCGACGAGACCAGCGCGGAGCGACGCGTGTATCAGGAGGCGCTGGTTCGCCAGTCTCTGGGACGGGTAGTTTCCCTGCGCCACCGCTACCGCTACGAACAGCGTTGGGTCGACGGTCAGGACTTCCGGACACGGTTTCGCTACGCCCTGTTCGGCAACGTCGCGCTGAACGGACGAGGGACCGGAGACGGATCGATCTACCTGGCGCTGTACAACGAAGTCTTCGTCAACGGGGAGCTCGAGATCGGGCGAGGCAGGACGACAGAGCGCTTCGACCGCAACCGGTTCTACACCGCGCTCGGCTTCGGCGTCAGCGACCGGTCCCAGGTCCAGGCCGGCTACATGGTCCAGACGACGCCCGTCGGCTCGAAGGGGCAGATGCAGATCAGTCTCCACGCATCCTTCTGAGTCGTCCGGCCGCCCGCTTGCCGCGGCTATTACCCGATAGACCATCTCGAAGACTTCCGGGACCCCGAGACGAATCCACGCGGGTCCCGCTCGTGTTCGCCTCGCACGACACGTCGTCGCTCCTGAACCCGCTGAACCGTGGCGAGGTCTGGCTCACCGAGACGGACTCGGGCGGCGCCATGGGCCTGTCGCCCTTGGCCCAGGACGTCTCGGCTCCACGCGTGCCGGCCGGCTCGGGATCGGCCGCGCTTTCGGCCGGGAAGTCGTCGCCCATGGCTCCCGGCCAACCCTGTGGCGAATCCAGCGCCGCACTACGGCGCGCGCGCCTGCCGGAGGCGCCGCAGGAAGTCGGCGGCGACCTCCGCGGGGTCGGCGCCCTGCTCGTCGACGGCCAGGTTCATCCGCCGCATGGCGGGGGCGTCGATGGCCCCGTCGAGCCGGCCGAGCGCGGCCAGCACGTCGGGGGCCTCGCGGGCGAGCCGGGCGCTGACCAGGACCATGGCGTCGTAGGGCGGGATGGCCCCTCGGTCGTCCTCGAGCAGGGTGAGGTTGTACGCGGTGATGCGCCCGTCGGTGGTGAACGCGCTGATCAGGTCGACCGCCCCCTCGGCCGCCGCCTGGTACATCAGGGCGGGGTCCATCGTGCGGCGCTCGCGAAGCTGCAGCCCGTAGGTGTCGCGGATCGCCGTCCACTCCGGCCGCGAGAAGAACTCGTAGTCGCCTCCCATGGCGAGCTGCGGTCCGACCGGGGCCAGCTCGCTCAGGCGGGCGACGCCGCGCGCCTCCGCGTCGGCCGCGCGCATCGCCACCGCGTAGGCGTTCTCGAACCCGAGGGTCGCGGCCACCACGATGCCGTGGGCGTCGCGCAGGTGGTCGGCGACCCCCGCGAGCACTGCGGCCCGGTCCTCGCCCGCGGTGTCGCGGCCCAGCTCGTTGGCCCACAGGGTGCCGGAGTAGTCGACGTAGACGTCGACGTCGCCCGCCGCGAGGGCGTCGAACACCACCATCGACCCCAGCGACTGGAGCTGGGTCGTCGCGCGCCCGGTCTCTTCCTCGACCAGCCCGCCGATGAGGTGGGCCAGGATGTACTGCTCGGTGAACGTCTTCGCCCCGATGGCCACCGGCCGGTCGCCCCGGGGCAGGACCGTCGCGGCGAGGGTGAGGCCGGCATAGAGGTAGAGTGCCGCGACCCCCGCCGCGGCCGCCGCCTGCCGCTTCCGGCCCCCGCGCCCGTCGGCCGCGAGGCAGCGCACGAGCCCGTCGAGGACGAGGGCGAGCGCCGCGGCGGTCGCGCACCCCACGAGCACCGACGCGTAGTTCCGGGTCTGGAGGCCGCTGAAGATGTAGTTGCCGAGGCTCGTCGCCCCGACCGGGGTCGAGAGGGTCGCCACCCCCACCGTCCACACCGTGGCGGTGCGCAGTCCGGCCACGATGACGGGCATGGCGAGGGGCAGCTCGACCCGGCGGAGCTGTTGCCACGGGGTCATGCCGACGGCCCGCGCCGCTTCGGTGAGGGCGGGGTCGACGCCGGCGATGCCGGTGACGGTGTTGCGCAGGATGGGCAGCACGCCGTACAGGGTCAGGCCGATGAACGCGGGGAGGAACCCGATGCTCTGCACCCCCAGCCCCGCCAGCAGCGGTACCATGACCGCGAGCAGCGCGAGGCTCGGCACGGTCTGGATGACCGCGGCCGCCCCCAGCACCGGCCGCTCCAGCCACGCCACGCGGGTCACCGCCACCCCCGCCGGCAGGCTCACCGCGGTGCTGCAGAGCAGGGCCAGCAGCGTGAGCTGCAGGTGGGCGGTGAGGTACTCCGGCAGCAGCGAGAGCTGTTCGCTCATGGGTGGCGGTCCCCGACGGCGTGCCCGGTCGGGGCGCCGCCGACGCCGGGCGGCCGCGCGACCTGTTCGCTCATGCGCACAGACCCTCCACGGTGCGTCCGGTCGGGTTGCCGCCGCCGCCGGGCAGCGGTGCGACCTGTTCGTTCATGTCGTAGAACTCTCGACGTCGTGCCCGGTCGGGTTGCCGCCGCCGGGCAGCGCCGCGAGCTGTTCCGATCATGCCGGGGCCTCCCCAGCGGCGAGGAGCGAATCGACGACCCGGGCATCGCGGCACGGCGTGTCGACGAGCTGCCGCACGTAGTCGTCGGCCGGCGACCGCATCAGCTCGGCCGGGGTGCCGACCTGCACGAGCCGGCCGGCGCGCATGACCGCGATGCGGTCGCCGAGCACCAGCGCCTCGACCATGTCGTGGGTGACGAAAACCGCGGTCACCGAGAGCCGTCGCCGGATGCGCACGAACGACTCCTGCAGCCGCTGCCGGGTCAGGGGGTCGAGGGCGCCGAACGGCTCGTCGAGCAGCATGACCCGGGGCCTCGCCGCGAGGGCGCGGGCCACCCCCACGCGCTGCTGCTGGCCGCCCGAGAGCTGGTCGGGACGCCGGTCGCGGACCGCCGCGGGATCGAGCTCGACCAGCTCGAGGAGCTCGTCGACCCGGCGGCGGACGTCCGCCTCGCTCCAGCCGAGCAGGGTCGGGGTGACGGCCACGTTCCGGGCCACGCTCATGTGGGGGAACAGGCCCACCTGCTGGAACGCGTAGCCGATCTGCCGCCGCAGCTCGTGGGGGGGCAGCCCCGTCACGTCGTCGCCGTTCACCTGCACGCTGCCGCTCGACGGCTCGATCAGGCGGTTGATCATCTTGAGGGTCGTCGTCTTGCCGCAGCCCGACCCGCCCAGCACCGCCAGCAGCTCGCCCTCGGCGACGGACAGCGACACGTCGTCGACGACGGCCTGGTCGCCGTAGCGCTTGGTCAGCCGGTGGAGCTCGATCATGTCGGCCTGTCGATCGTAGCCTGCGGCTACCGCCTGCCGCCCGGCCTGCGTTGTCGTCAGCGGCGCCTCCGCACGGACGCCGCTCCCGCGTTCGTCGCCCGGCTCCGGTTGCCGCCCCGCCGATTGGGCGTCCCGCCGATTGCCGCCCCCCGCCGGGCTGCCGTCCGCTCGTTCCCGGCGGCCGACGCGCAAGCACGCAGACTGCGGCTCGGAATCTGCCGCTCGGCCGGCTCGCCGGACCCGACCGTCCCGTGGCTACGGTGTTGCCTCGGGCCGGAGCTCGAGCAGCAACGGGTGCTCCAACCGTTCCGCCACCCACCGCAGGAAGCGCACCGCGTCGGCGCCGTCGATCAGGCGGTGGTCGTACGACAACGACAGCGGCAGCATCGGCCGGGGCTCGAACCGGTCGCCGGCCCAGACCGGCGCCGGCGCTGACCGGGACATGCCGAGGATGGCCACCTCCGGGTGGTTGACTATCGGCGTGAACGCGGTGCCGCCGAGGCCGCCGAGGTTGGTGATGGTGAACGTGCCGCCCTCCAGACGCTCGCGCGGGAGTCCGGTCGTGCGCGCCGCCGCCGCCACCTCGGCGAGCTCGGTCGATAGCTCGGCCAGGCTCTTCCCGTCGGCCTCGGGGATGACCGGCACGATGAGCCCCCGCTCGGTGTCGACGGCCACCCCGATGTTGACGTAGCGTTTGTAGACGATCTCCTCGCGCTCGGTGTCGAGCGACGCGTTGAACTGGGGGAACTCCCGCAGCGCGGCCGCGCAGACGGCCAACGCGAACGCGGTGACGGTGAGGGGCAGCTCGGGCGACGTGCGCTTGAGGGTGCGGCGCACCGCCTCGAGCTCGCCGACATCGGCCCGATCGTGCTGGGTGACGTGCGGCACCGTCTGCCACGCCGTGCTCATCCGGCGCGCGACCGCCCGCCGCACGTTGCGCATCGGCTTGCGCTCGACGGGGCCCCAGCGGGAGAAGTCGGGTAGCGCCGTGGCGGCCGGCTGCCCCGGACCGGCGGGCCGGGGCGCGGGCGAGCGCAACTGCTCCATCGCGCGCCGGGCGTGCGCCTTGACGTCGTCGAGGCTCACCCGGCCGTTGGCGCCCGAGCCCTCCACTGCGTCGATGTCGACGCCGATCTCTCGCGCCAGCTTGCGCACCGACGGGGCGGCCAGTGCGCGGCGCCGGGGTGTCGCGGACCGCGGTTCTGGGGGCGCGGGCGCGACAGCCGTTGCCGGCGATGGTGACGACACCGGCGGTGCGGCGGACGGCAGTGGGGGAGACGACACCGGTGCGGCCACGGGCGCCGGCGCGGCGGGCGCGGGGGCCGCGGGAGAAGCCGGGGCCCTCACCGGTGCGGCAGCCCCGTCCGCATCCGACGACGCGCCGTCGGGTTCGAGCGCGACGATGAGCCCGCCCACGGCGAGGGTCGCGCCCGCCTCGACCGCCACCGCCGCGACGGTGCCGGCGACCGGGGACGGTACCTCGACCGTCGCCTTGTCGGTCTCGATCTCCAGCAGTGGCTGGTCGACCGCGACCGTGTCCCCGGGGGACACCAGCACCCGCACCACGTCGGCGCGTTCCACCCCCTCGCCCAGCTCCGGCAGTCTGACCTCTGTCGCCAACCGTCTCTCTCCGTGCAAACGCGCCGTGCGCGCCGCCGTCAGCTCACCGCCGGGTCCGGCTTGTCGGGGTCGATGCCGAGCTCGGCGATCGCCCGCGCCGCCACCGCCGGCTCCACGGCGCCGTCGCGGGCCAGGCCATCGAGCGTCGCCACCGCGATGAACCGCGCATCCACCTCGAAGAATTCGCGCAGCGCCTCGCGCGTGTCGCTGCGCCCGAACCCGTCGGTGCCGAGGGTCACCAGCCGGGCGTCGAGCCATCGCCCGAGCGCGTCGGGCAGCGCCTTGACGTAGTCGCTGGCCGCCACCACCACCCCCGGCGACGGCCCGAGGCACCGCGTCAGCCAGGGCACCCGCGCCGGCTCCAGCGGGTGCAGCATGTTCCAGCGGTCGCAGGCGTGCCCGTCGCGGTGGAGCTGGCCCCAGCTCGTGACGCTCCACACGTCGGCCGCCACGTCGTAGCCCTCCAGCAGGGCCTGGGCCTCGAGGGCCTCGCGCAGGATGGCCCCGCTGGCGAGAAGCTGCGCCCGGTGCTTCCCCGGCCGCCGGGCCGGCCGCAGCCGGTACAGCCCCCGCAGGATGCCCTCGCGAGCCCCCTCGGGCATCGCCGGCATCGGGTAGGCCTCGTTCTCGACCGTCAGGTAGTAGAACACGCTCTCGCCGTCGACGTACATGCGGCGGATGCCGTCCTCCACGATGACGGCCAGCTCGTAGGCGTAGGCCGGGTCGTAGGCGAGCAGGTTGGGCACCGGGCTCGCGAGCAGGTGGCTCTGGCCGTCCTGGTGCTGCAGCCCCTCGCCGGCCAGCGTCGTCCGCCCCGCCGTGCCCCCCACGAGGAACCCGCGGCAGCGCGAGTCGGCGGCGGCCCAGATGAGGTCGCCCACGCGCTGCAGCCCGAACATCGAGTAGAAGATGAAGAACGGGATGGTGTTGACCCCGCGGGTGGCGTAGGCGGTGCCCGCGGCGATGAACGAGGCCATCGACCCCGCCTCGGTGATGCCCTCCTCGAGGATCTGCCCGTCCTCGCCCTCGCGGTAGTAGAGCAGGGTGGCGTGGTCGACCGGCTCGTAGAGCTGCCCCGCGTGCGCGTAGATGCCCACCTGCCGGAACAGCGCCTCCATGCCGAAGGTCCGCGCCTCGTCGGGCACGATGGGCACGATCAGCTCGCCGATGTCGGCGTCCCGCAGCAGCCGGCTCAGCAGCCGGGCGAACCCCATGGTCAGCGACGCCTCGCGCCCGCCGGTGCCCGCGTGCAGCTCGGTGAACGGCTCGGCCGGCACCTCGCCGAGCGGCGCGGCCCGGCTGCGGCGCTCGGGCACCGGCCCCCCGAGGGCCTCGCGACGGCTCCGCAGGTACGCCATCTCCGGCGTGTCGCGGCCCGGCGCGTAGAACGGCAGCGCCGCGATCTCGTCGTCCGACAGGGGGATGCCGAAGCGGTCGCGGAACGCGCGCAGCTCGTCCTCGTTCAGCTTCTTCTGCTGGTGGGTGATGTTGCGGCCCTCGCCGCCCTCGCCGAGCCCGTAGCCCTTGATGGTGCTGGCGAGGATGACGGTGGGGCTGCCCTGGTGGGCCGCCGCCGCCGCGAACGCCGCGTGGACCTTGGCGGGGTCGTGCCCCCCGAGCCGCAGCTTCTTCAGCTCGCCGTCGGTCAGGTGGCTCACCCGGTGCTGCATCCCCGCCCAGAAGTGGTCGCGGATGTACGCGCCCGGCTCGACGGCGTACTTCTGGTACTGCCCGTCGACCGTCTCGCTCATGCGGCGGACGAGCTGCCCGTCGCGGTCGTCGGCGAGCAGCGGGTCCCAGTCGCGCCCCCAGATGACCTTGATGGCGTTCCACCCCGCCCCGCGGAACGCCGCCTCGAGCTCCTGGATGATCTGCCCGTTCCCGCGCACCGGCCCGTCGAGCCGCTGCAGGTTGCAGTTGACGACGAAGATCAGGTTGTCGAGCTGCTCGCGTGCGGCCAGCGTGATGGCCCCCAGCGACTCGGGCTCGTCGGTCTCGCCGTCGCCCACGAACACCCACACCTTGGCGTCGGACGGCGCGAGCAGCCCCCGGTCCTCCAGGTACCGCTGGAACCGGGCCTGGTAGATGCCCATGATGGGGCCGAGCCCCATCGACACGGTGGGGAACTCCCAGAAGTCGGGCATCAGCCACGGGTGCGGGTACGACGACAGCCCCGGCCCCCGCAGCTCGCGCCGGAAGTTCTGGAGCTGCCCCGGGGTGATGCGCCCTTCCAGGTAAGCCCGCGCGTACACCCCCGGCGCCGCGTGGCCCTGGTAGTAGACGAGGTCGGCGGGCTGCGTCTCGGTGGTCGCCCGGAAGAAGTGGTTGAACCCGACCTCGTAGAGGGTCGCGGCCGAGGCGTAGGTCGAGATGTGCCCGCCGATGCCGTCCGCCTCGCGGTTCGCGCGCACCACCATCGCCAGCGCGTTCCACCGGATGAGGCTCTTCAGCCGCTGCTCGAGGTCGCGGTCGCCGGGATAGGCCGGGTCCTCCTCGGCCGGGATGGTGTTGACGTAGGGCGTGTTGGCGGTGAACGGAAGCTGCACCCCCGCGTGCTCGGCCCGGCGGGTCAGCTCCTGCAGCAGCCGTCCCGTCGCGGTCAGCCCGTGGTGGTCGATGACGGCGTCGAGCGAGTCGAGCCAGTCGCGTATCTCGTCCCCGTCGAGGTCGGGGAGGTCCCGTGTCGTGTCGGTCATGAGGGTGTCGATGATTGCGCCCGTGCCGGTCCACGCGGCCGCCCCCGACGGATGTGCGGACCGGAAGACCTGGCCCGCCAACCGTCGCCTGACGGCTCCGCTTGGTGCCCAACCAATCCTACAGGAGTCCGCGCCGTTCCACGGCGCAGACTCCCGGGTGTCATTCTCCGATGTGGATCCGCGATGACCGGCCAGGAGGTTGCTCGGCGTGGCGCCGGCGGCAACCGAGCGGCCAGCGCCGGCAACGTCAACTCAGCGGCTCGCTCGGGGCGGGCGGGGCTCCATGTTCCGACAGGTATCGACGCAGCGCTTCGTTGACCGTAGCCGAGTCGTGGAACGAACGCGCGACATCGGGCGCCAGGAGCACGACATTGGTACCCTGTCTGTAGCGCTGGTAGTACTTTCCTCGGACACCTCCGCGCAGGTCGTACTCCGGCCTCATGTCGTCTTCGTCCCGCTCGTCACTCAGGGGCTTCTCTGTAGACATGACGTTCTGACGCGGTCGCCGCCCGGGCGCTGATCACGCGCACCCGATTGTCGCGATCCGTGTGGGCGACAACGAGGAGCCGATGTCGATCCGAGTACCCGGTCGTCAGGAATCGCGCCTCTTCGGCAGAGTGATCCGGATCGGCTGTCGTCAGCGCGAACGGATCCCCAAAAACGCTCGACGCTTCTTCGAACGAGACCCGGTGGCGGGCGCGATTGCGCCGATCCTTGACGGGGTCCCACTCGAACTGCACGGAGTATATCTCCGTCGAGGATGCTCTGCGGCGGAGACTTCCGGGGATCGGTCACGACCCGTACGCCTCGCCGAGGTGCCGATCGTGATTCCGGGCCACGTCGGTATCCCCTTGCGGGTCGTGGTACTTGCCGCAGACGGCGAGCGCCGCCCGCACGCGATCATCGCGCGACGGCGCCGTCATCTCGCGGTCGAGCTGCGCGTCGACGCAACGTCGCACCGCTTCCGCCAGCGAAATACCGAGCCGGCCGGCGTAACGCGTCAATCGCCGGTGCTGATCTTCGGCAAGCTGTATCTGGGTACGCACCATGATGTCGTCCATATAACATCACCTCGGCGCCGGGGTTCTTCGGGGGCCGTTCCCGCGTCACTCGCCCGTCAGCACCCGTCGCACCTGCTCGGGATCGAGGGACAGCGCCCGCGCGATCGCCTCTGCGTCCTGACCCAGACCGTGAAGCTGGCGGATCGAGCGCGACAGCGCCAGCTCCGCCTGCGCCTTCTCCTGCTCCGCCTGCGCCTTCTGCCGCTCCGCCTGCGCCTGCTGCCGCTCCGCCCGTTCGGCCCGCCGCCGCTCGTACTCCGCCTGCATGCCCAAGGAGACGGAGTCGAGCAGCAACTGGTCCTCGCCGTCCATGAAGCGCCGGACGTCCTCCGCGGTCGCCGCCCGCTGGAGCTGCCGCAGCACGAACCCGTACTCCTGCGGATAGGCCGATTCGTCGATGCTCAGCACGTGCGCCCCGCCGCGCGCGACCGGCGTTGCGCCCTGGTCGAAGATCGACAGAATCCGCTCCAGCTCGTCCCGCCGCCGGCCCCGCAGCCGCGGAATCTGCACGATGTGGCTGCGGTGGTGGATGCCCGCGACGAACGGATGGTCCGCGTCGAGGGCGGCCCCCGTGCGCCGCGCCGTCACGTGCGGGCACACGTCGAGCACCGCCTCGTCCGACACGCCCAGGTCATAGCCCAACAGGTAGATGGTGACGATGGGCACCGCCTCGCGCCGGCCGGACGGGTGCACGACCACGTTGTCCGGGTTGCAGAGCTGCTGGCCCAGGTACGCGCGGAAGCGCTCGACCGCGGTGGGCGCGTTGGTCTTCTGGATCTCGATCAGCACGGTCCGCCCGCGGCCCTCCGCCGTCCGTACCCGGGCCGCGAAGTCCATGCGGAACAGGGCCAGCGGCGGCGCGGACGGCGCCTCCTCGGCGCGTTCCGCGTCGCGGGGCGTCGCGCGCTCCTGCGGGCGCAGCTCCAGCGACTCGACCTGCATGTCGGCGATGCGGCCGACGAGCAGCCGCGCCGCCCGGTCGTCTTGCATGAGGTACTTGAACGCGGCGTCGTAGATGGGGTTGGCGATCTCCATGCGGCCCGTTCAACCCGCTTCGTCGGCGCCCCGGTCGTCGGCGGTCTCCATGTCACCATTGAACCGTGGCCCCCGCCGGTGCGTCAACCGCGGTCCGACGGGCCTTGAGGCCGGCGGGTCCGGCCATCGACGACGTGCCGCGAGATCCGGCCACTCAACCGGGAGGGGCCGCCTTGTCGAACGGCGGGACATGATCCGCAAGATCGATCCATGAGCACTTGTCAGGTCCACCTCCGCTGGGATGTCGGGACGGGACAGATGGCCATAGATAAGTACTGAATTCCGGTAAAATAGTGCGTCATGTACGCCAGATTACTGCCCACCCCCACGCGGTCGATCTTCCTGTTCGGCCCCCGCGGCACCGGCAAGACCACCTGGATACGCGACCGGTTTCCGGATGCGGCCACCTACGACCTGCTCGACACCGGCGAGGCGTTGCGGCTGAGCAAGACCCCCGGCGCCCTCTACCGTGAGCTGGCCGACCGGCCGCCGGAATCGTGGGCGGTCATCGACGAGGTGCAGAAGGTCCCCGAGCTGCTGAACGAGGTGCATCGGCTCATCGAGGGTTGCGGCCTGCGCTTCGTCCTGTCGGGCTCGAGCGCCCGCAAGCTGCGTCGCCGGGGCGTCAATTTGCTGGCCGGGCGCGCCCTCAACCGCGACCTGTTCCCCCTGGTGTCGGCTGAGCTCGACTTCAAGGTCGACGTCGAGCGCGCGCTCGCGTACGGCATGCTGCCGATGGCGGTCACCGGCGAAGACCCCGCAGACTACCTGCGGACCTATGCCGAGACCTACCTGATGCAGGAGGTGCAGGCCGAAGCGCTCACCCGCAACCTCGGCGCCTTCGCCCGCTTCCTGGAGATCGCGGCCCGGCAGAACGCGCAGGCGACCAACGCCACGTCCATCGCCCGCGACGCCGGCATCGACCGCCGGACCGTGCAGAGCCACTTCGAGATCCTGAACGACACGCTGATCGGTTTCTGGCTGCCGGCCTGGAAGCTGAAGGCGGCGACGAAGCAGGTGCGGCAGAGCAAGTTCTACTTCTTCGACGCCGGCGTCGCGCGGGCGCTGTCGGGCCGCCTGCCCTATCCGCCGTCGCAGGAGGAAGCCGGGCCGCTGCTGGAGACGTTCGTCCTGAACGAGATCCGCGCCTTCCTGAGCTACTCGGGCCGCCACTATCGCCCCTGCTACTGGCGGAGCTACGACAACGCCGAGGTCGACGTGCTGTGCGAGACCGCGGCCGGCTTCGCCGCTATCGAGATCAAGGCGGCGCGGCGCTGGGACCGGCGTTTCAATCGAGGGCTCCGGCGCGTGCGCGAGCGCCTCGGCGACCACGCCACGACCTGCTACGGCGTCCATCTCGGACCGCGCCCCGCCCGCTGGGACGACGTGCAGGTGCTGCCGGTGCTCGACTTCCTCGAGCGGCTGTGGAACGGCGAGGTGCTGCGCTGACCGGGACTCGGTCGAGCGACGCGCTGTGCCGGCCCCTGCGCGTCCGGCACCACAGACGTCCGACGAAGGCGACCGCCCCGTGCAGTTCGAGGGAAACGAGGATCTCCCGGTCCATCAGCCGTGCGCCGCGGGTTTCCGCGGGTGTCTGGCGCGAATGCGCTTCGGCAGCGCTTCCGCCTCGAGATCCAGCCCGACCACATCGCGCCTCGCGTCAGCCAGCTCGCCGATGCCCGCCTCCAGACCCAGCACGAACAGCACGGTCGCATAGACGCCCAGGGAGACGCCGGGGTCGCCCTTCTCGACCTTGTGCAGCGTCGTTCGGCTGATCAGCGCGCGCTCTGCCATCGTCGCCGTGGGGATACGGCGCCGGCGTCTGGCGTCGCGGACGTCGGCGCCCAGCTTGCCGAGCACGCGGCGTACCGGCAGGGGCAGGGACCGCTTTCGGGTGACCTCCATAACGTCCATTATAAGTGTCGTAAACGGTTCTTTGGACTGTATTTGCGGACATTGGGCGGAACGTCGCGCTCGCATTGCTTCCCCCGGACCCCTCGGTCGCCGACAGGCGGTCTGCCGGAAGGTCAGGCCCAGAGCTGCCAATGGACGACGGCGTGCGTGTCGAGGAGGAAGCGACGTCACGCGTGTGGATCCCAGTCGTCCAGCGGCCGAAACGCCTCGTCGTCCGCCACCCGCACGCGGGGGGTCGTCGTCATGCGACCGCGCCAGTCGGAGTGCCCCGCCGGCAGGAGCCGCGCCACCTCCGCGCCGTTCCTGACGATGATGATTGGCTCTCCTCGACTGGCTCGATCGACCAGCTCGAACAGGTGGCGCCGCAGCCGCGTGATCGTCACGGTCACTGTATGTGATCGTCACTGGGATGTACACGTACGTCAACGCTGAAGCGGCCTGCGCATCTGTCGGTCACGTTGCCAGCGTCGCCGATGTCGCGACGGTGTGGTGCGGACCAGTGCGGACCATGAATTCGGTATCCTGTGAAGCCATATGAAGACCACCATCGAGCTTCCGGACGATCTCTTCGTTGCCACGAAGAAGCGGGCCGCCGAATCGCGAACGACGCTGCGCGCCCTGGTCGAGCGCGGTCTCCGCCGCGAGTTGCGCGGCGATCGGCACCGCGGTCCGGCGGCAGGGTCGAGCATTCGGTGGGTGACGGTCGACGGCGGTCTGCCGCCGGGAGTCGAGCCCGACGACCGCGCGTCCATGAGCGACTGGATTCGCAGGAATCGATGATAGCGCTCGACACCAACCTCCTGGTCTACGCGCATCGGTCGGCCGTCGCCGAGCATCGCTCGGCGCGACAGGCCATCGTCCGGGCGCGCTCGTCGTCCGACGGATGGGGCTTCAGCCTGCCCGTCGTCGGTGAGTTCTGGAGCGTGGTGACGCATCCGACGGCGGCGGGCCGGCCCTCGGCCCCCGAGGAGGCGCACCGAGGCGCTGCCGAGCAGGCGCTGGTCGACGCGGGCGATGGCGCCGCCGACCTGCGCCGTATTGGCCGGCGCCGGAGTCAAGACGTCACGAGGACGTAGATGAAGCCGGCTATCGCAGCGAGTGCTGCGACCCGCTTGACCCACTCCCAGATCCAGACGGTTTGCTGCTCGAAGTGCCTCTCGACGGCTAGAGCGACCATGACTTGAAGCGTCTCTGCCGTCAGCGGCTTGCGCTTGGCAAGTAGCGCCTCGATGCTCTGGCGAGTTCTCTCATCCATGCGGGGAGTCCCCGGAATAGACCTCTAGGCTCCCCACGAGTTCCTTGAGAGATTCTTCCAGAGCTTCCCGGTACGCCGCTGCGCTATCAGAGGCCGCCTCCTCTTCCCGGACTGCTTTGAGCGCGAAGTCCAGGACCTCCCTGATCAACTGGCGGCGGTCGTCGCCGACTGTGCGGAGCATTCCGAGCATGAATAGCCGGAGTGCGACATTCTGCGCCTGCAGGGACTGCAGGACAGGGAGGCTCGAAGCCTCCGAGTCTCGTAGGGGTTCGGTCAACTTCGTAAGAGACATGGATTCAGTCGCCCCCTTGGTTGATCGGGCTGCTGCTCCGGCTACGGTCTCCGGCGGCCAAGCGTTGGCGCTTGAACCGCGAATCGCGGAGGCGGATCGGCGGCGCGGTCATCTTCAACTCAGCAGTGTACAACGGGTGGCGCCGAGCTTCGAAACCGGCCCCGGGGGCGTGAAGAGGCGGAGACGGATCAGCGACGTGGGCGGGGGGTGGCATCGGCGGGAGGTGTTCCGGGGGCGGCATCGCGAACCGGAAGCGGGACGACCCGGTGACCGCGAATGGTGACGCGGTGGTCGGAGAGGGTCCGGGACCAGCCGTCGCGGGTGCCGATGGTGGTGGTGGCGTCGAGCAGGCCGAGGCGCTCCTCGCGGGCAGTGAGGCGGGCGAAGCGGGGGCGGGCGGGGTAGTCTTCGGCGACGAAGCGCTCCTTGCGGTGGAGCACCGGGGGATTGGCGGAACGCGTGTAGTCGCGGTAGTGCAGCCGGAGGCCCTTGAGGTCGGCGACGACGCTGCTCTGCAGGGCGGGGTGGGCCACTCGGTCGAACGACTCGTAGACGAGGTACGACACCCGGGGCCGGCGGCGGGAGAGCCTCACGAGGGTGAGCCCGCTGACCTCGCCGGCGAGCTGGCGGCCGCAGCCCTCGTAGACCCGCAGCAGCGGGGGTAGGTGACCGACCGCGGTGTGGTGGACGTAGAGGGCGTCGGGCAGCAGCTTGCCGAGCGGCGCGCCGCGGCACGCGCGGTCCACCGCGGCCTGGTCGCCGGCCGAGAAGAGGAGCGTGTCGGCAGCGGCGCAGCCCGACTTGTAGGACCCGAAGAAGGCGCGGACGTCGAGCCGCAGCGCCTCGGGGAGAGCGCCGAGGCGGGGGCGCCGGGGGAAAGCGGCGAGAGCGAGGTACACGAGCAGGTCGGCGCGGGCCTGGTCGCGGATGGCGTCCCAGCGGTCGGGTCCGGTAGCCCGCCTGAGCATGGAGAACGCCCGGGCGACGCTGCCGAAGTCGCGTGTCAGTTGCGGTGCGGTCGGCAGCTCTCCCGTGGCGGGAAGGCGCCCGCGGTCGGTGAAGAACGCCATGAGGGGCTCGAGGAGGTCCTCGTGGTCGGCCACGAGCTCCCGGCATTCGTCGATGCCGGGGGTTCGCCGGCGGCGCGAGACCCGGCCGACGGCGAACGACTGCTCGTCGGCCTCGTCGCGGAACACGTAGAAGATGCCGGGAGCGGCGGCGACGGGGCGGCGGCGGAGCACGCGCTCGATCCACATGCGAAGCTCCTCCTGGGTGAAGAACTTCTGGAACGTGCGCCGGCCGGTCACGATGCCGTCGCCCTGGAAGTCGACGGCGGCGTCGGCCGCCTCCCAGTCGAGGCGGGCGGACACGATGAGGAGCTTGCGGGCGAGCTGCCAGGCGGCGGCGAGGACGACCAGGCGGTCGTCGGGATCTTCGACGACGTTGACGACGTAGCCGAGGTTGACGACGTCGGCCGGGGTTCGTTCCTCGTCGGGAAAGAAGGCGGGGTCCCAGCCGGACACGGCGATGCCCATCTTCCGGAGCCGCAGCAGGTCGTCGCCGCGCCCGCAGCCGTAGTCGAAGAACGTGCGCGCGGGATGGATGAGGTTGTCCTGGAGCGCGAGGGCGACGGGTCGCGACAGCGCCGAGCGGCGGATGGCCGTGCGGTCGGCGCGTGTCGCGCTCATCGAATCCTCCGGCGCCCGCGTCGGGTGTCGCGGCGCGGACAGGCTAACCCCAGCCGCTTCTGCAGGCAGCGAAGAAGCGGCCTATCTGCCGAGCGGGTGCTGCTCGACGCGGGCGATGGTGCCGCCGGCCTGAGCCGTGCCCTCGACGGTCACCCCGGTTGCGCCGCGGTCCGGCCCGTGCCGAACGTAGTACTTGCCCGGGCCCCCTCCCCTCAGGTCGTACTCCGGTCCCATGGCGTGCCCGTGGCCACGTCGGTGCGTCACCCTGCGTCACCCCCACCTTCGGTCGGGAACAGATGCCGCGCTCGCGGTCTGCTCGCTGGGATCGAACTCCACCTCGACGACGTTTCCCGTCTTGAGGGCGTCCACCCCGGCCTTGGCGGTAGAGAAGCCCTGCCGGCATCGCCGATGTCGCGACGGGCGGTGTCGACCATAGAGATACGGTATCCTGTGAAGCCATATGAAGACCACCATCGAGCTTCCGGGCGATCTCTTCGTTGCCGCGAAGAAGCGAGCGGCCGAATCGCGAACGACGCAGCGCGCCCTGGTCGAGCGCGGTCTCCCCCGTGAGTTGCGCGGCGATCGGCGCAGCGCTCCGGCGGCGCGGTCGAGCATTCGGTGGGTGACGGTCGATGGCGGTCTGCCGCCGGGATCGGGCCCGATGATCGCGCGTCCATGAGCGACTGGATTCGCAGGAATCGATGATAGCGCTCGACACCAACCTCCTGGTCCCTCCTGGTCTACGCGCATCGGTCGGCCGTCGCCGAGCATCGTTCGGCGCGGCAGGCCATCGTCCGGGCGCGCACGTCGTCGGGTGGGTGGGGCTTCAGCGTGCCCGTCGTCGGCGAGTTCTGGAGCGTGGTGACGCATCCGACGGCGGCGGGCCGGCCCTCGGCCCCCGAGGAGGCACACCGCTTCATCGTCGCGCTCGAGGCGGCCGGGGCCGAGGTCTGGACGCCGGGCGCCGGTTTCGCGGCGCGCCTGACCCAACTCGCGATCGATCTATCCGTCACCGGCCCTCGGATCTTCGATCTGCAGATCGCGCTGATGGCGTTCGAAGGAGGAGCGACCGAGCTGTGGACGGCCGACCGCCGTTTCGTGTCGGTGCCCGGGCTCCCGGTCGTGCCTGCGTTCCAAGCCGCTGCGAAACCAGATGGAGACCATGACAACGATTGACGCCAGGACCCCGGGAAAGGAGAGTGGATGGAGATACGTATCGACGACGGCGGAGCGGCCAGCGGGCTTCCGGCCATCCTGATCGACGGCCGTGCGGCGGGACGGCTCGTCCCGACGCCGACCGGCTTCAAGGCCAGGATGACGCGCTGGCTGGCGTACGACGACGAAGAGTTCGGGAACATCACGAACGCGCGGGCGTTCTTCGATCGCGAGTTCGCCGACGTTGAGACTGCCGAACCCGTGCCGAAGCGCGAGCGCACGGAGATCGCCGTCTCGGCCGGCGACGGGGTGGACTCTGATCGCTGCACGTGGATCCTCACGGCCGACGGCCGCGAGATCGGACGGCTCGTCCCGTATGGCCGGAAGGGCACCCTGAAGGCGCGGATGAGTCTGTGGACGGCGTACGACGGGACGACGTTCGCCGACGCCGACGCCGCGCGCAAGTACTTCGACACCGAGTTCAACGGCACGCCGCAGGAGGCGACGCCATGACGATCACTATCACCGACTACGAGGGCGAGGTATTCGCCATCCACCAGGTGGACCAGCAGACCGCCGCCTACCTCGGGCGCCTGCTCGAGCCCCACTCGTTCCCGGCCCCGGTCCCCGAGACCCAGCCCGAGGACGCCGGCGCGCAGGAGGTCGTCGACGACATCCTGACGGCCTGCCGCAACGAGATCAACGATTCCCGCCACGGCGCGACGACGCCCTACGAGGACCCCGAGCAACGGCCCGGCTGGGCCAGCCCGCGACCGAGTGGATGACACGACGAGGGCTGCTGGAGGCGCTCGGGCGGCTCAACATCTGGCAACAGGGCGACAGGCGGGCGCCGCACAAGCCGCTGCTTCTGTTGCTGGTGCTGGGGCGGGTGCGGCGGGGCGAACGGCGTCTCGCCTCGTACGAACGGGACGTGCACGAGCCGCTGGCGAAGCTGCTCCGAGACTTCGGGCCGCCGGCCAAGGGCGGTGTCGCACCCGATCGTCCCTTCTGGCACTTGCAGTCCGAGCGGTTGGAGTCCGGCCAAGCCGCGGGCGGTGCACTCTGGCAGGTCACTTTCGACGACGAGCATTTCTCGCCTGCGTTGTCGGACAAGCCGCGAGCGGCGGCGCTGAAGCGCCACGGCGCGTTGGGCGGGCTGGCGGAGCCGCTGTACCGGCGGCTGCGCCGGGACCCGGCGCTGGTCGAGGCGGCGGCGGAGCTGCTGCTGGACGGGCATTTCCCGGAATCGATGCACGACGCCATCCGGGAGCGGGTGGGGCTGCGGCGGGAGACGGCTGGCGGAGCGTCGTTGGTGCGGGAGGAGCGGGAGGCCGACGAGGCGGCACTGCCGCGCCGGCCGCGCGATCCCGACTTCCGCGACGCGGTGCTGCGGGCCTACGAGCGGCGCTGCGCGGTGTGCGACTTCGACCTGCGCATCGCCGACGACCTGTTCGGCCTGGAAGCGGCGCACATCAAGTGGCACGCGGCGGGTGGGCCGGACCTGGTGCCGAACGGTCTCGCGCTCTGCACCTTTCACCACAAGGCGCTCGATCGGGGCGTCATCGGCCTGGAACCCCGATCCCGTGAGTATCGCCTGCTCGTGTCCAACGAGTTGACGGGGCGGAGTGCGGCCTTCAGCGACGTGCTCGGCCTGCGCGGGCGGCCGCTCCGTCCGCCGCAGGAAGAGGCGCTGCAGCCCGATCCGCGCTTCGTCGACTGGCATCGCCGCGAGGTGTTTCGCGGCGAGCCTCGAAGCCGGCCCCGAGCGTGAATATGCGGAAAGCGATCCCGGACGCATCGAGACGCGCCATGATGATTCTCGCGATCGCCGGGGCAACGGGAGAGTACGGACGTGGCCACGCCGCAACCCGTCGTCAAGAGGTATAACCGAGTATTGTGTTGCGCCAAGCCAAGCCTGGAGAGGAGGACCTTGGCCACGGCATGTCCCGGCCGGGGGCGGTCGTCATGCTTCAACGACCGTCACTTCCAGTCGCCGATCAACGGCCTGAAGCGCCTGCTGGAGTCTGTCCATGCGGGAAGCGTGGCGAACATCGAGGATGCGGTCAACCTGTGGATGTGCCACCCAAGCCGACGCCCAAGTTCAGCCTTTGTAATTCTCTTTTGTTGCATCGCTTTGTACAGTTCGATCTTCGGCACTGTCAATGGTGGAACAGTGACCGTCGGTTTTCCTCTCGAGGGCTGTGGCAGCCGTTGCCGATCTTTCATGTACGCCTCGATCACGGTCAGAGGGGCGTCAGATGCCCGCCGCAGAGCTTCTTCCCTCGTCTCCCCGAAAGTATGGGCCTCCGGGAAATCCGGGAAGTCCACGAGTATGAATTCACCCTCGGTCGTCAACTTCACCGGGTAGTGCAACATTTCGCCTACGTCTCCTTCTGCGCCCATCAGGTGTAGACATCAACTGGACAGTCTCGGGCACTTCCAAGGCTTCATCCTGAGCCTCCAAGATCCATCAGGAGTGTTGCGATGTCAACGTGCATGTTGCAGGACGGTCGCCGGGCGTGGCTGCGCGTGAGGCTCCGGGGGTGAGCTGCGTGGGCGGGGGATTAGCGACGTGGGCGGGGGCGGTATCGCCAGGGGGTGTTGCAGGGGCGGCATCGGGAGCCGGAAGGGGGAGGACCCGGTGACCGCGGATGGTGACGCGGTGGTCGGACAGAGTCCGGGACCAGCCGTCGCGGGTGCCGATGGTGGTGGTGGCGTCGAGCAGGCCGAGGCGCTCCTCGCGGGCGGTGAGGCGGGCGAAGCGGGGGCGGGCGGGGTAGTCATCGGCGACGAAGCGCTCCTTGCGGTGGAGCACCGGGGGATTGGCGGATCGCGTGTAGTCGCGGTAGTGCAGCCGGAGGGCCTTGAGCGAACGACTGCGAACGCCGGCCGCGCGGGGTGTTGCGGCGCGGCCGGCTTCACGTCACTCGCTTCTGCAGGCAGGCGAAGAAGCGGTCCATCATCATCTTCGAGACGCTGCCGAGCAGGCGCTGGCCGACGCGGGCGATGGTGCCGCCCACCTGCACGGTGCCTTCCACCGTCACCTCGGTGGCGCCGCCGGTGTCGCGCAGGGCGATGGCGGCGCCGCCGTTGACGAAGCCGGGCTTGCCGCGGCCCTCGACGGCGAGGCGGTAGGCGTTGGGCGGGTCGAGGTCCTGCAGCTCGACCGTGCCCTCGTAGCGGCCGGTGACGGCGGCGATGCCCATGGTGAGCACGGCGCGGTACCTGTTGTCGCCGGCCGGCTCGAGCGACTCGAGGCCGGGCAGACAGGCGGCGACGGCGTCGATGTCGACGAGGAGGTCCCAGACGGCCTGCGGGGACGCGTTGAACGTGTAGCTGGCGTTGATGTTCATGGCGATTGGGGTGCGGTTGGCGGCGAACCGGTCGCCGGCTGCGCCACGGCGCCGGGCCGGTTGGCGTTCGTTGGCGTCCGGGGGCGCGCGTCGACGGTGCACGCGGTCACCGACGTTGTCGGTGCCTTCGAGCGGTGTCGAAGCGTTTCGCTGCGAAGACGAACGCGCTCGAGGACAAGGCGGGCGTCGATGGTCATGGCGATTCGGTGGCGGCTGACGAGGAGCCGCGGCCTCGTCGCCAGTCCGTGCCGTCCCGCGCCCCGGTCCCCGGCGCGAGCTGGCGGCGGGCGGGTCGGCGGTCGACGAGGCGGTTCAGGTGCGCGGCCAGCGACTCGAGGCTGGCGAGATTGTGCACCGGAAGGAAGTCGTCGATCCAGGGCAGGGCCGCCTGCATGCCGCGGGTCAGGGGGCGGTAGCGGGGCGAGCCGAGCAGCGGGTTGAGCCAGACGAGGCGGTGGCAGCTTCGCTGCAGCCGCTCCATCTCGCGGCCCAGGCGCTCGGGCTCGCCGCGGTCCCAGCCGTCCGAGATGAGGAGCACGATGGGCGCGTGGCCCATCACCCGGCGGGCCCAGTCGAGGTTGAACCGGCCCAGGGCCTCGCCGATGCGGGTGCCGCCCGACCAGTCGGGGACGTGGCGGGGCAGCGTGGGCACCACGTCGTCGACGCCGCGCCGGGCGAGGCGCGTCGTCACCCGGGTCAGGGTCGTCGAGAAGAGGAACGTCTCGACCTGGTCGAAGCCGCGGGCGAGGGTGTGCACGAAGTGGAGCAGCATGCGGCTGTAGCGCTCCATCGAGCCGCTGACGTCGCAGAGCAGCACGAGGGGGCGCGACCGGGTGCGGCGGGCGCGGCGGGGGAGGAGGACGAGCTCGCCGCCGAAGCGCAGGTTGTGCCGGACGGCCCGCCGAACGTCGATGGTGGGTCCCGCGCCGGGTCGCCACCGCCGCGTCGTCCGGGTGGCGGGCGCCCACGCGAGGGCCGACATCAGCGCGCGGGCGTCGGCGATCTCGGTGTCGGTGAACGTGGCGAAGTCCTTGGTGCGGGAAACCTGCCGCGCGCTGTAGGTCATCGCCGCCACCTGCTCGAGCCGCAGCAACGGGTCCTCGCGTCCCTCGGCCTCGCCCGGCGCAGGGGCGTCGGGGGGGACGTCGACCTCGGGCGGCGCGAAGCGGCGGCGCTCGCCCATCGCGCGCAGATCGCGGGCGGTGCGCTCGCCTCGCGGGGGGCGCCAGAACAGGCGGAACGCCTCGTCGAAGACGGGGAGGTCCTGCGCGCGCCGGACGAGCAGGGTCCGCAGGGTGTGGTAGAAGTCGGCCCGCCGGCCGACGTCGACGTGGCCGAGGGCCTCCGCCACGTCGAGCATGCCCCCGGCCTGCACGTCGAGGCCGAGCGCGTGCAGCAGGCGGCCGAAGCGGAGGAGGTTGCCGAACAGGTGCCCCGCGGCGCGCGGGTCGTCGGGGCTCAGCTCGGGTTGTCGGCCGGCTTCGGGAGCGCCCCGCCGTGCCCCTTCGGTCGCGGGAACGCCGGGCTGTGATCGTTCGGTCACGGGGACGACAGGTTGCGATCGTTCGGTCACGGGGACGACAGGAAGCGTGCCGCCAGTGCTCGCGCGGCGGTCTCGGCCGTTGGCGGTCACGCCGTCCCGTGGGTCCGGGTTCGTGGCTCCCTGGCGGCTACGGGCAATGCGCTTCCCGCCGCCGCCGCTCATGCGCCCCCGGCCGCGCCGGCCGGCAGGAGGCTGCGCTCGAACAGCGCCTGCGCGCGTTCGCCGCGTATCGCCTCCAGGTCCTCCTGGGTCTTCAGCACGAGGCCCAGGGTCTCGTCGATGGTCGCGCCGTCGAGCTCGCGGCGGTCGAGGGCGACGAGGGCCGCAATCCAGTCCAGCGTCTCGGAGACGCCCGAGACCTTGTAGAGCTCGGCCGTGCGCAGCTCCTGCACGAAGCGGGTCACCTGCTCGGCGAGGCGGGCCGGGGCCTCGGGCACCTTCCCGGTGACGATGCGGTACTCCTTCTCGAAGTCCGGGTAGTCGATCCACCAGTAGAGGCAGCGGCGCTTCAGGGCGTTGTGCAGCTCGCGGGTCCGGTTCGAGGTGATGACGACGATCGGCGGCGTGGACGCGCGCACCGTGCCGAGCTCGGGAATGGTCACCTGGAAGTCGGAGAGCAGCTCCAGCAGGTACCCCTCGAACTCCTCGTCGGCGCGGTCGAGCTCGTCGATGAGCAGCACCGGCGCCTGCGTCCCGGTCGACTCGAGGGCGCGCATGAGTGGGCGCTTGATGAGGAAGTCGGGGCCGAAGAGGTCGCGGGCCACCGCCGCGCGGTCGACCGGCCCCTCCGCCTCGCGCAGCCGGATCTCGAGGAGCTGGCGCGCGTAGTTCCACTCGTAGACGGCGTGGGTGACGTCGAGCCCCTCGTAGTACTGCAGGCGGATGAGCTCGGCCCCGAGCCCCTTGGCGAGGACCTTCGCGACCTCGGTCTTGCCGACCCCCGCCTCGCCCTCGAGCAGCAGGGGGCGGCCGAGGCGCAGGGCGAGGTAGATCGACGTCGCGAGGCCGCGGTCCGCGACGTAGGCCTCGCGCGACAGCAGGGCCTGCAGCTCGTCGATGGACGCGGGCAGGGTGGGCGCCGGGGAGGTGTCGGTCATCGTTGCGGACGGTCCGATGGCGCAGGTCTCTCGATCGATGGAGTCGACGGGTGGGGGCGGGGCGGCGCCGATGCCGCGGCGCCGCTCCCGTCTGTCGCCGGTCGCCGGTGGACGCTCAGCTCCAGGGCCACCACGAGCTGCCGGACCCGGAGCCGGACCCCCCGGACGAGGGAGGGGGCGAGGCCGGAGCCGGGTGGAGCGCCGCCGTGAGGGCGCGCTTCACGCAGACCGGGGCCATCGCCCGCCGGTATTCGGCCGACGCGTAGATGTCGCCGATGAGGTCGTCGCCGAGGTCGTTCGAGACCTCCGCGGCGGCGGCGGCGACGGCCTCGGCGGTCGGCGCCTGGCCGGACAGGGCCTGCTCGACCGATCCGGCGCGCACCGCGGCCGGGACGAGGCCGCCCAGGGCCACCGCGACGCTGCCGACGGCGTCTCCCTGCCGCTCGACGGCGGCCGCCACCCCGATCACCGCGTAGCGCGACGCGGGGTGCGAGAACTTCTCGTAGGCCTGTCCCTGCCCGCCCGGCCGGGCCGGCACGTCGATGGCGGTCACGATGTCGTGCTCGCCGAGGGCGGTGGCCATCATGCCCTGGAAGAAGTCGCCGGCCGCGATGGTGCGCTCGCCGTCGTCGGTGGCCACCGCGAACGAGGCCCCGAGGGCCACGAGCACCGTGGGCAGGTCCGACGCGGGGTCGGCGTGGGCCACGTTGCCGCCGACGGTCCCGCGGTTGCGGACCGCAGGGTCGCCGATGACCCCGGCCGCGGCGGCGAGGGCCGGGGCGTGCTGCGCCACGTCGGCCGACGCCGCGATCTCGGCGTGGGTGGTGAGGGCGCCGATGCGCACCCGGCCGTCGGCGACGCCTATCCCCTTCAATTCGGCGACGCGGCCGATGTCGATCAGGGCCGAGGGCGCCGCCAGCCGGAGCTTCAGCAGGGGGATCAGGCTGTGCCCGCCGGCCAGGAGCTTGGCCCCGGGGTGCGCGCGCAGCAGCCGGCCGATCTCGGCTACCGAGTCGGCCCGGTAGTATGCGAAGTCTGGTGCGTACATCGCCTGTCCTTTCGCTTGCCGGCCCCGCAATGCCGCCGCCGCTCTTGCGGCACGGTCCCGCCGACCTCGGCGGCGGCCGCGCCGTTCTGCGGCGCCTGCCGCAAATCCCCGCCGCTCTACGTCGCGGATGCCCTGGCGTCCTGAATGGCCTGCCACACCCGCTCCGGCGTCAGCGGCATCCGGACCGACGTGACCCCCAGCGGCCGCAGCGCGTCCATCACCGCGTTGTAGACCGCCGCGGTCGACGCGATGGTGCCGGCCTCGCCGATGCCCTTCACCCCGAGGGGATGGTGCGGCGACGGGGTCACCGTCGACAGCACCTCGATCTCGGGCAGCAGGTCGGCGCGGGGCAGCGCGTAGTCGAGCATGCTGCCGGTTACGAGCTGGCCGCCCTCGTCGTAGACGGCCTCCTCCCACAGCGCCTGGCCCACCCCCTGCACGACCCCGCCGTGCACCTGGCCTTCGACGATCACGGGGTTGATCTGCGGGCCGCAGTCGTCGAGCGCGACGTAGCGCTTGAGGGCGACGGCGCCGGTCTCGGCGTCGACCTCGACCACCGCGAGGTGGGCGCCGAACGGGAACGTGAAGTTGGGCGGGTCGTAGAACGTCGAGGCCTCGAGCCCCGCCTCGACCCCCTTCGGCATGTTCCACGCCACGTTGGCCATGAGGGCGATGTCGCCGATGGTCTTGCTCTGGTCGGGCGCCCCCTTGACGAAGAACTTGCCGTCCTCGTATTCCATGTCCTCGACCGCGGCCTCGAGGAGGTGCGCGGCGATGACCTTGGCCTTGTCGCGGATCTTGCGCGCGGTCAGGGCGAGCGCCGCCCCCCCGACGGCGGTGGTGCGGCTGCCGTAGGTGCCCCAGCCCATCGGGGTGTTGTCGGTGTCGCCGTGGAAGACCTTGACGTCCTGGGGGTCGACCCCCAGCTCGCTGCCCACGATCTGGGCGAAGGTGGTCTCTTCGCCCTGGCCGTGCGGCGAGGCCCCGATGAACACGTGCACCTTGCCGCTGGGGTGGAAGCGGACGATGGCGCTCTCCCAGAGTCCGCCCTGGAACCCGATGGCCCCGGCCACCTGCGACGGCCCGAGGCCGCAGATCTCGACGTAGGTGGCGAGGCCGAGGCCGGTGTAGGTGCCGTTGGCGGGGCCCGCCTTCTGCTTCGCGCGCAGCCCCGTGTAGTCGGCGTGGGCCATCACCTTGTCGAGGGCGCCGGGATAGTCGCCGCTGTCGTAGTTCAGGGTGGTGACGACCTCGTGGCCGTCGTCGAACTTCGGGATGAGGTTCTTCTTGCGGACGTCGGCGGGGTCCATGTCGAGCTTCGCGGCCAGCACGTCCATCATGCGCTCGAGCATGAACGTGGCCTCGGGGCGACCGGCCCCCCGGTACGCCTCGACCGGCACGCCGTTGGTGTAGACGCCGTAGACGTCCTCGTGCACCGCCGGCAGCGTGTACACGCCCGACAGCATGAGCCCGTGCAGGATGGTGGGGATGCCCGGCGCCGCCGTCGACAGGTACGCGCCCATGCCCGCGTGCACGGTGCAGCGCAGGCCGAGCACGGTGCCGTCGTTCTTCGCGGCCAGCTCCACGTGCTGGACGTGGTCGCGGCCGTGGGTGGTCGACTGGTAGTTCTCGCTGCGGGTCTCCGTCCACTTGACGGGGCGGTTGAGCTTCCGGCTGCAGAACATGGTGAGGAAGTCGGCGGGGTAGGCCGCGATCTTGCTGCCGAATCCGCCTCCAACCTCGGGCGCGATGACCCGGATCTTGTCCTCGGAGAGGCCGAGCACCAGCGAGGTGAGGAACCGCACGATGTGGGGGTTCTGGGTGGTGTTCCACACCGTCAGCTCGCCCGTCGCCCCGACGAAGCTGGCCAGGGCCGCCCGCGGCTCCATCGCGTTGGGGATGAGCCGCTGCTGGATGATGCGGTCCTTCACCACGACGTCGGCCCCGGCGAACGCCGCGTCGACGTCGCCGCCCGCCACCTTCCAGTGGAACGCCTGGTTGCCGTCGATCTCGTCGTGCAGCTTCGGGGCGCCCTCGGCCGCCGCCGCCTCGGGGTCGGTCACCGCCGGCAGCGGCTCGTAGCCGACGTCGACGAGCTCGAGGGCGTCCTCGGCCTGGTAGCGGGTCTCGGCCACCACCACCGCGACGATGTCGCCGACGAAGCGCACCACGTCCTTGGCGAGGCAGTGGTAGCTGGCGATCTTCAGGTCCGAGTCGGGCAGGAGCCACGCGCACGGCGCCGGCTGCAGCCCGCCCTCGGTGTCGGCATGGGTGTACACCGCGATCACCCCGGGGGCGGCCGCCGCCTTGCTCGTGTCGATGGAGGTGATGCGCGCGTGCGCGTGGGGGCTCCGCAGCATGGCCGCGTGCACCATGCGCGGCAGCGTCAGGTCGTCGGTGTAGGTGGCGCTGCCGGTGATGAGGCGCGGGTCTTCCCGCCGGCGGATGCCTGAACCGAAGATGCGTGTGCTCATGGCTGACCTGCCGTGGTTCCGGCGGCCTGGCGGACCGCCCGCACGATGTTCTGATAGCCGGTGCACCGGCACATGTTGCCTTCGAGGCCGTGGCGGATCTGCGCGTCGCTCGGCTTCGGGGTGACCCGTAGCAGCTCGTGCGACGCCATGATCATGCCCGGCGTGCAGAAGCCGCACTGCAGCCCGTGCTTCTCCCAGAACGCGTCCTGCAGCGGGTGCAGGGCGTCGCCGTCGGCGAGCCCCTCGATGGTGGTCACCTCGGCCCCGTCGGCCTGGACCGCGAGGGCGGTGCACGACTTCAGCGAGGCGCCGTCCATCAGCACCGTGCAGGCGCCGCACTGGCTCGTGTCGCAGCCCACCTTGGTGCCCGTCGACCCGATGACTTCGCGCAGAAAGTGCACCAGGAGCAGCCTCGGCTCGACCTCGCGGTCGTACCGCTGTCCGTTGACGGTGATCGAGACGGGGACAGTCAACCCGCACCTCCCTGGCGTCGGAGACGCCCGCTGGTCTTGGATGTGACGGAATTATAGCGCCGTTTCGGAACGCGCCACGCCGATGCCGCCGATGCCGATGGGGTAGCACTGGTCCCGTCTCGTCGTCCCTGCGCTTGCAGGCAATCCTGGCGGCTGATACGCTCCAAACCGTCATGACCGGGGCGCCGCTCGCCCCGAGGTCATGAAACGCGACCAGGTTGGCGCCCTGCCGAAGCGCGACTCTTTGGTGGTCGACGCGCGTGTCGTGACACCCTGAAAAGGCGGAAGCGGGAACAGTCGTC
>JAJEFC010000101.1 GCA_022820675.1 Vicinamibacteria bacterium | reverse complement strand
CACGAGGCCGAAGCCGGCCATCGGCGGTTGCGCCCCGGCCAGGCCGCCGGCGGGCGGCGCCGCCGAACCCGAGCCGCCGGCAGCCGCCGTCGCATGCTCTTGCGCTTCCGCCGGAAGGAGACACGTGCTCGACAGGACAAGGGCCAAGGCCCTCGCCAGAAGCCGGGAGAATCCGGCCCGGCCGCCGTTCGTGGACATCATGGGTGAGATCGGGCGCGCCGGGCGCCGCGGCAGGTCAGTCGTTGGTGCTGCCCTTCGGGCTCTCCGCCTCGACCCCGAACTCGAAGAACGGATTGAACATCTCGTCCCAGCTCTGCTCGGCCCAGTAGACCTCGCGATCGGGCGAGGGGTTGTAGCGGTTGCGCACCGAGTTGTCGTAGTAGCCGACCGTCACCAGCTTCGACCCCGCCGGGAACACCATCGGCTCGGTCAGCTCGTAGAAGGTCTGCCAGTTGAAGTCGTAGCTCGGCACCGTCAGCAGGGTCTGCTCCCGGCCGTCGGGGTGCACCAGGGTATAGGTGAACCGCTTGCCCCGCAGGTGAGCGTGCGGCGACAGCGAGAAGACGGTGGTGTCCTCGGGGAAGACCTTCATGGTGACGATCTTCCAGTCGTCGGCGAACGGCGGGATGTTGGGGATGACCGGCCGGCGCTGGCCGGCCCCGGTCACCACCTCGACCCCGCCGACGATGGCGATGCCGTCGCTGGCCACGATCTCGTGCACGTCGGTGTCGACCGGCTCGTCGTGGAACCACAGCCCCAGCTCGGACCGGTCGGTCTCGGGCCGGCCGGTCGGCTGGTAGTGCTGGTTGAGCACGAAGTACCAGCCGGGCGGCAGCACCCGCCCCGCCCCCTCGGGATAGCGCTTGTAGCCCTTGCCGGGGGCATAGCCGGTCAGCTTCACCGACCGCTGCGCGAACTCGAACGACGCGTTGTCGTCGACCTCGATCGACGGGTCGCGCACCGCGAGCCCCTTCTCGTTCAGCCGGGTCCCCGGGGGCAGCCCCGAGCGGATGTAGGCGACGGTGTGGTGGGTGACCTCGCGGTTGCCCGGCTTCGACTCGAGGGCCCGCGCGTACTTCGGCTCGTCCCACGGCACCGGGATGTAGTAGTTGGTCATCGGCAGCTCGCCGAAGGCGGGAATCTGCTCGGCCACCGGCATCCGGATGACCGCGTCGGGCTCGCCGAGGTCGCGTATCTGCCAGCCGGCCGGAATCGGCGGCAGCGCCGGCAGGTCGGCGGGGTTGCCCCGGGGCGCCCCGCCGTCGGCCCACGCCGCGATGGTGTCGATGTCGGCCTGGCTCAGCCGCCGGTCGTTCTTGAAGGCGAGCGAGCCGGCGGGGTCGGCGTGCCACGGCGGCATCTCGCGGCTGACCACCTTGTCCTTGATGGCCCGCGCCCACGGCCGCACCGCGCGGTACGACGTGAGGGCCATCGGGGCGACCTCGCCCTCGCGATGGCAGACGACGCAGCTCTCGAACAGGATGGGCGCCACGTCCGCCGTGAACGTCGGCGTCTCGGCGGCGGCGACGGCGGGCACGAGCACGGCGAGCGCGAAGATCGACCGCATGGCTTCCCCTTTGGCTGCCGGTTGGCGGACGGGAACTGCACGCCGCCCGCACGGGACAGGTACGCCGTCGGATCCTATCAGAACGGTCCGGGGGGGCGTAGCTGTACCAGCTGTACCGGCCGTACCGAGCCATGCCGCCCGGCGGGTGGCCGTTCGGTCGCCCCCGGGAGCCCGCGTCGGAGACTCCCGCGCTGCACCGGGCTCGGCAGAGGAACACAGGGCGTCCGCGCGCGGCCAGGGCGCGACGAGAGCGCTTGCTCATCAGAACGGTCCGGCCGGCGCAGGCCCTCGCTGTGGTCACGGTGCGCGACGCCATTCCGAGGCGATGGCCCCCGACCCTGTCGGCCGCTCGATTCACGGGAGCGGCCGGGGCCGGCGCTCGCGAGATGGCCGCCGTGGATTCTCGGCGCTCGCACACGAGGCTCGGCGGGCCGCTTGCATGGCGGCGCATCACCTTTGTCGTGATGCAACCACGTGGTGACGCCGGTCGGCGAACCCGGGCGGGACTACCAGTTCGGCGCCTGCCACCCCGGAACACCACAACATCTTGTGGCTGGGCGGGTTTTCTCTTGACACGACGGCCGTTGTCCTGAATCATCGCTGTGGGGTACCGGTCATCGCTCCTCCTTCCCCCCGGACGGTTCCCAGCCGCCGGGATCACGTCGTGCTCCTCTCCTCCGGAACGAGGCATTCGCGTGTCGCGGGCGGCAAGGTGCGTTCGAACGGCCGCCGCGGCAACCGTCGACTTCGACAGCGACCTCGTTCAGACATTCCATGTCTTTCACCCGTGTGACGGCGCCGGCGGCCGGGCGGATGATCCGCCGGGTCGGCCCGCGCCTCTCGCCGACCCTGTAGGAGGGGACCATGACGACCACACCCAACCCGCCCGAGCCCGCCAAGGCGAAGACCGTTCAGCCGCCCCCGGCGCCGCGACCCGAGCCCGAGATGCGCCGGCCGTCGCGGGTCGGCCGCTTCTTCAGCCGACTGATGATGCTGGCCATCTTCTGCGCCGCCTCCTTCGTCGGCGGCTACTACGTGATGGACCAGGAGGCCCAACTGCACCGCGACGTCCTCGTGCAGGACCAGATGGCGGCCCAGGACCGCATCGCGGCCCTCGAGGAGCAGATCCGTGAGATGCAGCTCAGCCGGATGCAGGAGAACAGCGTCGAGATCGACCTGACCGAGGTGTTCGCCCCGATCCGCGAGGCCGTCAGCCGGCTCGCCGAGGCCCAGATGACCATCGTCGCGCGGCAGATCTCGGCCGAGATCGCCCAGCGCGTGGACGTCGACGTGCAGAACCTGAACACGTCCGCGCCCCTCGCGGCGATTGCCGAGACCGCGGCGGCCGCGCTGCCGTCCGCGATCGCGGCCATGCCGCCGTCGGCAGGGAAGGCCGAAGCGCCGCCGGAGCCGGTGGCGGAGCTGGCCCCGGCCGAGCCGCCGGGCGATGCCGCCACGGAGCCCGGGGCCCTGGAGCCGGCCCCCGCACCCGACGGCGGCCAGGCCGGGCGGGACGGCGATGCGGCCCAGGCACCGGCCGGGGGCGAGCCGCGTCCCGCCGCCGAGCTGTCGGGGCGGGCGCTCGGCGAGCGCTTCCCGAGCCGCGTGCCGCAATGGCTGACGCGCCTGGCCGACTCGCTCGAGAACGCCGGTTCGCGGCTCGACACCGCGGCGTCGGCCCCGGCGGCGGGTGTCGGCCGGCCGGCCCCGCACCGGCTCGGCCGGTAGCCCGGTCCCTCGCGACACCCCACCACCGGGCCGGGCGACGGGAGCCGACCGTTGCCCGGCCCGGTGTCGTTTCCGCCCCTTCCCCCGCCGTTCCCTGGACTCCCGTCGAGATCGGCTGCCGCGCCAGGCGGCCCCGGTCCTCTTCCCATCGTCCCCGCCTTCCCGCCCCGCCTCTCGCCCGGCGAGGCGCGCGGGACGGCCCCGCGCGCGAGCGCAAGTCAGAGGGAACAAGTTTGAAACCGGCGCCGGGCGACGAGCCCCCCGGGACGGCCCCAAGCGCGGGAAGACAAGGCGAGGAAGTACCATGGAGGCACGAACTACTCTGCGGATTGCAGGGAGCGCGCCCCTCTGCGGATTGCAGGGAGCACGCCCCCGACGAGGCAAGAGCACCCCCGCCGCGCTGCCGGAGCCCGGCAGGGGCCACTGGATGCACGCCGTGCACGGAACCCGACCCCGCGACAGCGCCTTCGGCATGCCGTTCGCGATCTTGATCGCGGCCCTCGCCCTGGGACCGGCGAGCCCCCTCGCCGCGACCGCGCAGCCGGACCCCGATCAGCCGGTGGCGGCCGCGGACCCGCCCGGCGCGGACGCCGCCGCCGCGGAGACCGACACCGGGGCGCCCCCGGACGGAACGCTGCCAGACGGGACGCCGCCAGATGGGACGCCGCCACACGAGCCGCCGCCGGACGAGACCCCGCCCGACGAGCCGCCGACCTTCCTCGATTCGGTCACCGTCTCCGCCACCCTCCGGCCGGCGCCGGTGCGGGACTCGCCGGGCGTGGTGTCGGTCATCGACGGCGAGACCATCCAGGAACGGATGGTCGAGGACTTCGCCGACCTCGTGAAGTACGAGCCGGGGGTCTACGTCGAGAACAACGTGACCCGCCTCGGGCTCAACGGTTTCAACATCCGCGGCATCGGCGGCAACCGCGTGATGACGATGGTCGACGGCGTGCAGACCTCCGAGCAGTTCGACTTCGGCCCGTTCAACGTCCACCAGGCCGGGCTCGACGTCGACGTCCTGAAGACGGTCGAGATCGTGCGCAGCGCCAACTCCGCCCTCTACGGCAGCGACGCGCTCGGCGGCGTCGTCTCCCTGTTCACCAAGGACCCCGCCGACTACCTGCGCGACCGGCGGTTCTACCTGGGCGGCAAGACCACCTGGGACAGCCGCGCCGACGCGGTGGGCGCCAACGTCACCCTGGCCGCCGGCGGCGAGCGGGTCCAGGCGTCGGTGTTCACCAGCCTCGACCGGGGCGGCGAGCTCGGCAACCAGGGCGCCGTCGACACGAGGGACCACACCCGCACCGCCCCGAACCCGCAGGACGTGGCGGGCCGGCAGGTCCTGGCCAAGCTGGTCTACAGCGCATCGCCGGACAACCGGTGGCGCGCCGCCGCCGAGCGGTACGACAGCCGCGTCGAGACCGACTGGCTCTCGAACAACCGGCTGCTCGACTTCGGCCGGTTCGCCTATCTCATCGAAGAGTCGGCCGCCCTCGACACGCAGGGACGCCGGCGGCTCTCGCTCGACCACACCCTCGCCGGCCGCGGCCTCGACCTGCTGTCGTGGCGGGTGTACGGGCAGCGCAACGACACCGCCCAGGTCCTGGACGAGGCGCGGACGACCACCGGCCTCGGACTGCCGTTCTCGTCGACCCGCCACGGCACCGTCGACTTCGAGCAGGTCGGCTACGGCGGGTCGGCCCAGGGCCAGCACTGGCTGGGCGGCCCCGACGACGGCATGGCGATCACGTTCGGGGGCAGCTACAAGGCCGACTACTTCGACATGCGGCGCGGCCGGACCGAGACCGACATCGCCACCGGGCTACCGGTCCCGACCGACCTGATCTTCCCCACCAAGTACTTCCCGGAGAGCGACGTCGTCGAGGCGGGGGCCTATCTGCAGGGCGAGATCCGGCTCGGCCGCCTCACCCTCGTGCCGGGCGTGCGCTACGACCACTACTCGCTCGACGCCAACCAGGCCGACCCCGTCTTCGTCGCGAGCCTCAACCCCGAGGCGGCCGACTTCTCGGACGGCGCCCTCTCGCCGAAGATCGGCCTGGCGGCGCGGCTGACCGACGTGGTGACCCTGCACGCGCAGTATGCCGGCGGGTTCCGGGCGCCGCCCTACAGCGCCATCAACACCGGCTTCGCCAGTCCCCGCGAGGGCTACACGACGCTGCCCAACCCGGATCTGCGGGCCGAGACCAGCGACAACCTGGAGGTCGGCGTCCGCACCGCGTTCGACCGCGCGAGCCTCGGCGTCAGCGCGTTCTCCAACCGCTACCGCGACTTCATCGAGCTGACGGAGCTCGACGTCGACCCCCTGACGGGGCTGCTCGAGTTCCAGAGCCGGAACCTCGAGGCAGCGCGAATCGACGGCATCGAGGTGTTCGGCGAGGCGTACCTGACCGACAGCCTGATGGTCCGGGGCAGCTACGCGCGCATCGAGGGCCGCGAGTTCCTGCGGGGCGCCGCCGCCGCGGCGCCGGTCGCGCAGGAGACGCCGCTCGGCTCCGTCGCGCCGGACGAGGCGGTGGTGGGGCTCCGCTACGCGCCGCGGGCCGGCCGCTGGGGCAGCGAGCTGTCGGTGCGGCTTGTCGAGGCCTACCGCCAGAAGCGCGTGGCGCAGTTCGCACCGAACGCCTACCGGGTCGTCGACCTGGTGGGTTTCATCGCCCTCACCGAGGCCCTCAAGCTCCGCCTCGGCCTGCTCAACCTGACCGACGCCAAGTACTTCGAGTGGTGGAACGTGCGGGGACGTCAGGCCAACGATCCGGTCATCGACCGGTACTCCAGCCCCGGAGCGAGCCTGATCACCTCGCTCGCCTTCGACTGGTAGCGCGCGGCGGGATGACCCCGGCGCGCGGCGACACCGATGCCCCCTCGACGGTGCGCTCGCCTTCGACTGGTAGCGCGCGGCAGGATGACCGCACCCGCCGGCTCCCGGACGCCGACGGCTTCCGCGGGCTCCGAAGAATGCCGTGATACGCTAGCGATTGCTCTGGCGCGGCGCCTCATCGCCCATGCGTGAGCAGTACTCCGCCAATCCCTTCGTACCCGGCAGTGGGGCGTTGCCGCCCTGTCTCGCCGGCCGGGCCGCCGAGCAGCGCGAGTTGATGCGGCTGCACGCGTACCTCCGGGCAGGGCGGGGGGCGCCGCGGAACGCGGTGGTTTCCGGTCCCCGGGGCAACGGGAAGACCGTGCTGCTGCGCTGGTTCCAGCGCGAGATCGAGGCCGGCGGAGGGATCGACGTCGTCTGGCGCACGCCGAGCGACCTGCCGGCCCTCGACGCGCTGGCGACGACCCTCGTGCCGCCCGCCCGCTTCCGGTCGCTGCTCCCCGACAAGTTGTCGCTCTCGATCGGCGTCGGACGCCTCGGCTGGGAGCTGGGCGGCGACCCGGGCACGCTGACCGAGCTGCTCACCCTGCGTTGCGCCCACCGCCCCCTGGTCATCCTGCTGGACGAGGCGCACACGCTGGACGTGGCGGTAGGCCGCGCACTGCTCAACGCCGCCCAGTCCACCGCGTCGACCGCGCCCTTCCTGCTGGTGCTGGCGGGGACGCCGGGCCTGACGCGGCAGCTCGACCGGATGTCCGCGACGTTCTGGAACCGCGCGAAGCACATCGGCATCGGCCGGCTCGACGAGGCCGCCGCCGCCGAGGCGCTCGTGCGGCCGTTCGCCGAGCAGAATCCCGCCGTCACGTTCGACAGCCCGGCCCTGCGGCGCGTGGTCGACGAGAGCCAGTGCTATCCGTACTTCCTGCAGGTCTGGGGGGCGGCCCTGTGGGAGGTGGCGGCGGAACGGGCCGCGGCGCTGATCGACGACGCGGTGGTCGCCGAGGCCGGCCGGGCCTTCGACGTCGAGCGGGTCGTCTGCTACGAGCACCGCCGCGACGAGGTCGAGCGACAAGACCTGCTGCCGGTCGCCGGCGCGGTGGCCGACGCCTTCCTCGGCCGGGCGGCGCTCGCCCAGGACGAACTGAACGCCGTCATCGGCGATGCGCTGGCCACCGATTCTACCCCCGAGACGGTGGCGTGCCGCGACCGGCTGGCCCTGGTCGGCTACGTCTGGAAGCCGCCCGGCGGCGGAGACCGGTGGCAGCCGGGCATTCCCAGCCTCATGCAATACCTGCGCTCCCCGACCGCGGCACGCACCGGCTCGGCGCCCGCGCCTGCGCGCTAGAGACCATCACCCCCCCGGCCGCGCCGCCCGCCCAACCGGTCGCCCTCGCCGTCCGTCCCGAACCCGAACCGGCCTCGGCTCGTCGATCCGCCCTTGGACAGTGACCGACATACGGTTGCCAACTGCGGTCCAGATACAGCTCGTTTCCAGGGTTCTCTGCGCTGAGCACGTGGCAAGGCAATTCCCGTCACCGCCCTTACTCGGCGCGCAGGATGGCCATCGGATCGATGCGCGCCGCGCGCCGGGCGGGCACCCAGCTCGCCAGCAGGCAGATCGCGGCCAGCAGCGCCGAGACCGCGCCGAAGACGACGGGGTCGAGGGGGGCCGTCTCGAACAGCAGGGCCTGCAGCCGGCGGGTCAGCACCACCGCCGACGCCACCCCCAGCACCACGCCGAGCAGGGCCATCGCGCCCGCCTCGGAGAGCACGAGGCGGCGCACGTCGATGACCTGCGCGCCGACCGCCATGCGGATGGCGATCTCGCGCCGCCGCTGCGCCACCATGCAGGAGACGACGCCGTAGAGGCCGATCGAGCCCAGCAGCAGGGCGAGGGCGGCCGCGATGACGAGCAGGACCATGACGAACGCCCGCTCCCCCCGCGCCCGGCCGACCAGCGTCTCGAGGGTCTCCACGTCCGCGATCGGGAGCGTCGGATCGAGCCCGCGCACCGTCTCCCGCGCCGCGCCGGCGAGGGCGGCGGCGTTCGGGGCCCGCACCACGTAGCGCATGGCGTTGGGCACCCCGACGCCCTCGGCGAACTCGGGCATCGGGTAGTACACCATCGCCGGCGGGTCTTCGTGCAGCGCGATCTCGTGGACGTCGTCGACCACGCCGACGACGCGGGTCCAGTCCGTGCCTTCCGGGGGCGGAGCGCCCTGCCGGATGCCCTTGCCGAGGGCGCTCTCGCCCGGCCACTGCGCCTGCGCCACCGTCCGCGACACGACGACCACGGGGGCGCCGCGCTCGCCGTCGAGGGCGTCGAACACCCGGCCCTCGACGAGCTCGATGCCCATCGCGTCGAACCAGGCGGGCGAGACGCGCTTCCACATGAAGACCGGCGGCACCTCCCCCTCCTCGACGTTCACGGGCCGGCCCTCGACGGCGTGCCCCGTCCCCGTCACCTCGCCCCCGAGGGGAACGGTGGTCCCCGCCGCCGCCTCGGCGACGCCGGGCAGGGCGCGCAGGCGGTCGACGACCTGGCGGTGGAAGGTGAGCCGCGACTCGGGGGTCTCGTAGTCGCGCTGGGGCAGCGACAGCCCGAAGGTCAGCGCGTCGACGGGGTCGAAGCCCGGATCGACCGCGGCCAGCCGCTGGAACGAGCGCACCGCCAGCCCCGACCCCACGAGCAGGGTCAGGGCCAGGGCAATCTGCACCACCACGAGCCCCCGCCGGGCGAGCTGCCGCTCCCGGCCCGCGGTGGCCCCGCGCGAGCCGGCGGTGGTGTTGCCGACCGCGGCCACCGCCGTCGCCCGCCACGCCGGGAGGACGCCGAACAGCAGGCCCGCCACGACGGACACCGCGAGCCCGAACAGCAGCACCCACGCGTCGACCGAGACCTCGTCGAGCCGAGGCAGCGCCCGCGGGCCAAAACCGACGACCAGGCGCACCGCCAGCAGGGCCAGCGGCAGCGACGCGAGGCCGCCGGCCAGACCGAGCACGACGCTCTCGAGGAAGACCGAGCCGACGAGCCGTCCGCGGCCCTCGCCGAGGGCGGAGCGAACCGCCACCTCGCCGTGCCGCGCCTCGGAGCGCACGAGGAAGAGGTTGGCGACGTTGGCGCACGCGATCAGCAGCAGGAACCCCACCGCGCCGAGCAGCATCCACAACGTCGCCTCGATGTCGCCGACCACCACCTCGCGCGCGGGGTCCACGACGGGCGCGAGGCCGGCGCCGATGAGCACCGGCGCCGCGGGCTGGTCCGGCAGCAGTTCGGCCAGGTTCGATATCAACGTGCCGAGCTCTGCCCGCACCTGCTCCAGGGTCGAGCCGTCCGCGATGCGGGCGACGCCGTTCATGCCGAACGCGCCGAGCTGCGCGGCGTCGCGGCCGAGAGCCATGGGCCGCCAGAGCTCCGCCGCGGGCCGCGAGAAGCTGAACCCGGGGGGCATCACCCCCACCACCTCGACGCTCGCCCCGTCGACGTCGACGACCGTGCCTACCACCCCCGGGTCGGCCCCGAAACGGCTCCTCCACAGCCCGTCGCCGAGCACGAGCACCGGCGCCGCCCCGGGGCGGTCGTCCTCGGCGGTGAAGGCGCGGCCGAGCTGCGGGGAGGTCCGCATGACGTCGAAGAACGACGCCGTGACGAAGGCCGCCTGCACGCGCTGCGGGTCGTCCGGGCCGGTGAAGCTCGCCTGCCCGTCCCGGTACGCCGCCACCCCGTCGAGGGTTCGGCTCTCGTCGGCGTAGAGGAAGTGCAGCGCGTCCGACATCGGCAGCTCGTCGAGCTGCGACAGCCCCGGGGCGGCGTGCCTCAGCATCACGAGCCGCTCCGAGTCGGGAAACGGCAGCGGCCGCAGCACCACCGCGTTGACGACGGTGAAGATGGCCACGTTGGCGCCGATCCCGACGGCCAGGGTGGCCAGGGCGACGAGGGTGAAGCCCGGGTGGGCGGCGGCGCGCCGCCACAGGAGACGAAGCTGCAGAAAGCGTGACATCCCTCTACCTCCGGCCCGGCCGCGCAAGCGACGCGGCCCGGGCCGATCGAGAACGGCCCCAGCCGCCGCGCGCCGACATCGCCACGGGCCCGACGGGGTACCCGGGGAGGTTTCGACTCCACAACGCGATGTGAACACGCCGCAGAATCCGGCGATCAATCGCCGAATGACTCTCGCGCGCGCTGCCCGCGATAGAAGCGGCCAGGCATGATCCGGGGAAGAGCTCCGTCGCCGACTCTACCGCCGCCATCGCCTCCGTCGGCCAATTCACGGCGTCGCGGAGCAGACCGCCGGCGCCTCGTAGTCCAGCCCCAGCAGGCGGAAGTAGTTCTCGCCGAGGGCGATGTTGCGGAAGGCCTCGTCGTCGAGGTGGGCGAGGATGCGGCTGTTGACTTCGAGCTCCTCGCGGTAGACGTCGAAGTCCTTGTCGCGCGACGCGAGGAAGTCGGTGCCGGGAAGAATGCGCTCCGAATGGGCGTTCAGAAACGGCACGTAGGCGGCCCGGCCCTCCGGGGTCGAGAAGTACGCGTCGTCGAGTACCCGCCACGTGATGTCGAGCATCAGGTTGGGGTGGCGCTCGAGCATCGACGCCATCAGCTCGGCGTGCCGCACCGGGTCCATGGTGGTCAGCTCGCGCGACAGGCCCATGTGGACCCAGACGATCGGGTTGTCCGGATAGGTGTTCAGCACCTTCTCCATCAGCGGCAGGTAGAGGGTCGGCTCGTCGTCGCTGCCGAGGTCGGCGTGGATGGCGATGGGAATGCCGCGCTCGCGCAGCACCGCCATGAAGCCGGCCCAGCCGTCGATGGCCTCGGCCGGCACCGGCACCCGCCCGTTGGCGAAGACCGCCTGCTTGACGAGGTTGACCTCGCCCATCCACCGGAAGAGGCCGGGGTACTCCTCGTCGAGCAGCGCCATGCCTGCGAGGACCGACTCGGGATCCGCGAGGTCCGGGAAGGTCATGGCCAGCGTCAGGTGGAGACCCTCGGGGGTCTTCACCACCGCGTTGGCGGCGTTGACGAAGTCGTTCCTCAGGGTCGGCGCCAACGGCGTGCCGGGGCAGTCGAGGTAGTAGGTGCACGAGGACGACGCGGGCAGCATCTGGCCGATGCCGTAGACGTTGGCGAACAGGACACCGGTGGCCTCGAGGTACCGCACGATCTCCTCGAACGGGACGGCGGGCCCGCCGAAAGGCCGGAAATGGATATGGCTGTCGACGATGGTGGTCTGCGGCTGCACCGACCGGTCGTAGCAGGCCGTGCCGTCGGCGCGGAAGGCGTCCAGGGTCAACGGGGCCGGTGTGGCGGCCAGGGCCGTCTGCGCGGGCGCCGTGTCAGGCGCCGCGACAAGCGCAGCCAACAGACCGGCGACAACTGCCCGGGCAACGACGATCCGTTTCGCGTGGTGGCTCATGAAAGGAAGCGTACAGCACGCTGCACGCCCTTCGCCACCAGCACCGCGGCGATGGCCGTTCGGGATGCGTCGGGCGTTCTGGTGTCCCTCGGGGCACGTCCCGCGGCGCGACGCCCGCACTTGCGTCGGCAAGGGCGCCGATCGTAAGCGGGCGTGGGCGTCAGGGAACGGCGAGGTACACGTCTTTGCGGCCGACGAGAGCAGCGAGCTCTACGGCGACCTCGAAGTCGTCCACTCCGTAACCGAGGACGCCGGCATGCGATGGGTCGACGACGAGAGGCAGATGCTCGATATGCAGCAGTCGCCCCGTTCCGTCGCCGACGGCGAGCTTGGCGGCCCCGCACCGGAACACGGCGAATCGGCCGCCTGGGCGAAGCCGATACGCCTTGTCACGGAACGCGCCTCGAACGAGCTGAATCGCCGTGGCGACATCGGGCGCTCCAAGGTACTCGAGCCAGTTCACCGACAGATGGTCCTCGCCGGGACGGAGCTCGAAGGCGCTCGCGGTCGGCAGACCGTCGGCGACCGTCGAAGGCTTGCAGTACCGAGACAGATGGTCGCGGTCAGGGATGGTCCTGTCGCTCATCGGCAAGCTGGACGAGAAGGTCGGTGAAGGCCCGGATGGCATCCGACACGGCGGGCGCGGGTAGGGTCCCGTTGACGCGCCGACGCTCGATGCCGGGCTGGACAGGGGCGGAGACGGCCGCGAATCGGATGAACCCGGAGGGCAGGAACTTCAGGGCGAGCATCCCGTCCTCGGGAACACGCCACTCCGCCTGGATGCAGCCCTCCGGGCCGACGCCGAGGCGAGGGCTCGGCAAACGGGGCTCGTTCAGGAGGAACGACGCCAGTCCCCGCAGCGATTCGATGGGGATGCCGGGTTCGTCGGGGTCCTCGTCGACGAGTCTATGCAGGTGAACGAGCCGGGCGGCGACCGCGCCGTGGCCCGATCGCTCCAGAGCGGTCGCCACGTCCTGATGGTCGCCCGCTGCCTCGACGAGCGCCGCCGATTGCGATGTGCTTCGGCTGCCAGGGGCCGGTCGAATCTCCGCGACGGGGACGCTACGCCGGCACAGCACCACGGTTTCGCCGTTCTCGACCGATTCGAGACAGACGGCGAGCCCGTCGTCGGCATCCGCCACGTCTACTCGAATCATGCCTCGATCATAGCTCCGTTCCATCACGCGTCCGGGTCGTCCGTCGACCCCTCCCCTCGCACCTTCGGACGACCGCATCAGCCCCCGGCGCCCAGGTGGACCCGGTTCCGCCCGTTGGCCTTGGCCGCGTAGAGCGCCCGATCGGCCCGTTCGACGAGCGAGGCCGGCGTGGTGTCGGCCGCGGACACCGCGACCCCGAAGCTGGCCGTGACGCGGAGACCGGGCGGGCGCGGCGAGACCGAGTCGGGCCAGTAGTCCTGGACCCGTCGCCGAATCCGATCCGCGCTCTGGCACGCGCCGGCGGCGGCGGTGCGGGGCATCACGATGGCGAACTCGTCCCCGCCGAAGCGCGCGCAGAGGTCGCCGGCCCGCACCGACCCGTCGAAGATGGCGGCCAGCCCCTTCAGGACGGCGTCGCCGGCGGGGTGGCCGAGGGCGTCGTTCAGCGACTTGAACCGGTCGACGTCGATGGCGACGAGGGCCACCGGCTCGCGGTGCCGGCGGGCCCGGTCGAGCTCTTCGCGAAGCCGCGCGTCGAGACCGCCGCGGTTGAGGAGCCCGGTGAGGGGATCGACGGCCACCACCTGCTCGAGGCGGTTCTTGACCTTCTCCACCCGCTCGTAGGCGAGGGCGAGGGCGGCCGTCGCGGCCAACCCCTGCACCGCGGCCAGATCGGCCCCGTCGAACGGCTGCCCGCCGGCCCGGTCGGCGAGGGTGATGGCCCCGAGCGCCGAGCCCCGGGCCACCAGCGGCACCGAGATGCAAGAGCCGCCGCGAGAGGGAAACCACGGTTCCCCCGGCTCGGCGGCGGCGTCGGACACGAGGCGGGGCCGCCGGGTCGCGAAGGTCCGCCCGGTGATTCCCGCGCCGGGCGCGATCACCGAGCCCGTGGCGGGCGCGGCGGGGCCCCCGCGGGTCGCGGTGACCGTCAACCTCTCACCGGCGTGGTCACCGACCGCGAGCACCGCCCGCCGCGCCGTCACGGCGCCGGCGATGGTGTCTACGATCAGTTGATGGAGGTCCTGGCGGCGGCTGGCCAGGGCATGGACGAAGCCGTCCACGTCGACGCCGCCCCGCTCGCGAGCCCCCCGGTCGACCGCCGATCCGCTCATGGCCTTCGTCGCTCCATGCGGTCATGGGAAGCAAGAGCCGTGCCCACGAACCGCGCGGTCCCAGGCGGGAGAACGCCCCGGCCAGGAGCCGGGAACGACGAGTGCACAGTACGCGGGGTTCGTGGCCCACGGCTCAACCGACCGTTCCTGGAACAACCCTCGGTCCTCGCCGTGGACTCCCGCGGCACCGCCGCCCGAAGAGCCCTGCAGGCGCCCTCGCCGCCCTACCGCGCAGCCGCCTGCGCCGTCGACTGCCCGGCGCGAGCGCCCGGGGCGTAGAACGGGCGGTCGCCCTGGATGGTGACCCGGTAGCCGTGGCGAACCTCGGGAAAGTAGTCCCAGACGGCGTGATGCTGGGTACAGCGGTTGTCCCAGAAGGCGACCGAGTCGGCGTGCCAGCGGAACCGGCACTGGATCTCGGGGGCGGCGCAGTGGCGCACGAGGAACGCGAGCAGGGCGTCGCTCTCGGCCCGCTTCAGCTCCTTGAACCCGGTGGTGAAACCCTCGTTGACGTAGAGGGCCGACCGGCCGGTCTCGGGGTGGGTGCGCACCGCGGGGTGCTCGGCCGACGGGTAGACGCCGTCGCGCAGGTTGTCGCCGCCGTAGCGGCCGATGTAGTACTGCCGGCCCTCGTGCACCGCCGTCAGCTCCTCGAGCAGCCGCTGCATGCGGTCGGAGAGGGCCTCCCAGGCCGCGTACATGCTGGCGAACAGGGTGTCGCCGCCCGACGGCGGCGCCTGCTCCACGCGCAGGATGCTCCCCATCGGCGGATCGACGTCGCAAGAGACATCCGAGTGCCACAGCTCGCCGGACACGAACTTCGAGTCGCCGTCGGCGTGCACGACCAGGATCTCCGGATGCTCGGCGTCCTTCGGGGCGGCGGGATGGACGTGCAGGTCCCCGAAGAGGCGGCCGAAGGCCTTGTGCTCGGGCCAGGTCAGCCGCTGATCGCGGAAGAACAGCACCAGGTGGTTCATCAGCGCGGTGCGGATGGCGTCGACGGCGTCGGGCGCGAGCGGCGCGCCCAGGTCGACCCCGGACACCTCGGCCCCGATGACCGGCGTCACCGGCTCGACCCGAATGGGATTCTGCAATGCGGACCTTCCGTCTTCCCGGGGCCCGGGCCCCGTCTCCATTCCCGACCCGCGGCGTCCGACGGCCTGCGGCTTCCCGCAACGCGACTCCGACCGCCCCGGCTTTCCGACCGCCCGCGGCTTTCCTTTCCGACCGCCCGCGGCTTCCGACCGCCCGCGGCGGCAGTCCCGCGTCGAACGCGGTGCGGCCTCCCGACGCGGGGTCGCCGCCATTCTCGACCGCCCGCCGCTTCCGACCGCCTGCGGCGGCAGTCCCGCGTCGAACGCGGCGCGGCCCCCCGCCGCAGGGATGCCGTCATTTCGACAGCCCGGGGCTTCCGACACGCCCGCGGCTTCCCACCGCCCTCGGCGGCAGCCCCGCAACGAACGCCGTGCCGTCTCCTCACCGCCGGGCTGCCATCATTGTCGGCATACCGGGCGCCCGAGGCAAGCGGGGCGGTGCGGGGCGGTCCGAACCCGCCGCATCATGGCGGGTCTGCCGGGGTCCGCCGCATGCCGGCGCGGGGGCGGTGGTATTCTTGCCCCGTCCGGCCGCGGCTTCGCGGAGGTCGGCCCCGGATACGGCGGGGCCCGCCCTGTTTCTCTTCCGACCACGGCGGGCGGCAAACGTGATATGTACGCGGTTCTACGGCGATCACGCGGCCGGCGGCGGCGTCGACGAGCCGCACCGGGACCGCGCGCGCGTTCGTGACGCCGGAAGGGCGCTGCCACGCCCGACCCTGTCGTGACTCCGGCCCGGGACGACAGGGACAGACATCAAGGAGGCCTCCATGACGATCGTCCTGGCGCTCATGGCGCTGCTGGCGCAACCGCAGGCATCCGAGTCGACCCCGACCCTCGACTTCGAGTACTACAAGGCGAACGTGGAACCCATCTTCGTGGAGAGAAAGCCGGGCTTCACCCGCTGCGTGGTGTGCCACGCGGAGGGCGGCCGGGTCGGGTTCCTCGAGGAGATGGAGCGGGGCGCCGACGGCTGGACCGAGGAGCAGTCGCGCATGAACTTCGAGGCGGTGTCGCGGCTCGTCGTCCCCGGCAAGCCGCTCGAGAGCCGGATGCTGATGCATCCCCTCGAGCCCGACGCGGGGGGCGACGAGTTCCACAACGGCGGACGCCAGTTCACGTCGCAGGAAGACCCCTGGTTCCAGACCCTCTCGGCCTGGGTGCTCGGGGAGACCCTTCAGTAGCAACCGGAAGGACCGCGCTTCAAGAGAAGGAGTTCGAGCAATGGTCACGACACGCAGACTGGTGGTTCTGGCGGCGATCGCCGCCCTCGTCATCCCGGTCGCGGCGGCGGCGCAGACGGTCCGGATCATCCAGACCAACAGCGCCGGCGACAACGTGCACGTCATCGATCCGCTCACCAACGAGGTGATCGGCGTGATCGACGGGATCGAGCGCGCCCACGGGGCGGCGCCGTCGCCCGACTGCAAGAAGCTCTACGTCGCCAACGAGTCCGACGACACCGTCGACATCGTCGACATGGAGACGTTGAAGGTCACGAAGAAGGTCGAGCTCATCGGCCGCCCGAACAACATCGCCATCACCCCCGACGGCCGCAAGGTCTACACCGCCATCGCCGAGGCGCCGGGGGCGCTGCAGGTGCTCGACACCGAATCCGAGGAGATGACCGCCATCATCTCGGTGCACGGCGGGGTCCACAACACCTACGTGACGCCGGACGGCAAGTACGCCATCGCCGGCATGGTCGGCGGGCGCAACATCACCGTCGTCAGCACCGAGACCGACTTCCCGGTGTGGACCACGTACTCGGACCTCGGCATCCGCCCGATGACCTTCGAGGTCAACGAGGACGGGTCGACGAAGCACATCTACGCGCAGCTCTCGAACTTCAACGGCTTCGGCGTGCTCGACTTCGAGACCCGCAAGTGGGTCGACCGCGTCGAGTACCCCGAGCTGCCGAACAACGAGCGGACCCCGGGGCACGGCGGCAACACCGCCCACGGCATCGGCGTGACCCCCGACGGCCAGTACCTGGTCGCGAACAGCAGCCTGAACAGCAGCGTGTACGTCTACAGCCTGCCCGAGCGCGAGCTGGTGGGCGGCGTCCGCGTGGGCCACTCGCCGAACTGGGTCACCATCACCCCCGACAGCAAGTACGCGTACATCTCGATGTCGGGCGACAACAACGTCGCCGTCATCGACATCGCGACGGTCGAGCTGGTGACCAAGATCGAGACCGGCGGGCAGGTTCCCAAGCGGAACGCGACGCTGATCGTCGACAACGACTAGGATCCGCCGAGCAGGGGTCTGCGCCTGGGAAAGGCGCGGACCCCTGTGGGGTTGGCTAGGCGGCTAGGCACCGAGCGGAGGCTGCGGCACGACATTCCGGCCGCGTTCGGCGGCGATTGGCGGACCAGCGGCGGAGCATGCGGGAGACGGGGGGCCTTTCAGGCTCTCCGTCTGTCGCCGAGGACGGAAGCATGCGCGCGCTTCTTCTCGCGGCGGGCGTCGCACTCGTCGTGACCGGGGGAATCTCGGCCGGCGGCCAGGCCGACGGCCTCTACACGTCGGCCCAGGCCGGCGCGGGCGAGGGGCTGTACGACGACCAGTGCGTCTCGTGCCACGGCAACCTGAGCGCGTTCGTGCCCGAGATGGCCGCCCTGCTCGGCGACCACACCTTCCGCAACCGGTGGGAAGGCCGCTCCATCGGCGAGCTGTTCCAGTTGATTCAGGAGGAGATGCCGCAGGACGCCCCCGGGAGCCTGTCGAACGACGAGACCGCCAACCTCGTCGCCTACATCCTCGCCGGCAACCGGTTCCCCGCCGGAGACACGGCGCTCTCGAGCGACCTCGAGGCCTTGAACGCGATTCCGTTCGCACCCTGATCGCCGGCGGCGACCTCTCCCGTATCGCCACTTCCGCACCGGAATCGAATGGACCGACAGCACGTGGAACCCTGAACCGCCGACGGACCATCCCGGGAACCGGTGGCGACACCCCCGTTGCACCGCGCCCGGAGGTCGTCGGGCGGGAGCCGAGGCGCGCCCGCGTCGCAGGCCGTACGCCAGACCATGATCTCGACCCGCTTCACAGAAATATTCGGCATCGAGCACCCCATCGTGCAGGGCGGCATGCAGAACGTCGGCGTCGCCGAGCTCGTCTCCGCCGTCGCCGACGCCGGGGCCCTCGGGTTCCTGACGGCGCTGACGCAGCCCTCGCCCGAGGCCCTGACGCGCGAGATCGCCCGCACCCGCGGCATGACCGACCGGCCGTTCGGCGTGAACCTGACGATTCTCCCGACCCTGAAGCCGATCCCCTACGAGGAGTACGCGCAGGCCGTCGTCGAGTCGGGGATCGAGATCGTCGAGACCGCCGGCAACAACCCGCAGCGGTTCCTGCCCGCGTTCAAGGCGGCGGGCATCAAGGTCGTCCACAAGTGCACGTCGGTGCGTCACGCCGTCAAGGCCGAGAAGATCGGCTGCGACGCCATCAGCATCGACGGCTTCGAGTGCGCCGGGCACCCCGGCGAGGACGACATCCCGGGCCTCGTCCTCATCCCGTGCGCGGCCGACCGCGTGAGCATCCCGATGATCGCCTCGGGCGGCTTCGGCGACGCCCGCGGCCTCGTCGCCGCCCTCGCCCTGGGGGCCGACGGCATGAACATGGGCACCCGGTTCATGGCCACCCGCGAGGCGCCCATCCACGACAACATCAAGCAGGCGCTGGTCGCTGCCACCGAGCGCGACACCGCCCTCATCTTCCGCTCGCTGCGCAACACCGCGCGCGTCTTCCGCAACGCCGTCTCGGACGAGGTCAACTCCATCGAGGCCGGCGGCGACGCCACCATCGACGATATCAAGCACCTCGTCTCGGGCGAGCGCGGCAAGCAGGCCCTCGACACCGGCGACACCGACGCCGGCATCTGGTCGGCGGGCATGGTGGCGGGCCTGATCCACGACGTCCCCACCTGCCGCGAGCTCGTGGACCGCATCATGCGCGAGGCGGTCGAGATCATCGACGCGCGTCTCGCCGGCATGCGGCCGGCGGTCCCGGCGTCTGCGCTGTAACCTCGGAAACCCGCCCCGCGGGGCCGTCGCACGTGAAGGTGGACCGGGTGCCGTCAGCGACACCCGCACCTGTCGAGCTTCCGCATCGGCGACAGTCCCCGAAACCGGCGTCTTCCGGTCCGACCCACCTGCAGCGGAAAGCGGGAACCGTCAGATCGAACTCCCAACGAGGCTTAGAAGACACACAACATTCACCGTTAGAATGTTAAAATACCAACAACATATATTCCACGCGAGCGACGTGGGTTGATTGCATGGCCAGGGTCAGGCGGTCCGACGGAGGGCGCTCGTGGACACCCAGCGCGGTCGACTACCGGCGCGTGCTCGTCGAGCAGAATCCGTGGCAGGGGTCCGGTGAAGCGCCCGAGGAGTGGGCGCCTCCGGTCGAACGGCGGCTGGCCGCGCTGTTGGCCGACGACCTGCTGGACACCGAGTCGAACCGGTTCCAGCTCGTGCTCGGGCCGCGCCGCGTCGGCAAGACCACGTGCCTGTACCAGGCGGTGCGGCGGCTGCTCGCGCGCGGCGTCGCACCGCAGGGTATCTGGTGGTTCCGGCTCGACCATCCCCTGTTGACACCGCTGAACCTCGGAGAGCTTGTCGATCCAGTGCGACGAGCGGCCCGGCCCGACGCGCCGGCGTTCGTCTTCCTCGACGAGCTGACGTACGCCCGCGACTGGGACCTCTGGCTCAAGACCTTCCGCGACGAGCGGTGGCCAATCCGCCTCGCCGGTACGTCGAGCGCGACCGCCGCCCTGCGGGAGCGCCGTCTCGAGAGCGGAGTCGGGCGCTGGGAAGAACAGTACCTGGCGCCGTACCTGTTCGGCGAGTTCCTCGCCCTCGTGGAGGCCGACGTCCCGCTGACGGTCGAAGCGACACTTGCCGAGACGCTGGCGGCGAACGTGGCGGACCCGCCCGATCTGACGGGGCTGCCGTCGCTCCGGCGCTGGTTCCTTCTGTCCGGCGGCTTCCCGGAGCTGCTCACCCGCTTCGCCACCGACACGAGGGCATCCTCATCGGAGACCCGCTCCGGCTTGCCGCCGACGACCGCGCCGCCGCCTGGACGTGACGAGGCATCCACCCTGCTCCGCTCACAGCGCACCCTGCGCAGTGACGCCGTAGAGCGCTCCATCTACAAGGACATTCCGCAGGCGTTCGGCATCGACAACCCGATGATGCTCGAGCGGCTGCTCTACACCCTCGCGGGGCGGGTGACGGGCCGTCTGTCCCCGCAGCACCTCTGCCAGGAGCTCGACGGCCTGTCGCAGCCGACGTTCGACCGCTATCTGTCCTACCTGGAACGCGCCTTCCTCGTGTTCACGTTGCCCAACTACTCGGGGCGGGAAGGCACCGTGCAACGCCGTGGACGACGCGTCTACTTCGTCGACGGCGCGGTCCGGAACGCGGCCCTCCAGCGGGGACTCGGTCCGCTGACCGACGCCGAAGAGATGGGACTGCTCTTCGAGAACATGGCCGCGGGTCACCTGCACGCACTCGCCCGGCAGACCCAGGTGCGTCTCTACCATTGGCGTGAGGGCCGCCACGAGGTCGATCTCGTCTACGACCATCCCGAACACCCCCTGGCGTTCGAGATCGCCTCGTCCGTGCGTCATTCCACCGCCGGGCTGCAGCGCTTCGTCGAGCGGTTCCCGCGGTTTCGGGGGCGCTGCCATCTCGTCAGTCCGGATGCGCCGGCGGCACCGCCGGATCGGCGGGCCGGCATCGGCCTGCTGCCACTCGACCTGCTGTTGCTGGCGGCCAGCCGACAGGCGGACCGCGCGCTTGCGTTGCGGCTCGCAGGCTGAGTGGGCGCCCGATCAACGGCGGCCGGGTCGGTCCGCTCGGCGCACGCCGCCTGAACGCACCCGGGAACGCGCTCGTTCCAGGCGGGCCGGCACGCCGATGGCCGCGCGCACGGCGTCACCTTCGGTTGACTGCGGCCGGCGCGCGGCGACCCCGCACGGCCAGGCGACAAGGAGCGCACTCCCGGCGTCCCGCAGCACCACGTCGACCCGGCCGGCGCCGTGCTCGTGCAGCCACCGGACCGCCGCGGCCAGCCGGCACCGCGCGCCCGCCGTGTACCCGCCGAACGCCAGGATCACCGGCCCGACCAGCACTGCGCCGCCCACGGCCCTCCGGCCCGGCGCCCGCCCCACCACGGCCGGTCCCGTCCCGAGCGCAGCCGCCAGCATCTTGCGCGCGTCGCACCGATGCCGCCGCCGGCCGTGTCGCACCGTCACGTCGTCCTCGTCGTCGAAACTTGTCGCTTCAGGCATGCGGCCCGTACATGCACGTTCCATGCCCGACCCGATTCGACGCGGGGGTGCGTTCCCTGGTCGACGGATTCTCGATCATCCACTCCGTTCATCTCGCGACCGTTGGCGGAGCTGCGGACCACACCCGGCCGGTCGACGGCGAGGCACCGGCCCTTGGCGGCGCGTCGTCGAAGCGGGCGAGCTGGGCGGGCCTTCTCGTTCGAGGCGCAGCCGGGCCTCGGTCCGGCGTGTCGGGCACCACGGATCGTGTGTGGCATGATCGACGTGCCCGGCGACACGGGTCCGGCGAGGAAGAGGACTGCCACGGCCGTCGAGCGGGACGAAGCGCGGCAGGGCACGACGCCGTCCCGCGCCGGCAGCGAGGACCGCCACGGATGGCCACGGCCCACCCCCGCATCCCCTACGGTGAAGCCGACATCAGGCGCATCCGCCTGAAGGGCTGGCTCTACGTCGACAAGACGCGTTTCCTCCGCCGGTTGGAGGAGGAGAGCTACGTCTTCCTGATCCGGCCCCGCCGCTTCGGCAAGAGCCTCTGGGTGTCGGTGCTCGAGAACTACTACGACCGCAGCCGGGCGGACGAGTGGGGCGCCGTCTTCGACGGTACCGACATCGGCCGGGAACCGACGGACGACCGCTCGCGCTACGTCATTCTGCGGTTCAACTTCTCGGCCTTCGACGACACCCTCGAGACGCTGAGGGAACGCTTCGAGACCTACTGCGCCATGGTGATCCGCCGCGCGCTGGAGCGCAACGCGGACCTGTTTCCCAACGCCGCGGTCCGGCGCATTCTCGCACCCGCCGACGTCGAAGGCCGGCTCGGCGAGCTGTTCGTCTGGGCCGGCGACCACGGCATCCCGGTGTACTGCCTCATCGACGAGTACGACAACTTCGCCAACACGGTGCTGGCCCACGACGGCCGCGAGGCGTACGAGTCGTTCACGCACGGCGGGGGCTTCTTCCGCAACTTCTTCGCCACGCTGAAGGCGGGCGCCGGCGAGAGCGGCGGCGGCCTCGAGCGGCTGTTCATCACCGGGGTCTCGCCCATCACGATGGACGACGTGACGAGCGGCTTCAACATCGGCAAGAACGTCAGCCTCAGCCCCGGGTTCAACCACCTGCTCGGCTTCACGGAGGCGGAGGTGCGGGGCCTGCTCGCCACCTACCGGGACGGCGGCGCGCTGAACCAGGACGTGCACACCGCGCTGGACGTGATGCGGGAGTGGTACGACGGCTACCGGTTCGCGGAGGAGGCCGAAGGCGCCGTCTACAACACCGACATGGTGCTCTACTACCTCAAGGAGGCCATTTCGACCGGGCGCGTCCCGCGGCGCCTGATCGACGTCAACGTGCGCATCGACTACGGCAAGCTGCGGCACCTGCTGGTGACGAGCCGGGAGGCCGGCGCCAAGCTGAACGGCAACTTCGACTTGCTGCGGCACGTCGCCGGCGAGGGAGGCGCCGAGACCGACGTCAATCTGAGCTTCCCGCTGGAGGAGCTCGTCGAGCCCGAGAACTTCCTGTCGCTGCTGTACTACTTCGGCCTGCTCAGCATCCGCGGTTCGGCGAACGGCGTCACGCGGCTCGGCATCCCCAACCAGACGGTGCAGCGGCTGATGTACGGCTACCTGCGCGACGGCTATCGCGACGTCGGGGTCTTCTCGGTCAGTCACCACCGGTTCTCGAACCTGGTGCGGCACATGGCCTACCGCGGTGCGTGGCGGCCGGCGCTGGAGCACCTGGCCGAGGCGATCGGGGCGCAGACCGGCATCCGCGACTACCTGAACGGCGAGAAGGTGGTGCAGGCATTCCTGGCCGCCTGGTTCAGCCTCGTCGACCACTTCCTGATTCACTCGGAGCGCGAGCTCGGCGAGGGCTACGCCGACCTGCACCTGGAGCCGTTCCTGGCCCGGTACCCCGAAGTCCGCTACGGCTACGTGATCGAGGTCAAGTACCTGAAGCGCGGCGAGGCGGCCGACGAATCGGCGGTGGCGTCGCGGCTCGAGGAGGCCCGGACGCAGTTGCGCGGCTACCTGGCCGACCCCGGTCTGCGCGGCCGCCAGCCGGGGGTGCGGCACGTCGGCCTGGCCGTGGTGTTCCACGGCTGGGAGCTGGCCGCCTGCGAGGCGGTGGGCGACGAACGCACCGGCGAGGCGTCTGCGCCGTGAGCGGGCGTCTGCGCCATGGTTGCGCGGCCGCCAGCCGGGGGTGCGGCACGTCGGCCTGGCCGTGGTGTTCCACGGCTGGGAGCTGGCCGCCTGCGAGG
>JAJEFC010000378.1 GCA_022820675.1 Vicinamibacteria bacterium | reverse complement strand
GATCGAGCTGACGGGGCGGATTCCCGACGCGCTGGGCAACCTTTCCAACCTCGACTCGCTGGATCTCGGCCGCAACGGGCTGACGGGGCCGATCCCGGCGGCGCTGGGCCGGCTCTCCAACCTCAGGTGGCTGGGTCTCGGCGAGAACGAGCTGACGGGGCGGATTCCCGACACGCTGGGCAACCTGACCAACCTCAGGTGGCTGAGTCTCGACTGGAACGAGTTGACGGGGCGGATTCCCGACGCGCTGGGCAACCTTTCCAACCTCGAATCGCTGTATCTCGGCCGCAACGGGCTGACGGGGCCGATCCCGGCGGCGCTGGGCCGGCTCTCCAACCTCAGGAGGCTCGACTTCTGGCACAGTTGGGGCCTGTCCGGACCGCTCCCGAGCGGTCTGGAGTCGTCGAGCCTCGAGGAGTTGGGCATCTTCGCCACCCAGGCTTGCGCGCCGACGGCGTGGGGAGACTGGCTGGATACGATCGAGTTCCAGGGCCGGCTGTGCGAGGCGGAGCCGGACGTCACCATCGACGTGGCCGTCTTCTACACGCCGGCCGCTCGCGAGGAGGCCGGCGGGACGGCCGAGATCGAGGCGGTGATCGACTTGATGGTCGCCGAGGCCAACGAGGCGTACGAGGCGAGTGACGTGCGCCACCGTCTGGCGCTGGTGGCGAGATCGGAGGTGCCGTACACCGAGGCGGGGGACTTCCGCGATATACGCCGTTTCGCGGGTGCGTCGGACGGTTACATGGACGAGGTGCACGCGATGCGCGACCGGACCGGGGCCGACCTGGTGCACCTCGTCTTCAAGCACGAGGGCCATCCTTTCGCAGGTGTTGCCTATTTCGGGCGGGCCTTCGGCCTCACCTGCCAGCACTGTGGCGGCGATACGTTCGCGCACGAGCTGGGGCACAACATGGGGCTTCGGCACGATCGCTATGCGCAGCTCTACAGCGAGAGGGGTCGCGGGTCGGTGATGCTGGACCCGGCGTTCGGCTACGTAAACCAGCAGGCGCTCGCACCGGGCGCCGCACGGTCCCGGCGGTGGCGCACGATAATGGCCTACGCTGCCCAGTGCACCGACGCCTCCATCGGTTGCCCGAAGGCGCTCCGTTTCTCGAATCCCCGCCTGCACTACAACGGCGACCCGCTGGGCGTTCCCTTCGGCACCGGCGGGTCGGGCGTGACCGGCCCGGCCGACGCGGCGGGGGTCCTCGACGCCACGGGCCCGGCGGTGGCGTTGTGGCGCGATCGACCTCCCCGCCCCAACCGGCCGCCCGAAGCGGTGGGAACCCTGCCGGACCGCCGACTGACGGGCCTGTCGAGCACGCTGGAAGTGGACGTGGCTCAGGCGTTCGTCGACCCCGACCGCGATCACCTGACCTACGCGTCGTCGTCGTCGGCGCCCGGCGTGGCGACGGTGATGGCGGCGGGCGCCCGCTTGACGCTGACGGCGGTGAGCGAGGGCACGACGACGATCCGGGTGACGGCAACCGATGCCGGTGGCCTGAGCGCCGCGCAGGCGTTCACGGTGACGGTGGCGGCGATGCGGGCGCCGTTCACCGATGACCCGATCGTGCCCGGGGTGACGCCCGTCAGGGCCGTCCACTTCACCGAGTTGCGGACGCGTATCGCCGCCCTCCGGAGTGCAGCGGGTCTGCCGCGGTTCTCCTGGACCGACCCGGTGCTGCGGGCGGGTGTCACGCGGGTCCGGCGCGTGCACCTGCTCGAGCTGCGGGCGGCGCTGGCTGAAGCGTACTCCGCGGCGGGCCGGGCGGCCCCGCGGTGGACGGACGCGTCGCCGGCGGCGGGGACCGCGATCCGGGCGGCGCACGTGACGGAGCTCCGCGCCGCGGTGCTGGCGCTGGAGTGAGGAGGTCCTCGACCGACAGCAGCAACTGGAAGACGAGGTGGTAGGATCGAGACGCCATGGAAACCTTGACCCTGGTCTCTGCGGTATCCGCAATGTTCGCGGCTGCCGGAGCCCTGTTCAATGGCTGGATGATCGCCAAGCTCTCCGGCCGGCTCGACAGGCTGGAGGGCCGCGTCGGCGCCATCGAGGCGACCCTGCAGACCCTCATGGCGGCGCTCATCGGCCGGGCTCAGCCGGGCGCAACGAACGCGCCCGCCCGCGAGCCGTAGGTCCCCTCTCCTCACCCGACACCTCGCCCGCGTTCGGTCGCGAGCTCCGCGGCCAGCGCCTCGACGGCATGCGGGCCAGCGCGCCGGCCGCCGGGGTCAGCGCGGCGGCCACGTCGTCCCTCGCCGTCGCCGGGTCGGCGAGGCGGTAGCCGACTCCGCGCCCGGTGAAGATGCTGCGGAACCGGGTCGAGGCCGCCTACGCCCGCTCCGATCAGTTCGAGCGCCGGCGGCGGCTGATGGACTGGGCCGACTATCTCGCTCGCGAGCCCCGGACGCAGAGCCGTGGCGCCGCCGGTCAGCCGCGGGTTGGCCCGGCCGCCCCGACTTGTCGAGTCCTTCTCCGTCAGGCTGAGGAGGCCGGGGCGGCAACGGGTAACGCCAACTTCAGATGTGCGATTCGACGAACTGACGCGGCGTGAGGACCACCACGCCGCCGCGGCAACGTGATGGGAAGTGTCGGATGTTGCCGGTCACGACAACGCTCGCGGTCGCCGCCGCAACGGCGAGGAACATCCCGTCGTTCGGATCGGGCAGTCTCGTCGACCACGGTGGAACCGCCGCTACTCGACGACCGAATTCGTCGATGGTTGCCAACAGAACATCGACGCGACCCGGTGGCAGCGCCAGCTCCGGTCGCCGGAGTACCTCCTCGTACTCTTGACGAATCGCCTCGTCGAATACGAGCTCCAGATGTCCAGCGAGAGCGGCTTCGACGATGCGACCCGGTGGCCCCGCAGCGGAGAGCAAACCGGAAACGAGGACATTCGTGTCGAGGACGATCTGCATCCCCGCACTCAACGGGGCCGTGAACGACGTGTGCGGGTGACGAGCGCATCGATGTCGGCGGACGTCATGCGGGCGACGCCGCTCGATTGACTCTCTCGGCGTATTGCCCGAAGGGCTTCGAGACCACGGGCGCGGCGTACCACCTCGATCGTCTCGTCGAGGGAACCGTCGTCGACCGGCAGCAGTACGGCGACCGGTCGACCGTTGGCGGCAGTCAGCAGGGCCTCCTCGCGGACATGAACCTGCTGGGGATGCGTGCGCAGGTCAGGGATGGCGATGGTCTTCACGACGAGATCGTATCACCGTTCTTGGGGCCGGGGCGTCGCCGAATCGGCGGTTCGGCGGGCTTGCCGGGTCCGGCAAAGTGTGGGAGCAGTTACACACCTGCGGCGTGCAGGAGCGGACAGGGTGTCCAGACGGGTCAACATCATGATGGACGATGACGCGTGACGCGTCATCGGGCAACTGCCTCGGGGCGCTCGAAGCCGCGCCGTCAACCCGGCGATCCGCGAGTGGTCCGCCGCTTCGGCGCGCCGGAACGCCGCCGCGCGCATGGACTCGCTACGCGCCCGGATGCCACCGGTCGCCACGGAAGACGTGGTCCGCTGGGTACGCGAGGAGCGGGAGCGGCAGCCGTCGTGATAGTGATCGCCGGTCGGCCCGCGACCGCGCCGTCGCCGCCCTCCAGCGACTGACCGCGTCCGCTAGGCCAGGCTGCACCGCATGCGGACGGCCGCGACAAGCTGTCGCGGGGTTCGGGCTCGGCGGATGGCCAGGACTGGACCTTCCGGATGGCGCGGCGTCAGCGTTCGGTTCCTGCAGTCGGCGACGAGGTCGAGCATTTCGAGTACGACCTGTCCGATCAGGACCTCGCTCCCGGCCGGTCCCACGATGGCCTCGGTTCGCGTGGCGAGGTTTCCGATCTCGATCGTGACGTCTGTCACAGGCCGTTCATCGCGGCGTTCGTCCGCGTACACGACGGTTCTCGTTCCCCAGTGTCGGAGCCCCAGCTCCGTCGCGATCTCCTCGGGGATGACGAGACTCACCGCCCCGGTGTCGACCACCCCTTCGACCGTCGTTCGGCGGACGTCTGCCTCGACGCGCAGTCCGAGGTGTACCGCTCCGCGGTCGTCCCTGTTCTCCAGCGTCACGCTGGCTCGAATCTCTCCCATCGTTCTTCGATTCTGACGCACCCGGACCTGCAGGTCCACTCGGATCACGAGCTTCTCGATCCCTCCGGCTCTCGACCGCGGGCGCAACCGAGGCCTTCTCACTCCAGCGCGAGCACCGCTCGGACCGGCTTCGGGAAGGGCCGATTCGAGGGCGCCGACGCGTCCCGTCAGCCGGCGGATCTTGCCGTTGACGATGAGCACGCCGATGCCCGCGGTGACGGAACCGACGGCGCCGATCACGGCCGCAATGGCTGTGAGGGTTTCGCGCCCTCGGACCGGCATGCGCGCAGTCTTCCGTGCCGAATCGACTCAGAGGGTACCGCGCGCTACGGCCGGTGCCCGAGCCCGCACCTTCCCCGCGCCGCGGAAGCTGGTCGTTGTCAGGGCCAGAGGTCGGCCAGGCTGAAGCTCACGGCTTCGAACGGGGCGATCTGGACGGGTTCGTCGTCGGCAGCGGTCGCGATCTTCGTCCATTCCCCTGCGGTGCACTCGAACGCTTCGAGCGTGCGCTCGGCGGGGTCGACGAGCCACAGGTGGCGCACACCCTCTCGTGCGTACACCGGGCGCTTGGCCTCGAGGTCGAGCTTGCGGGTCGAAGGCGAGAGGATCTCGCAGACCCAGTCCGGTGAGAGCGTGAAGTACGCGGTCTCGGGATAGATCGGCATCCGGGCTCGGCGCCAGCCTGCGATGTCGGGTACGAGAACATCGTCGCCGAGGTGCAGCTCGGGCTCGTCGATGATCCACCAGCCGCCCGGGCCGCCTCGTCCGACCTGGAACGGACCCGTGAGGTAGTAACCGAGCAGCGATGACGCCAGCGCATGCGGCGCCGCCGGTCGTGGATTGGTGTAGAGCAGCCCGTCGACGATCTCGGCCACTTCGTGGGGCGGCGCGTCCAGGACGTCCTGGTACGTCGCCTGTGGCCGTGCCACGGGGTCTCGTCTTGGCGTTGCCGTGGTCATGGCAGCATGCCTGCCGGGTCGGTCCAGTGTACACGCGCTCTCCGACAACTGCAGCTCTGGGACGTGGCAGGCGCGCCGGGGGGGCGCGCCGTTCGCCCCCGGCGTTCGACGGCGGGCTTGCCGAGCCCGGCAAGTCTACGTAGTATCATCGTGAACGTGGAGTGGAGCTACGCGGACATCATGTCGACCGTGGCGGCGCTGAGCGCCCTTGTGGGTGCCTTGGTCGCGGGGATTGGTGGGATGCGGACCAACCGCAAGGTCGATATCCTGACCGGGCGTGTTGACGAGCACGGCCGGATGCTTCAGAC
>JAJEFC010000113.1 GCA_022820675.1 Vicinamibacteria bacterium | reverse complement strand
CGCACGGGCCGGCATCCGGGCCCGCCGGTGGTCCACTGGCTGCTGCTGTGGCCGGCCGGGGCCGCCGCGGACCCCCCGTCGCGGCCGGGCCTCGCCGCCCTCGCCGCCGACCTCCTCGACGAAGGCACCGAGGCGCGGTCCGTCCTCGAGCTGCACGGCGCCCTCGACCGCCTCGGCGCGCGGCTCGGCGTGCAGGTCGGCGCGGACGCGACGATGGTGTCGCTCACCACCCTCGAGCGCCATGCCGCCGACGGGCTGGCCCTGCTCCTCGAGATCGTCACGCGCCCCCGTTTCGCGGCCGGCGACTTCGAAAGGGTGCGCGACCTGCGGCGCACCCGGGTGCGGCAGTTGCGCACGGTTCCCGCCGCCGTCGCGGAGCGCGTCTATCTGGAGACCCTGTACGGCGAGCACCCGTACGGGCACCTCGGCATCGGCACCGACGAGGCGCTGTCGCTGATGACCGTCGACGACGTCCGGCGCTTCCACCGCGAGCGGTACCGCCTCGGCGCCGCGACGCTCATCGCCACCGGGCCTCTCTCGGACGAGGCCTTCGCCGACATGGCGGAGCGGGCGGTGGGGGACCTGCCGGCGGAAGCGGCGGAGGCGCCGGAACCCGACGCCGCGCCCGCCCCCGGCGCACCGGGGCCGCCGCCGGCCCGGCTCGTGCTCGTCGACCGCCCCGGGGCGGTGCAGTCGGAGCTGCGCATCGGCCACGTCGCGGCGCCCCGCCTGACTCCCGATTATCATGCCCTGCAGGTGCTCAACATGGTGCTGGGCGGGCAGTTCGTCAGCCGCCTCAACCAGAGCCTGCGCGAGGAGAAGGGCTACACCTACGGGGTGCGGACGGCGTTCCAGTTCCGGCGGGCGCCCGGCCCGTTCGTCATGCAGGGCAGCGTGCAGGCCGACGCCACCGTCGAGGCGGTCCGCGAGGTGCTCGACGAGATGGACGGCCTCGGCGGCCGGCGGCCGGCGACGCCGCCCGAGCTCGATCTGGCGCGGTCGGCCCTGACCCGGGGGTTCGCGCGGGGTTTCGAGACGGCGGGGCAGGTGGCCCGGGGCGTCGCCCAGCTCGTGCAGTACGATCTGCCGGCCGACGAGCACGATCGGTTCGTGCCCGCGGTGGCCGCGGTGGACGGGGCGGCGGTGACCGCGGCCGCCGCGCGTCACCTGCGGCCCGACCGCGCGGTCGTCGTGGTCGTGGGGCCCGCGGCGCAGTTGGAGCGGGGGCTCGGCGCGCTGTCGCTCGGCGATCCGAAACGGGTGGACGAGCGGGGCCAGGCGTCTGGACCCCGGGAGTCAGCACCGTAGAACGGCGCGGACTCCCGCAGGGTCGGTTGGGCGGCAAGCGGAGCCGAAGGCGACGATTGGCCGGGCTGGCACGGCGCGGACTCCCGAAGGTTGGTCGGGAGCCGGGCGGGGCCGGAGGCGGCGATTGGCGGGCTGGCGCCGTGCCCCCTGCCGAAGGGCGGCGCCGACGGCCGGAGCGGTCGGTCGGGCGCGGCGGCCGACGGCGGGGAGAAGGCCAGGGAGAATGCGAGGATGAAGGCTGTCCGCTTCCACGAGCACGGCGGGCTCGACGTGCTGCGGTGCGAGGAGGTTCCCGATCCGGAGCCGGCGCCGGGCGAGGTGCTGGTGCGCGTGCGGGCGTGCGCCCTGAACCACCTCGACCTGTGGCAGCGCCGCGGCATCCCCGGGGTGCCGTTGCCCCACTGCCCCGGCACCGACATCGCCGGCGAGGTGGTGCGGGGCGAGGCCCCCGGGGTCGGCGAGGGCGTGCGCGTCCTCCTGCAGCCCGGCGTGAGCTGCGGCCGGTGCGTCGCCTGCCTCAACGGCCGGGACAACCTGTGCCGGAGCTTCGGCCTCGTCGGCCACCAGTCGGAGGGCGGCTATGCCGAGCTCGTCACCGTCCCCGTCGAGAACGTCGTGCCGATCCCGGACGACATCGGGTTCCTGGAGGCGGCGGCGTTCCCCCTCACGTTCCTCACCGCGTGGCACATGCTGGTCACGCGGGCGCAGCTTCGGCCGGGAGAGACGGTCCTCGTCCTCGCCGGGAGCAGCGGCGTGGGGCAGGCCGCGATCCAGGTGGCGGGGGCCCAGGGCGCCCGCATCATCGCCACCGCCGGCTCGCCCGAGAAGATCGAACGGACGAAGGAGCTGGGGGCGCACGAGGTCATCGACCACTACCAGGAGGACATCGCCCGGGAGGTGCGCCGCTTCACCGACCGCCGGGGCGTCGACGTGGTCTTCGAGCACGTCGGGCAGGCCACGTGGGAGCAGTCGACGAAGAGCCTGCGGCGGGGAGGGCGCCTCGTCACCTGCGGGGCCACCACCGGCCCCCTGGGTTCGCTCGACATCCGGCATCTGTTCACGCGCCAGATCTCGTTGATGGGATGCTACGTCGGGTCGAAGGGGGAGCTGCTCGAGGCGGCGGAGCTGTTCTTCGAGGGCCGTTTCGCGCCCGTCGTCGACCGGACCTACCCGCTCGACGAGGCGGCCGAGGCCCAGGGTAGGCTGGAGGACCACGCCCAGTTCGGTAAAGTGGTCCTGGTACCCTGAGGGCGGTTCGGGTAAACCATTCCCCGCGATTTCGCGTCCTAAGGGATCGATGTCCGGGAGCACGTCCATGCGGAGCCTCGCCCGGATCAGCGTGAGCATCGTCGGCGTCGTCGGCGTGCTGGCGGTCACGGTGGCCGGGGCCACGATCTGGCTGCTGCTGACCGATCCCGTCACCGTGGCCGACGCGGTCAGCGAGGAGGACGTCACTCCCCTCGTCCGCGAGCTGGCCGCGGTCGTCTACGAGGCCATCCGGCGTCTCCTCGGTTATCTCTAGCCCGTCAATCGTCGCCTCCGGCCCCGCTCGGCGTTCAACCGACCGGGTCCGGGCGCTCCTGCCCGCGGCCGCCCGTCTACAGGTGGCGCCGGAGGAACTGGATCAGGACGTAGCCGTCGAGCCACTTGAACGGCGCCTCGCCGGTCGTGTAGTGTCCGCACGGGAGCGCGAAGACCCGGGGGCGGAGGCCGCGGTGCTCGAGCTCGGCCACGAACCGGCGGGACAGGTGGACCGGGAACGTCAGGTCGTAGCGCGCGTACACCAGCAGCACCCGGGTGCCGCGCAGCCGGTCGACGTAGGGGAGCGGGCTTATCGGGAGCCACAGGCGGCGGAGCCGGTCGAGCTCGATCGCCCCGTCGAGGCCCGCCCGTACGTGCTCGGTGGAGAGGCCGTCCCAGACCACGTCGGCGAAGTAGGCCGACACGTGGTTGAGGGCGGCGGCGGTGATGCGCGGCTCGTGGGCGGCGGTGAGCGAGGCGAGGCACGACCCGAGGCTGCTGCCGAGGATGCCGATGCGCTCGTGGCCCCGGGCGTCGAGCCACGCCACCGCGCGGCGGGCGTCGAGGACCGCCTGCCGGTTCACCTGCAGGGTGCGGCCGACGTTGGCGCTGACGATGTAGTCGGCGCGCTCGAGCTCGGGCGGCATCCGGGCGTCGTGGTAGGGCAGGCTCAGGCGCAGGGCGCTGATGCCGACCCGGGCGAGGAAGCGGCACAGGCCGACGTGCCCTTCCGCGTCTGCGTTCCACTGCGGCAGGACCAGCACCGCCCGCCCGCGGTCCCCGGACGCGGCCGGGAAGTACCGGGCGCGCACGGTGTTGTTGGCGGCGTGCGGCGTCTCGATCTGGCTGGGGAAGGTCAGCCGATCGCCCTCGAGCGCGTAGCCGGGGCACGGCGACGATGCGAACCAGTCGGGGTCGGCCAGGGCCGCCGCCGCGGCCCGCTCCAGGCGTTGCGCGGGGTCGACGGACGGATCGCCGCCGGGGTCCATCCAGTCGAGCCCCCAGTCGAAGGGCCGCACCACGCGGTTCGTGGTGGCGGCGGCGAGCCGGCGCTCCAACGCGTGAAAGAACCTCTCGATCACTTGTCCGGTTCCAGCATGAACGCCAACCCCTTGACCAAGGAGTCGCGATGGGCATGACCACCGTCGGCGTGAGCGAGGCTCGACGCCTGCAGACCGAGGAAGGGTACACGTACGTCGACGTGCGGTCGGTGCCCGAGTTCGAGAACGGGCATCCCGAGGGGGCCTGCAGCGTGCCGCTGCTGCATCTGAACGCGGCGACCCGGCAGATGCAGCCGAACCCCGACTTTCTCGCGGTGATGCAGGCGAACTTCCCGGCCGACGCGAAGCTGCTCGTCGGCTGCCAGATGGGCGGCCGCTCGGCCCGCGCGGCGCAACTGCTCGCGAGCGCCGGCTACGAGACGGCGGTGAACGTCGACGGCGGCTTCGGCGGACGCCGCGACCCCGCCACCGGCCAGGTGATGGCCGAGGGCTGGGGACCCGCGGGGCTGCCGGTGGAGGCCGGCGGCGGTGGCGACCTCGGCTACGAGGCGCTCCGCCGGAAGGCGGCCGAGGGGAGCGGGCCGGCGGGGTGACGACGGTCACCCCGACAGCGCCGCCTCGCACGCCTCCGCGACGTCCAGCAGGTGGCCGGTGCGGTCTGGCCCCGACGAGTTACAGGTCGCACGACAGACCCCCGGTCGTGCGCCCGCAGGTATGGAGACGGCCGGGTACCCGGCGGCGTTGAAGTGCTGGGTGAGCCGGAGCGTGCAAGGCCGGGCGGCTCCGGCTGGGCCGTAGAACTCGCCCGTCACGGTTGCCCCGCCGCGGCATCGGCAGCGCGAGGGCCGGCAGCGCAAAGGGCGTCGCAGCCGACGAGCGCCGGGTCGATGTCGTCGGCCGCACGGACCGGTTGTGCCTTCGCCGTCTCGACCGCGTCGCAGCCGACGAGCGCCGGGTCGACATCGTCGGCGTGCATGGCGCGCCCGTACTGGGCGTGGACGCGGTCCTCGACCATCACGTAGCGTCCCAGCCCGAGCCGCAGCCGCATGTCGGTGCAGTAGGCGGGCGCAGTCCGCGTGGCGGTCCAGGCTGTGCGCATGCGCAGCGGCGGCCTCCGGCAGGTCCAGGCACACCGCGGGGTGTTCCTCGGCGTGCCAGACGGGCGCGTCGCGCACGTCCCAACCGGCGTCTCGCAGGCGTTCCACTGTCTGCTCGAAGGTCTGCCGCACCTTCTCGCCTGCCGCGCGCCGGCCGCCCGGCCACCAATTTCCTCGCCCTCCTCGATTGGAACTCGCTAGAATGTCCGTCGACCATCCAATTTAAGGCAGTACGCCCAACACGCGCCCACCCCCACGGTATAATCCGGGTGATAGAACCTCGGCTGCGTATAGAACACCGGCGACCCTCGGCGAATCGCGTAAAGGCACATTCCCAAGGAAACCGGCTTCGGCCCGTACGGCGCAAGCGCTGGCGCTATGTCCCTTCCCTCGGCAATGTTCTCAATGGCCCCGCAACTCTCGAACGCATCCATCGCACTCACCCGCCGAACCGCGTGCTCCCCCTCAAGTCCGAGGAGAAGCAGCGACCGCCAGATCCGCCGACTGTACGGTTGGCCCGGCGGAAAAGGCAACAACACCCTTATGTCGCGTTCTCGATCCCGATACTCACCTATCAATTGGGATAACCCCAGAGGTTCAAAACCCAATCCCACCACGAGCATCTCCGGCTCATCTTCCATAGGAGCAAACCCAGGTATCGCCTTCACGTCTTCCGGGTCGCCAGCCAGATGCTCATAGGTATAGCCAGCGTCGCCGGCCTGGGTGTAGGCCACAAGCAGGGATTCAATATTTCTCATCTTCAATGCGAGTTTAATCATCAAAAAAAAGAACCTTTTAGGCAAACAGCTGATGTCGAGCAATACTTGGGCGCCGAGACCAACGTGCCGCAGCAAATGTTCCAACGTATCCGCAATTTCTTGATCGTCGGCAAACAAATCAAGCTCCACCTCGTCCGAGACAGTCCCAATTCTACCGAGTCGTTCCCGGTTGCGCTCGACCTTGGACTCGACCTGTTCCGTGTAGGGGCTGGGAGAGTCTCGTACGCGAAGCATGACCAAACGTCGCAGCCGCGAACCCGGAAGACACCGAGCCGCTTGAATCGAACGGTCCTCCGCGCCAACGCAACCCACCACTACTAGCGGGCGGGTCGGAAGCCTATCAAGCAGCCAGTCAATCGGACCCCACGGCTTCACTCCTCACCTCCGTGCTCGTCGAACAACCAACCGGTCAATTCATCTTTAGATTGGGCTCGACGCTTGACATGCGGACCTATCACAATGCGGTCACCTTGCACCCACTCACGCACCTCGCTCACTCTCGCATAGTACGGTTCCTTCGTTCTAATCGCTGGTATCTCGAAATTCGGACACAGTATCGGTGACAGATACCACTTTCGCCTAGTTCTGCCATCCCTTTCTTTTGTAGTGTGTTCAAAACCGACTAACGCGCCATAGTCCACTGCGTCTTCCAAGAAACGCCGGACCACGTCGTCCGACCGCAACTCATCCTCGGTCAACGAGAACCCCGTATGGCCGGGATAACTCAAGGCCTTGTCGGCGAGCAACGCACGTCGCATCGCAACGCCGAGCCTAACCACAAAAGCTCTGCGCGTACTGCCGCGCGGAAACTCCTCCAACTTTTCGAGCCAGGTACCCGAGACGATCCGAATCGCCTGAGATTGCATATCGGCAGACATCTCATTCGGCGCACGCCCTGCCTTGGTGCGAGCGCGCTCCCAGTGGTCCCACATTTCGCGGCAAAGGCTAATAAACACCAAGATATTGGACCCACTCAAGGTCAACAATGTATCCCAGCCGGAATACAGACGCCGCTGCGCGCACTCAGAGGCAATCTGGGTGAGTAACGCCTCGCGGCGCTCTTTGCGCCACCACTCGCGCTCCCAAGGTCCTTTTTGGCCGGCGACCGGCACGGATCCCAAGGTCGCTCGATTGAATCCCTGACGTTGGCGCACCCACAGCTCAGCGAGCTTTGCGTCATACTTGCTACTCGAATAGAGCTGTCGTAGAAGCGCGGCCCACTGAGGCGGCCATTGATCAAGATCGGCAGGAATCAGGCGATCTGGATCGTCTCGACAGTATCGCGCGATCTCATGTTCAGGTTCAAGGCGCTCAAGGCGGTGTCTGAACCAATCAGCGTGGCCGCCACGACCGACGTGGCCGAACGCCGCCGCCATGCGGCGTTCGGCCACGTCCTGGGCGAAACGAGGAAAAATCCAAGCCTTCGTGTCTTCTCTGCGTTTGAGCACTTCGTCCAAATCCACGATCTGATAGTCCCGACCGTGTTCGAGTCTGGCGTCGGTATCCAGACCGCGCAACTCCGGTCCCCATGCGTAGTGGCGAACGCCAACCTTGTAGGAAACCCAGGCACTTCTATGGGAGAGCAAAGTGTTGATTACGCGGCAAAATGTTCGGCCGAGGACGCCAGCATGGCGCCGATCAGCGTAATCCGTGTGGTAGAGCGTCTCGTACTGGTCCAGAGCCACAACCAAAGCCACTTGTTCAGGAACGACCCCTGTTCGACTCAGTGCGTCACGACTCTCAAGAACGGGAGCGCCGATGACGGTCTTGGTCGCCGAGATCCGGCGGGGAAGGCTTTTGGTGTTCCAATTGATAAAGGACCTATAGGCGGCAATTCGCCCGCGCACCGCCGCGCAGAGGTCTTGAAAGCTCCGAACGGACGTGAGTGCATCGAACCAGCAGGCGTTGCCGCCCAAAAGCGTGGCGAACCGATCCAAAGTTGGACTGCTGACATCTGCGCCCAGTCGCTGAGCGACCACAGAACCATCGCGCTGTAGGAACAGTAGTGTCGTAAGCAATTGGTTTATCAGATAGTAATTCAGCAAGTCGCCCACGACGAGTGCCCACTGTTGGCGGTTGACCGAGGATTCGTCAGCAAGCCGCCGGCGACCGAGGGAGCCGAATCCCGCGTGTATGAAGTTCACTCCAATTGCTAGCGCATTGGGCATGGGAATGTGCCAGCGGTCGTGTCCAAGGGTCGCCCAGTACGAAGCCCGAACATGAGGAGAGAACAAACGGAGCAACATGGTTTTGCCGACGCCGTTGCTGCCGCGCAGGACGGTATTGCCACGGCGAAAAAGGGCCTTGGCCTCCCCGGCGATGATCGTTGGACTGAACCAGCGTAGATACAAGGCGGGATCGTCGATGGCTTCGGATAAATACAATTCGTTGAACGGGTTCTGTCGGTCTCGCACAGGCATTGGCTCCACCTAATCGGCAGGCCGCGTCACTCGCGGAAACAAGCCAGTCCATGTCTGGTCGTGCGCCCAAAAGAGCGGCGGCGTGTTGTCCGGGCAGTTGGCATAGGATACTACAAGAGTGCCAAGGCCCCGATACCCGAAGGCGTGGTGTCGGAAGCGATGTGCCGTCCGGAGAATTACAGAGCGGGCCAATGGCACAAACGGAGCTTCGTTGGGCGTCGTGTTTCTGCAAACATGCACGCTCTTCGGTATCACAAACGTCGGTGCGACCGTGAATCGGGGCCATGAAGCCGTCAGACGTGCTGCATTGGCGTAGCCAGTTTGGGAAATGATCAGGGGCGCGAATAGCACTGACGTTGTGGGAAGTATGTCGTGAACGAATTGTAGGGCCGGGCGTACTTGATCACCTGAGCCGACGAAGTCCTCAAGTAGTACGATGCGAGTTAGGTTATGTCGGCGAAGAAAGCGACGAACCTTAAGAGGGGACGCAAATTGACGGAGGGTGTGCCACTGGGGGCGATAGCCCTTTGTCCGGATGGCGTTAATGTGGCAGAATTGTGCGATGTCCATGCTATCGGTAATTGGGCAGAGCCAGGTGTGGTGAAGTGCTTCTGCGATGGCTCGGCGTATTTCAATTTCCCGGTAGGTGAAATTGAGGCGAAGTTGATCGAAGAGCCAGCGACGGAGTTGTTGTGTATAGGCGGTACGATACAAAGCGGCCATATCGTCGCGGTCAATAAACTGAAGCTCGGGGACCAAGCGAAGTAAGGTCTGTTGGTCTGAGGTGTTGATGCCAGGGTTGGTTAGCCAGGCGAGTAGACGGGATTCGAAGTCATGAGCGTAGGTGGGGGTGAACTGCCAATAGCGCACTCGGGCGTGAAAGCGGATTTCGCGGAGGATTTCTCCGAAGGAACGGAACGGGCGCATGTAGCGGAGCTCGGGATCATGGGAGGCGGCGTCGAGGCGCTGAACAAGGCGATCGAGTTCGTGGGGTGCGGACATGGCGTATGGTGGTTTAGAGGAATTCGGTGCGGATCCAACGAGCGAGCATGGTTGCTACCGGTGGTGGAACCGCGTTGCCGACTTGAGTAGCTTGTTGACGCGCGGAGCCGAGAAAGCGAAAAGAATCGGGAAAGCCCTGAACGCGAGCGGCTTCGCGGACGGTGAAACCGCGTGGGGCGGAGGGGTGGAGAAAATGCGTGGGGTCGCAGAATTTGGTAAGCACGCAGTGCGCGGGAACATCGGGGTGCAGGCGACGGAACTTGCCGTTGAACGTACGGCGGAGGTCGTAGTGGTGGGGTTGGGTTTCGCGAATGTAGTCCTTGGCGATGAGGGATGTGAGGAGGCGGTCGGTGGTGGAACGGAAGCGAGACTTAAGTTCCGCGTAGGGAACGGGATCTGCGTCGCCGAAGCGGCGGGCGCGATGTCGACGGCGGAGAAGTAACACGGTGTGCAGGAGTTCGCGTTCGAGAGAAGTCACGGGACCGAAGACGTTGGGGATGTCCCAGGTGTGAACAGAGGCGTGACTGTTGCGAACATTGGAGAGCTTTTGTCCGGGTTGGATGTGACGAGCGATTTGGGCAGCGCGGGAGGTAGGATCTAGATGGCGAGGCTGGTGATTGGGGAGGGCGGAGGAGATGGTGAGCACTGAACGGAGGGGTGCGGGAGGGGCGTGGCGGGTCGGGGGTGGAGGGTTGAAGCTAGTACGGGCAGCTACGAGCAGGACGCGACGGCGGATCTGGGGGAGGCCGAGGTTCACAGCAGCGACGCGGATGGTGGCTGTTGTGTAGCCGCTACATTGGAGGCGATGGAGGGCCTCGTGCCAGTATCGGGCGTATACGCGAGAAAGGACGCCGGGGACGTTCTCGATCAGGAGGGTCTTGGCACGGAGGGCGATAGCGAGGTCAATGGGTTTGAGGAGTAGGGAATTGCGGGCGTCGGTGGGGTTGCGGGGGCCCAGAGTGGAGAAGCCCTGGCAGGGAGGGCCGGCGATGACGACGTCGGGGCGGTCGGTCATGGGGGGGAGACGTTGTGTATTGAGGTCGGCGACGACGGCAGTTGGGGATGGGAGATTGTGATTATAGGTGGCGACGGGAGCGGGGTCGTGGTCGTAGGCCGCGATACAGTGGAATCCAGCAGTGGAGAAACCGAGGTCGAAGCCGCCACAGCCGGCAAAGAGGCTCACGTACGAAGGCATGGGCGCACGGTCACGGCGGAGAGTGGGAGCGGTCGGGGAGCCATTCAAGGTTGAGATCATGGTGTGAGCGTGTGTGGGATGTCAAGGAGGAGCGGGCGAGGGGCTATGCGAAGGTGAGGATCGGGAGGGTGCGCGTCGGGAATAGGGGGCATGGGTGAGTGGTTGGAGGAGCGGAAGGGGGTTGGGCGGCAGAGTGGGGTTGGGTATGGGAGGGTGGTTCAGTCGGAGAGCGCGGCCTCGCAGGCCTCGGCGACGTCAAGGAGATGGGCGGTGCGGTTGCGCCGCCCCACGAGCTGCAGGCCGGAGGGCAGGTCGCCGGCGGTCGGACCGGACGGGATCGAGACGGCGGGGTGCCCGGTGGCGTTGAAGAGCTGGGTCAGCCTGAGCATGAGGGGCCGTAGGGGCGCCGACCGGCCGTCGATCTCGACCGTCGCGGCGCCCAGCCGGGGCGGCGGCATGGCGAGGGCCGGTAGCACGAGGGCGTCGCGACCGGCGAGGGCCGCGTCGACCGATTCCGCGAGCAGAGCGCGCCCGCGTTGGGCGCGCACGTAGTCCTCGGCCATCACGTAGCCCCCCAGCTCGAGCCGCAGTCGCACGTCGTGCGAATAGCGGTCCGCGTGGTGGTGGAGACCGTGGGCATGAGCGGCGGCGGCCTCGGGCAGCAGCAGGTGCAGGCACACCGCGGGGGTGTCCTCGGCGTGGCTGATGGGCGCGTCGCGGACATCCCATCCGGCGTCGCGCAGGCGTTCGAGGGCCTGCTCGAAGGTCTCGCGCACGCCGGCATCGAGCTTGTCGAGGAAGAACGGCCGGGGGCAGCCGAGCCGCCGCGTCACGGGGTCGCGGGCGGCGTGGCGGGCCGGGTTGGCCCCCCGCAGGGCGCGGAACACGAGCCGGGCGTCGGCCACGCAGCGGGCGAGCGGCCCCACGTGGTCGAGGCTCGGCGCGAGGGGGACGACGCCCTCGCACGACACCTCGCCGAAGGTCGGCTTCAGTCCCACGACACCGCAGGCGGCGGCGGGAATGCGGACCGACCCGCCGGTGTCGGTGCCGATGGACGCCCACGCCATGCCCGCGGCCACCGACACCGCCGACCCGCTGCTCGACCCGCCCGGCGACCGGCCCGGGTCGAGGGGGTGGCGGGCGGGGCCGAACGCCGAGTCCTCGCCGGTGGTGCCGAACGCGAACTCGTGCAGGTTGCACTTGCCGATGACGATCGCGCCCGCCGCCCGCAGCCGCGCCACCACCGGGGCGTCGGCGGTCGGCGGTGCGCCGCGGGGGACCCGCGAGGCGGCGGTGGTGGGCAGGCCGGCGACGTCGATGAGGTCCTTGACCGAG
>JAJEFC010000076.1 GCA_022820675.1 Vicinamibacteria bacterium | reverse complement strand
GAATCTGGTCCGCTGGTGCGACGGGCGGAAAGCCCGGCTGATTCACGTTTCCACGGATTTCGTCTTCGACGGCAAGGCGGCAAGGCCCTACGCTCCGGGGGATGCGACCGCCCCGCTCGGCGAATATGGCGCAAGCAAGCTGGCCGGCGAGGGGGAAGTCGCAAAACTGCCCCGGGGCCAGGGCTTCATCCTTCGCACATCCTGGCTGTACTCCGAATTTGGCCAAAATTTCGTGAAAACGATGCTGGGGCTGCTGGCCGGGCGGGACGAGGTCGCCGTGGTCAGCGACCAGACCGGCTGCCCGACTTCCGCCCATTCTCTCGCCGGGCTCATCTGGCGTATGCTTCCCCGGCAGGCTGGCGCAGGCCTGTATCATTGGAACGATGGCGGAGTAACAAGCTGGTTCGGCTTTGCCCGGGAAATCCGGCGGCAGGGACTTGCCTCGGGCTTGTTACAAGGGGAGATTCCCATCAAGCCCCTTGCCACTGCGGATTATCCCGCCGCCGCCCGCCGCCCGGCTTACACCGTCATGGACCGTGGCCGGGCCCTGGGGGAATTGGGCATGCCCGAAGTCGACTGGCGCGAGGAGTTGAACCGGGTCATTCAGGCTATCGCGAAACAGGAAGCGGCAAGATGATTTCATGCGGGAAACCTTTACCCCCTGGCTGCCGCGCCGCCGCCCGGCTTGATGCGGCAGACGCCCGGACGGTCCGGCCATGAGCGCCTTGCTTGTCACCGGCGGCGCCGGCTTCATTGGCGCCAATTTCGTACACTACTGGCGGCGCAAGCATCCCGGCGACCTTATCGTCGTCCTCGACGCCCTGACCTACGCCGGCATCCGCGCCAATCTCGCCCCATGGGAAGGCCAGGAGGATTTTCATTTCGTCCACGGCAATATCTGCGACCAGCAACTCGTGGAGCAGTTGCTGCGCGGGCACGCCATCGACACCATCGTACACTTCGCCGCCGAAAGCCATGTGGACCGCTCGATCACCGGACCGGACGCCTTCGTCGAAACCAATATCGTGGGCACCCACAGCCTGCTCAAGGCCGCTGCCGCAGTCTGGCTGGAACCGGACAGGCCCCGCGAAAACCGCCTGTTCCAGCATATTTCCACCGATGAGGTCTACGGCGCCCTCGGCCCGGACGACCCACCGTTCCGCGAAGACACCCCCTTCGCCCCGAATTCACCTTATGCCGCAAGCAAGGCCGCCGCCGACCATCTCGTGCGCGCCCACCACCGCACCTTCGGCCTGCCAGTGGTCACAAGCAATTGCTCGAACAATTATGGCCCCCGCCAGTTCCCGGAAAAGCTCATCCCCCTGTTCCTGACCAACATCCTCAAGGGCAAGCCATTGCCCGTCTACGGAGACGGCCGCCAGATTCGCGACTGGCTCCATGTGGAAGACCATTGCCGCGCCATTGAGCTTTGCATTCAAAAGGGGCGGCGAGGGGAAACCTACAACGTTGGCGGCAACAATGAATACGCCAATATCGACCTGATCCACGAACTCTGCGCCATCCTCGACCGCCGCTTCGCGGCCGAGCCGGAACTGGCGGAACGCTATCCCGACGCCCCTCCCGCCAAAGGCATGCCGGCAAGCAGCCTGATCGCTTTCGTCACCGACCGCCCGGGCCATGACACCCGCTACGCCATCGACGCCGGCAAGATTGCCCGGGAACTCGGCTACCAGCCCAAAACCGATTTCCCCACCGGCCTTGCGAGCACCATCGGCTGGTATCTCAACCGCAAGTAAGCTCCGCACTGTTCCAGCAGATTACGGCGCAGGCTCCTGTATGGGTCAGCTCGACCGTTCCCAGCGGCGGACCAGGCCGGTCTCCATGCCGAACAGGTCGAGGATGCGGCCCACGTGATGGTCAACGAGTTCTTCCACCGACTGTGGCCGGATGTAGTGGGCCGGCATGGGCGGGGCGAGTACGGCGCCGAGCCGGGCGGCCTTGAGCAGGGTTTCACAATGTCCCGCGTGCAACGGGGTCTCCCGCGGCACAAGCACGAGGCGGCGGCATTCCTTGAGGGTGACATCGGCGGCGCGGCTGATGAGCGACCCGGAATGGCAGTGGGCGATGGCGGAAAGCGTGCGGATGGAGCAGGGCGCGACGATCATGCCGTCGGTGCGGAATGAGCCGCTGGCAATGCTCGCGGAGATGTCCTTGTTGGAATGGTGGTGGTCGGCCAGGGCCTTGACTTCGTCAAAGCTGTAGTCGGTTTCCAGGGAAAGATTGAGCCGGGCGGCATCCGTCGCCACCAGATGCGTTTCAATCGCCGCATCCTCGCGCAACGCCTGCAGCAGCCGAACGCCGTAAATCACGCCGCTCGCCCCCGACATGCCAATGATGATTCGCATCAGGCCACCCGTTCCAAATCAGCGGCATTCTTGCACCCCCTGCCCCCACAGGCAACCGCTACGGCCCCAGGCCGGAGCGGCTTGTCTGGCCGGGTGCGCTTGACCTGTGGGGACTGATGGCACATATTGCCGCCCGTTCTGGTGAGTTGTGGAATTTTCATGAGCAAGGCCAATCTGTTTTATGCCCAGTCCGGCGGGGTTACCGCCGTCATCAATGCCAGCGCCTGTGGGGTGATTGAGACCGCGCGGAAGTATCCGGAGCGGATCGGCACGGTGTTCGCCGGGCGCAATGGAATTATCGGGGCGCTGAATGAGGAATTGATCGATACCGGCCTGGAATCGGCGGAAACCATTGCCGCCCTGCGGCATACCCCGGCGGGTGCGTTCGGTTCCTGCCGCTACAAGCTCAAGTCCTATCGCGAAAACACCCGGGAGTACGACCGCTTGCTTGCGGTCTTCCAGGCTCACGATATCCGCTACTTTCTCTACAATGGCGGCGGCGATTCCCAGGATACCGCCAACAAGATCGCGCAACTGAGCATCGAGCAGGGCTTTCCCGTCACCTGCATCGGCGTTCCCAAGACCGTGGACAACGATCTGCCCATCACCGACAACTGCCCTGGTTTTGGCTCGGTGGCGAAGTACGTTGCCGTGTCGATTCGCGAGGCCGGCCTCGATGTGGCCTCCATGTGCGAGTCGTCCACCCGGGTTTTCGTCGTGGAAGTCATGGGCCGTCATGCCGGCTGGATTGCCGGCGCCGCCGGGCTGGCGAGCGAAACCGCCGGCGACCCGCCCCATGTCATTCTCTTTCCGGAAGTCACATTTGACCGCGACCGCTTCCTGGGCAAGGTCAGGGGCTGCGTGGAACAGCACGGCTATTGCGCCATTGTGGTTTCCGAAGGAGTCAGGGGGCCCGATGGCAAGTTCCTGTCCGAGGCCGGTGGAACCGACGCCTTCGGCCATGCCCAGCTTGGCGGCGTGGCGCCGCTGATCGCGGAGTTGGTCAAGCGGGAGTTTGGCTACAAATACCACTGGGCGGTCGCCGACTACCTGCAACGGGCGGCGCGCCATATCGCCTCGGCAACCGATGTGGAGCAGGCCTACGCCGTGGGCAGGGCGGCGGTGGAATTTGCCATGGCGGGGAAGAACGCGGTCATGCCCATCATCGTGCGCGGCGACGGCCCCGAATACTCCTGGAGCATCGGCGAAGCCCCGCTGGCGGATGTGGCCAATGTGGAAAAGAAGATGCCCGGGGAGTACATCAGCGAAGACGGCTTCCATATCACCGAAGCCGCCCGGCGGTACTTCGCCCCATTGATCCGGGGCGAGGACTACCCGCCCTATCGGGAGGGCATGCCGCAATACGCCCGCCTCAAGCGAACCCTGGTCGGAAAGAAGCTGGCCGATTGAGTCGGACGGGCAAAAACAGACTCGAACAACAGCCTTCCGCCCAGTCAGGGCCGGAAGGCCCGGACCCGGCGGGCTGCGCCCGACCGTGGCGGCGGGGAAACCCTCACGCTCTTGCGGGCGCGAGAGTTTGCTGTCGACAATCCCGTCCCCCCTATCTCGACAGCGCCTCCCGCATGGCCCGGTTTTCCATACACCGCAGCGCGTCCGCCACGGGGAGCCAGCCCGGCTGGCCGGCCGCGGCGTGGAAATTCGCCTCGGCGGGGGTCACCACCGTGGCGTCGTTGGCCCCGCCGGAAAAGGTCCGCCCCACCCGCAGCCAGCGCTCCACATGGACCGGGCCGCGCCAGGTTTCGTTGGCTCTCGCCGCCGCCTCGGACCGCAGTCGCGGCGACACACAGCTTCCGGCGGCGAAATCCGTCGCCGTTCCCGGCTCGAATCCCGCCGTGTCGTTCCGCGGATTCCAGCGGTCCCGCTCCCTTGCCGGGTCCGGGCCGCTTGTCCCGTCCGCCTCGCCGGACAGGCCCGCGGGCGGAACCCCCGCGGTGGCCGCGTCCGGGTCGTACCGGCAGGCCCTCGTGCCCCGGTCCTTGATCGTGCCGACGGCCAACCCGTCCGCGACCGTCGCCCCGTGCACGCCCGTGAGGACAACCTCAAAGGTCTCGTCGCCCTCCGCCACGCTGTCGCAGTACACGTAGAACCGCAGCCGGATGCTGGTTCCCCCGCCGAGGAAATTCCCCGTGCCCCCGCTGTGCGCGGTGAAGTCCTCGCCCGCCTTCGCCGACACCGGATCCGACTCCCGCAGCCGGTAGGAGAAATGCACCATCTGCTCGCCCTCCGCCAGGGGCCGGTTGAGCGTCAGCAGGAAAGAGATGTTCTGACCGGCCTCGTTCGCTTCGGCGTCGCTCAGCGTCAGCGTCGGCCTGCCCTCGGGGACCGGGTCGTCGTCGCCCACCGCCACCGTGGCCGAGGACGGGCTGCCGACCCGGTAGCCGCCGCCGCCCGCCACCGTCGCGGTGACCGCGCCGTCCGCCTCGTACACGCTGTCGTCCCGGGTGGCGATCGTCAGTTGCGCCGAGGCCTGGTTCGCCGGAATGGTGACGGTCCGCGACCCTTCCTCCCCCGGGTCGAGGAAATCGCCGCCCGGGGCGTCCGCGACGACCAGCGTCACCGTCAGGCTCGATGTCGGGGCCGGATCGGCGGTGACGGTGAACACCGCGTCCCCGCCCTCGGTGACGCCGGCGCCGCCGGTCACCGAGACCAGGGGATCGCTGGAGATTCCCTCGATGCATTCGATGGCCGCCACCACCGGGTTCCAGCGCCCCGCCGAAAACTGGTCCCGCATCTGCCGCGCCTCGGCGGCGGTCATGGCCGAATAGCCGTTGCCGTCCCCAAACGCCGCGAGCACCTTCATCCAGCGGTCCACGTGGGCCTGGCCGTGCTGGGTCTCCGCGGCGTAGGCGCGCACGTCCGCCTCCACCTGCGCGGGAACGCAGCCGGGCGGCGGGGGCGGCGGCACGGCGATGGTGTCGTCGTCGTCCACCGCCACCGACACCGGCGCGGCGGCGACGTTGCCGTAGCCGCCGGTGTTGCTCACGCCGTGGCTGACGGCCACGGTCTCGTCGTTGGTGTCGGCGTCGTCCAGCGGCGTCACCAGGATGGTCTGGGCCTGGCTCCAGTTCGCCGGGGTGAAAGTCAGCGTGACGCTCGCGGCCGGGGTGTCCCCGGAGCGGCCGACGCGCACCTTGGCGCCGTTGCCGCTGGTGGCGGTCACGGTCACGTTGGCGCTTGGCGCGGCGTCAAGCACCACGGTGTAGCTTCCCGCCGACCCGCCTTCGGTCAGGCTGAGCGCGGTTTGCGAGACCGTCACGCCGGGCGGGTCCGGGGCGCCTTCGTCATCATCGACGGTGACGTCCACCGTGGCGGTCTTTCCCTCGTAGCCGCCCCCGGAGGCGGTGTGGGTCAGCGCGGCGGTGTCGTCGGCGGCGCCGTCGCCACTGTCCTGGGCCGCCGCCACGGTCACCGTCTGGCGGCCGCGCCAGGAATTGGGCCCCGAGGAATTTGTGGTGAAATCCAGTTGCGCCGGACTCACCGTCACGTCCGGATTGTCGGAGGCGATGCGCACCGTCACGCCGCTGGACGGCCGTTCGGTGAGCATGACGTCGTACCGCGCCGAGCCGCCCTCCTCCAATGCCAGCGACCGCCGGGTGGCCACGATCTCCGGACCGTCGGTTTCAGTGATGATCACCGCCAACGAACCAATGTCCCCCAGCGTCACCCCGGCGGGGAGCCGCGCCGCGTCGATCGCCACCTCAAAGACCTCGATGCCCTCGGCCGCGTCGTCCTGCAATAGGGAAACCGGGAACGAGTACGAGTCGGCTCCGTCCGCGGGAAAGACCGCCTGGTCGGGAATCGTGTAGTCGACGCCCGCCGTGGCGGAAAAGTCGGTGACGACGAGTGGCAGGGGGATGGGACTGCCGGTCACGGGGCTTGCCCTCAGGGTCGGATATGACAGTCCACCCTCGCTATTCACCAGGACTCCCACCGCGAAGGTCAGGCTCACCGACGCGGGCGCCTCGGTGATGGTGAACGTCCGCGGGGGACCCCCGCCGAGGGTCAGGATCACGGTCTCGTCGGCTTCGGCCGCGTCATCGTCCGCGATGACTTCCAGGCGCACCGGGCCGGTGACGCGATGGCTATTCGTGAAACTGCCGTCGAAAGTGATCGAAACGATCTCGCCGCCCGTGTTGTAATCGCAGCGGGCGGCCCCGAGCGGGGCGGGGTCGCCGCAGACCAGCCGGTAGTCGGCGCCCAGGGTCGCGGTCCCGCCCACCACCAGCGGCAGGGTCAGCGTCTGGCCCGGCTGCAGCCGATCGGATCCCTTGTCCCGCGGACCCCTGTCCTCGGACAGCAGTGCGGAGTTCATGAGCACGGCGGCGCCCTCGGGCAGGATGTGGTTGCCACGGGTCAGGGGAACGAATTCGCCAGTCTGATCGTTGTCGCTCACGTCCACCGCGGCCTCCGGCGCACCGCCCACGGTGTAGCCCTGGCCGATCAGAACCCTGGCGGCGAGCCTCCCATGGAACTCCTGCGTGCCGTCGTCCACGGTCGCGACCGAAAAGCTTGCCGTGCCGTCCGCGCCGAGGGCCACCTTTCTTGGGCCAAGCCCCCCGTTGACGACCGAGAAGCGGTCCCAGTCGTCCTCGACCACCTCCACATTCACCGTGAAGGGCTCCCCCGGGATGGGGGACTTCGGCGGCGGGTCGGCGGTCACCGTGAAGGTCACCACGCCACCCTCGTCCACGCGGGCCGCGTCCGCGGCGACCGTCACCGAGGACGCGTCGCTTTCCCTGATGGTCACCGTCGCCCGGGACGGATCGCCCGCGACGGTCGCCGGCGGCAGCGCGTCCGCGTCAATGGCGATCTGGAAGGTCTCGTCGCCTTCCTCGGGGATACTCCCCTTGAGCGCGGCCAGATCGGCCACGGTCCGGATGGCGAAGGTGTGCGAGCCCGCGTTGGCCGGGATGGTGACGCTCCCGGGAGACGCCTCGTAGTCCTTGCCGAAGCTCAGGTTCTGTTGGCCGTCATAGGCATAGTCACGGTCGTAGGCCTTGCCGCAGTCGTAGATTCCCTCCCTCCTCAGTTGGCCGCACCCGTCATCCTCCCCCGCGCCCCTGTAGACGATGCCCAGCTCCGTGGCCGTGGGCTGCGGCGGGTCGATGCTCACCGTGACGCTCACCGAACCCCCTTCCGGCACACTGTAGGACGCGCTGTCGAAACCGACCGTGCAGGTGTCGTCGTCCTCGATGGTCATCACCACCGAGCGCCGGCCCCGCCACCTGACACCGGCCGGCAGCCGCGAGGCGTCGACCGCCATCCGGAAGCTCTCATCGCCCTCGCACGCGGTGTCGTCCACAATCGGGAGGTCGAAGGAGTTGCGTAACCTGCCGTTCGCCTCGAACGTCACCGTGTCCTCGACCACGTAATCCTTCCCCGCCGCGGCCGTGATGTCCGTGAAGATCAGCGGCACCGCGATGTCACCGCCCGGCAGCGTGTCCGCCACCAGCACCGGCTGCATCACGGATTCCAACTCGGTATTCTCGTAGCGGTCGAGAACGAACGACAGGACCACCGACGACGGCGCGTCCCTGACGGTCAGCCTCGCCACACTCCCGCCCCCGAGCCGCAGGGTCACCGTCTCGTCCGGTTCGGCCATGTTGTCCTCGACCATCTCGATCCACAACGGGCCGGTGGTGCGGCGGCAGCTGGCGTGGGCTTCGTTGCAGGGCATGCGCGCGCCGTGGAAGGTGATCGAAGGGCTGGCGCCGCCAATGCCGTTGCAGGTCGCGGCGCCGGCGGGAACGACTCCGGCGCAGGAAAGCCGGTAGTCCGTCCCCCGGGCGGCGGTGCCCCCGACGGCCAGCGGCAGCGTCACCGTCTCGTCGGCGGCCAGGTGCCGCGACAGAGCCAGAATGAAATCCGTATCCACGCCCTCCGGCAGCGTTCTCGCGCCGCTGCTCGGGATCAAAACCGCCGTCGGCGGGGCCGTCACCGTCACGTCCACCCCGGCAATCGCCGTCGTGGTCGGGTACGCCGCCGTGTCCGCGGTGGACCGCACCGCATGGCCGATCGCGGTCGTGCCCGCGCCCCGGCCCGTCACCGTGAACGTCTTCGGGACGCTCCAGTCCGAACTCGTGAAGGTCCGGGTGGCCGGCGACACCGTCGCCGTCGACGTCGACCCGGACGCCGCCGATATCACCACGTCCCCCGAGGGGGCGCTGTTCAGCGCCACCGTGTAGGTCGACGTCTGGTTCCTCGGCACCGTGAGGCTCGACTTCGACACCGCGACCCCGGGCGGCACCGCCTTTACCGTGAAGTCGGCGGACAGGTTGGGGGGGAAATTCGCATCATTCTCCTTTCCCCATCGAAGCAAACCGGAATCGCTGCCGCCCCTGACGGTCACGGTTACCGGATCGTCCACCGTGACCGCCGGGCCGCTGTAGGCCAGCGTGATCTCGGCGGAGCGGTGGCCATTGGTACCCCCGCCGTGGGAGTGGGGCTGCTCCCGCGCGAGCAGCTTGCCGCTCGCGACCGTCAGGCCCGCGGGGGCGCCGGACAGGGTGATCTTGGCGAGACCCGCCGCGCTCAGCCTGATCTCGCCGGAAGGATCATGCAATTGATGGTTCGTATGCTCGTCAGGATGGAAGTTGACAAAGTAATCTATAAATCCGACGCCCCCGCCACCTCCTCCCAGGAAAGTGGAATTCTTGGGGATCAGCGTGACCGTGGCGCCGTCCAGGGAGGCCGCCTGGATCTCGGTCGGATTGAGCACCAGGCTCGCGGTCTGCGCCTGCGCCCCGGCGGAGAGGCCAAGCAGCAGCGCCAGGCACAGGGGGAGCGCCGCAACGGATCGGGCGAGGCCGCCCGCGGCGGCGCGGGCCGCCCGGCGCAGCCAGCGAAAGGCGGGTTGTTTGCAAGGACCGGGGGCGTGGCTCCCGTCTTCCCGACCGAAGGCGGCCCGGGGGGCGGAAGGCCGGGATTCAGGTTCGGACGCCGAAAACCCCGCCCGGCACCGCGGAAGCGGGCTCAAGACAGGCACCCGGCCAAGCTTGGCTTGGCTTGGCTTGGCTTGGCTTGGCTTGGCTTGGCTTGGCTTGGCTTGGCTTGGCTTGGCTTGGCTTGGCTTGGCTTGGCTTGGCTTGGCTTGGCTTGGCTC
>JAJEFC010000400.1 GCA_022820675.1 Vicinamibacteria bacterium | reverse complement strand
ACCGACGAGGACGTGTCGGCGGCTGAGGCGCGGGCCGCCGCGCGGGTGGACACGGCGCCGCGCGCGGGCGACCCCGGCAGCTACAACCGGTTCTGGTTCGACGACGGCACGACGGTCGCCGGGACCCGCCGCACGTCGCTCATCGTCGACCCGCCGGACGGGCGCCTGCCGGCCCACACCCCCGAGGGCCGGTCGCGAATGGCCGCCCGCGCGGAGGCGCGGGGCCGCAACGCCGGCCCGGCCGACCGCGACGTGGACGAGCGGTGCATCCTCGGCTTCAATTCCGGACCGCCGATGCTGCCCGGCGCGTACAACAACTTCGTGCAGTTGTTCCAGACCCCGGGGCACGTGGCGATTCTCAACGAGATGGTGAACGACGCGCGACTTGTCCCGCTCGACGGCCGGCCCACCCTCTCCGCCGGCGTGCGCCAGTGGCGGGGCGACTCGCGCGGCCGTTGGGAGGGAGACACGCTGGTCGTCGAGACCGCGAACTTCAGGGACCTCGGGACCGCCCACCCCGCCCCCAACATGGAGATCCTGGAGGCCCTGGGGCCCGACCTCCATCTCGTCGAGCGCTTCAGCCTGCTCGACGCCGACACGCTGCTCTACCGGTTCACCGTCGACGATCGAACCGCCTTCGCCCGGCCGTGGAGCGTCGAGACGACGATGAGGCGGTCGGCCGCACCGCTGTACGAGTACGCGTGCCACGAAGGCAACTACGGTCTCTACAACATCCTCGCCGGCGCGCGGGCCGCGAGCCGGGCGGCCGGGCCGTAGCGCCCTGCGTCGGCGCCGCCCGGCTCTGGCACGTGCCGCGTCGGTCTGTCAGGCCCACAGCCAGTCGAGATCGGAGAAGGCGAGTTTCCTCTCGAAGTTGTCGATGTTGTCCTGGACGTTGATGATCAGACAGCGGTCGGTGCCGCCATTCTTTGGACCCCGCAGCCCTCGACCGATCATCTGGAAGTAGAGATTCGGACTGTAGACCGGGCGCGCCACAACAATGACGCGCGTCCTAGGCGCGTCGAATCCCTCCCGGAACACCCCGTAGTTGACGAGCACCTTGAGGTCACCGCGCCGGAAGTCCTCAACAATCCGCCGGCGCGCCGATGCCTCTGTCGTCCCGCTCACAGCTCTCGACGGCACACCGCGGGTGTTCAGCAGCGCCGCGATGGTTTGCGCGTGCTCTACCGATGTGGCGAACACGAGAGTCGGCCAGTCCGGATCGACCCCGTGAATCTGCATCTCGCAGGTGTCGACAATGCGCCGCGTGCGGGTGGAATCCCGCGCGATGCGATCTTCGACGCTACGGGGAAGCCACGGCGGCCGGGGCTCCCCGGCCATCTCGGCCAGCTCGTCCTCGCTCAGCGAGAAGTGACCGCCCTCGATGGTCCGATGGTCCGCCAGGGCGAGCACGTGCATGCTCTGCAGTTCGGACACGACGTCCTGGGGGTCGTCACTCGCGAATGCACCGGCGTCGAGCCGCCGGCGGCCGTACCGCTTCACGAGCCTGGCGGTCTCCTCCTCGTCGTGCCCTCGATAGGGCGTGGCGGTGAGTCCGATCAGGAACGGTTCGTCTTCGTCGTGCCGCCGGGTCAGACCAACTTCCTGCATGACGGAGGTGAACGTCGGCGCGATCGAGCGGTGCGCCTCGTCGAACACGACCAGCGCGAACCCGGTCAGGAAGTCGTACTCGCCACGCTGGTTCCCAAGTCGGGCGCGGAGCGTCTGAATCGTCGCGACGACGACGTGCAGGTCGCTCGTCGGCTGGGGGCTTGGCTGTCCCGCCCACAACCTCGATATGCGAAGCCGCGCCCCTCGAGAGCCGATGCCCGACCACACCTGTCTCCAGGCCTCGACCGCCTGTTCGCACAACTCGTCCCGATCGGCGACCCAGAGGACGCCGCCGCTGAAGTCGTCGTGCCGTATGGCTTCGACGATCGCCTGGACCGCGACCCGCGTCTTCCCCGACCCGGTCGGCAGGCTGATCATGCCGCGGCGACCCCGACCGTACGGGCGCTGATGGCCAAGAACGGCGTCGCGTGCCGCAATGGAGTCGGCCTGCCCCGGCCCGCGCAGCAGGTTCCGGACCTCGGTGACGATCGTCTTCTGGTAGGCGTGGAGCGCCGGAAGCGAATACGGGCCCTCGACCTCCACGAAGGGAGCGCGCCGCACGTTGCGGTCGCCCGCCCACTCGGCGGAGAAACCCAGTGACCGAACGAAGTCGACCGCGCGGGGCGACCCGGCCCACCGCCGTGGCGGATCCAGGTGATCCAGGGCGTGGCAATAGTGTCTGAGCGTGCCCGTGTGGTGCGTTGCGATGGCCGCTTCCGCGATAGTAACGCCTGGAAGCGGTGTGCTGTCGCCCTCGAGTATGGCCAACAGAGATTCGGGCAGGCGTCGGCGAAGCGCCGATGCGCCCACGGCCTTCAGCAGGCGCTCCGCGTCGGTCGGCAGCTCACGGACGGCCGCGCGCTGCCCGTCGACGTTCGGCGGAGGCGCGTAGCCGAGAATCGCCTCCGATACATCGAGCAATAGACCGCGGGCTTCGTCACCGGTCTCCAGCACGCTGGCAAGCTCGGGGACGAGCTGCAGGACACTGAGGAGGTCGCCACGGTCACCCGAGCGGCGAACATAGATATTGGACGCGTGCAGCACGGACTCGCAGTCGTCGCCGCCGACGAGAATCCGCTCACAGCGCACGAGCAAGGCGCCTTGCCTTGCGCCGGAAAAGTCAAGCCCCAACCTTTTCAGTACCGACCAGAATCCGGGCCACACGTCGATCAACGGCACTGGATCCTCTTCTCCGATGAACTCCGGAGTCGATTCTGCCGGGACGGCCAAGTCGAAGGCGGCCCTGATCCGATCGGCGTTGGCGTGCGCCAGCAGCGCATCGCGGGCCTCGCGATTCTTCGGCCGCGCGCCAAGCGCGTCGCCAAGCGGAACGACGCCGCTCGACGTGCGGAGTGCGCCCTTTTCGCGCAACATGCTCACGGCCGGCGGGTCGACGATCAGTTCCGGATAGTGGTCCGGCCGCGTGTCGTGGCTCATCACCCACGATTCGTAGACGGAATCCAGATCCAGGAGGAGGCTCGTGTAGGCTGCGCGACCGTCGTCCGTCAGGAAGTCGAGAACGTCCAGCGGGCCGGGGCCGCGGGTGGAGCTGAACTTGAGCAGGTAGAAGTGCGGGCGGCTCGGCAGTTGACGAGCGGTGAACCGACCGCGGGCTTCGTCCCGGAACGAACGGAACCAGGATTCGACGGACAACTCCCGTTCGCCGGCCGGCCCGGACACGGCACCGAGACGGTCGAGCAACTCTTCGTCGGCCTCATGAAACTCCAGATCGACGGCGGCCCGCCGCTCCCGGCCATTCGGACCCGGCACGATTGCGCCGGGCATCAGGACATGATGGACCGGCGCCCAGGCATCAGCCTGTGTGCGTACGCGGAGAAGCTCCCGCCAGCGTCGCTGGTCGGTGATGGCCGCCTCCGCGCGCGTGGTCTCCATGTCGCGGCTCAGGGCCCAGAATCGGCACCATTCCTCGTCGGATGCTGGGGCCCAGGAATCGTCGCCCAGCCGCAGTGACGCGACCTGGCGGAAGTGACTCTCCGCCGATTCGAGGTTTACGCCGAGTTCCCGGAGCGCGCGATGTGCTTCCGGGTCCACTGCCAGCCTCGCGTGCACGAGCGCGTCGGCGTTGAGCGGCGAACCCGCGTCCGCCGGGTCGCGCGGCAAGAACGCGTGTTCCGGGTCGACCGTCTGCCAGTTCCCATTCTGCATCAGGATGATGTTGCCCAGCGTGCGCGGGTTGCGCAATCGCCGCGGGATCGCGGCCGCCGTCAAAAGGGCGGCCCTGGACGCCTCGACTGCCGCGTCTCCCGTCTTGCCCGTCACCAGCGCTTCCAACCACTCCTGTACGGAGGCATGCCGCGGACAATGCTGCGAATGCCCGTGTGCCGATTTCCACTCCTCGATCAACAGTTCGACGCGGGCGAGGCGCGTGCGGGGAGTCGCGCGCGGATGAAGCCAGTTCGACGGTCGCCCCGAGCATTGCGCCCACTTTTCCAATATCCGTGTCCCGAGCGCGCCGTCCGAAGTCAACTCCTTGGGCGGGTAGTTGACGCGCGGGATGCTGCGCAGGACGCCGTCCTGGTCAGGGATCGCCGCGCGTCCGCACAGCGCGTTGAGCAAGCACTTGCGCAGTCGTTCAATCTGAGAGGAGTCGCCCGCCTCATGACGTCGCGGCAGGGCATCCAGATGCCTTGCGGGGTCGCTACGCGTCGCGAGGTCCGGCAGATTCGCGGCGACCATCTCCGCCGACGCGTCAATCAGTGCTTCGTTGTACGGCCCTGGGAGGAGATTCTGGCGGTCTTCGTTCGTCTTCCATGGCGCGTTCAGGATGCCCGCGACGAGGCTCGCGGTCTTCGTAGGGAAATACGCCCAGAAGCTGCCAGGGTCGGTCAACTTGTCGAGCGGAGCGGCCCACCAGATCGGTACTTCATAGCCGTCATCGAGCGACCTGCGGTCGGCTCGGGCATCGCTTGACAAGCGATGGATGACCTTGAACACCTTCCAATTGCTGGCCGTGCCGCTGTCGATCAGCCGGTACTGCTGGTCGACGCTATCGAGCTTCAGAACCCTGTCCAACGTCGATCCGTCGTCGATCGTCAATCGTCCGACGTGCCCGACGAACAGGAGGAATGCGGATGGGAAGTCGCGCATCTGCCGCCGGAGGTCGTCGGCGGTACCACGTTCGAGCGGCAGGCGCACGATGTTCGTCGCCCAGTCCATGAATTCGCACAGAACGGGATCCACATCCCGGGCTTCATGGGGGTCGATCGGATCGGCGACGCGCAGCACCGGAAAACGGTCGGCGCGCGGCGCAACTTCCCGTATGCGCTCGCGAGCACGCCGCCGATCGAAGCGAAAAGAGCCCGCGCGGCTGAAGAACTCAGGAGTGTCGGTCACGCCGAGGACCGACTTGAAGCCGAGGCCGAACCTTCCGATCTCGCTGGTCCCGCGCTTGGGCGACATGTGAGAGAACATGAGCGCCGTCACCCCGGCCTCGTTGATCGGCTCGCCGTCGTCGGCGCAGTACAGATGGCCGCCGGTCAGGCGAATCGCGATGCGTCCTCGCTCGGACGCGCCACTGAGCGCATCCGCCCCGTTCTGGACCAGCTCGAACAGTTGCCGGTGGGCGTAGCCGCCACGCGCGGTATCCTGCTCGAGGTTGGCATGCTCCAGGACCAGGCGCGGCTGGTCCGCGTAGGCGCTGATGGTCCTTCGAGACTCCTCCGTGATATAGGCACCCAGATCTCCGGCAGGTCCGACCCAATCCAGCGCCAGATCCCGGGCCGGAAGACTCAGCTTGGCGTTCGGGTGAAAGAACCTGCCACGTTCACCCTTGGAGAAATCGTACTCGGGCCTCATGTGCCTGATTCGTACTGCCGGCGTTCGTGTTTCGTCGCCGGCCGCGCGGAGATGATCCGTACGTCGGCCGCATTGATGCCGGCTTCGTGATACGCGTGACTTATCACCAGCAACATCCCGTTCCGTGCACACCCCAAGGTCACCCAGCGTTCGTCGCCGTCGCTGTGGTCGTCATCCGGAACGGACACCGCCAACGGATCGCTGAACACCGTCGCCGCCTGCTCGAACGTGACGCCGTGCTTGCGCCGATTGCCGCGGGCCTTGACCGGATCCCAATCGAAGCGATGCTCGAACACGGCTGCGCTCCCGCGGGGTCATACGCATCCTCGCTGGAGGGTACCCGGGAGCGCCTCGCGGAGTCGCCCGCCAACAGCCCGCGCAGGCCATGATACCAGCGACACGACTGTCGGCTCCCCAACCGCCGGTCGCGATTCCGCCCGGGACACGCGGGCCCTTCCCGGGCGAAGGCACCTCCCCTTTGCTTCGGGGTTCACGCCGCAGCTTCTCCGGCAGCGTCGGGCAACCGGCTCGAAGCTCGTCACTCCGTTGGGCTCGCCGGCCTTGCGAGTTCTCGAAGGGCTGTCGCCGATTCCGCGGCGGCGCTCGACCGCGATTCGTAGCCGCCAGGGGCTCGTGGAATCCGGCGGGCGGCGTGCCGACGTGCGCCGCGACGATCCGGATCATGGTCGACTACTGCCGCAACGGCCGGGTCGAGACTCTCGTCGGCGCGCAACTCGAAGAGGACCGGTGCCGGCCGATCAGCCTTCTCGGGCCTCCGCCTCGCGGCCGTGCGTACGCCCGGCGTCAGGACCGCTCGATCCACTCGACGAACTTCGACCCGTCGACGGAGGCGTCGACGATCATCACCCGGGTCACCCGGGCGTTCTCGTGAATCAGCGCCTTGGTGGCGTCGCGGGCCTCCTCGATGCTGGCGTAGCGGTTGAAGAGGATCGGCGAGTTGGCGGCGCCGCCGCGCACGGTGGGAATCAGCTTGAACATGGCGGAGAGATCATACCCCGCCCGGAGCGTGGGCCGCGGCGCCTCGCGGCGGCTCCTGCGTCACTCGGACCCGGACGGTCCTCGGGCATCCGCCTCCGGCCAACTTCTGCGGCCGAGATCCGTGCCCACCGCGAGCTGCAGGACCTCGCCGTAGCTCCGCACCCCGCCGGCCACCCGGTTCGCCCGGAGATACCCGTCGTTGAGGCGGCGGGCGCTGCGCTGGATGACCGGCACCGCCCGGCTCGTCCGGGCGCGAATCGCGGCGTAGTCGGCGCGCGGACCGGGGCCGAGCAGGGCGCCGAGGGCCTCCCGCGACGACTCCGGGACCGCGCCGAGAAGCCGCCCCACCAGGTTGAGCCACCCGCTGTACTGCATGCGCTCGTCGCCGGCCAGGCAGGTGAGCCACGCCACGAAGTTGGCCTCCGCCTCGTGGGCGTAGCCGGCCACGTGGGCCCACTCGTGCGCGGTGACGAAGGGCCGCTCGAACGGCAGCACGGTGTCGTTGACCAGCACCTGGAGCGAGAACGGATCGGTCATGCCGTCGATGCCGGCGCGCCGGAAGTACGGGGTCAGCAGCGAGCGCCGCGGCACGACGGCGGGGGCGGGGCGGGACGCGCCCAGCTCGCGCTGCACGCGCTCGACCGCGGGGCCGAGCTCGGCCGGCAGCTCCTCGAGCTGCGGCCACGACCGCGTCTCGACGGCCTCGAACAGCTCGTTGAGACGGGCCACGGCCGACGCCGTCAGCGCTTCCAGGACCGCCGGGGTCACCCGGTCTTCCGCGTAGGCGAGCTTCTCGGCCAGCGTCTCGCGCCGGTAGTTCAGTCCCCAGGTGGCGAGAAACACCAGGTAGAGCGTGGCGGCGACGACGGCGAGGCGGGCCGCGACGGCGCCGAGCACGCGCAGCCGCCCCTGCCGCCCCGGGCGCAGCAGCCGCCACGCGATCCATCCGAGGATGGCCGCCGCCCCCCCGAGCAGCAGCCAGTCGAACAGCACCAGGGGCGCCCGGTTCGTCGCCGCCGTGACGAGCTGCCGCAGAACGGGATACACCCCCTGCGAGTACGCGGACTCGACGGCGGAGCGCGAGACCGGCAGCACCGCCATGAGGACCGCACCGCCGACGAGCGCCGCCGGCAGCCAGCCCGGCCCGCGGCGAACCGGCTCCGATCGGGATCGACGCCGCGCCATGTCCATACCCTACACCACGCGGGCCGCCGGACCGGATGGTACACTGGCCCGATGTCCAGACCCGACGACGAGCCTACCTGGGGCCGGTCGACGGTGCACACCGTCTGCCCCCTCGACTGCCCGGACACCTGCAGCCTCGAGGTCGCGGTCGAGCGGGGGGCCGTCGTCTCCATCGACGGGTCGCGCAGGAACCCCGTCACCGACGGCTACATCTGCGGGAAGGTCCGCCGGTTCGGCGAGCGGGTGTACGGCGACGCCCGCCTGACCCGGCCCCTCGTCCGCGGGGGCCGCCGCGGCGACGGCGAGTTCCGGGAGGCCACGTGGGACGAGGCCCTCGCCCTGATCGCGGGGCGGATGATCGAGATCCGCGACACCGTCGGGGCCGAGGCGGTCCTCCCGTTCTCGTACGGCGGGTCCAACGGCCTCCTCACCCAGGACACCGTCGACGCCCGGCTGTTCCGGCAGTTCGGCGCCTCGCGGCTCGCCCGCACCGTCTGCGCCCTGCCGACGAGCACCGCCAACCAGGCCCTCTACGGCAAGATGCCGAGCGTGACCCCCGCCGACTATCGCCACGCCCGGCTCATCGTGGTGTGGGGCGCCAATCCGTCCAGCTCCGGCATCCACTTCGTGCCGCCCATCAAGGCGGCGCAGGAGGCGGGGGCGGCGCTGGTGGTCGTCGACCCGCGCCGGACGAACCTGGCCCGGCGCGCCGACATCCACCTCGCGGTCAGGCCGGGGACCGACGTCGCCGTCGCGCTGGCCGTCCACCGCTACCTGTTCGAGAACGATCGGGCCGACGAGGAGTTCCTCGCCGCCCACGCCGAGGGCGCGGACCGGCTGCGGGAGCGCTGCGCGGAATGGACCTTCGACCGGGCGGCGGAGGTGGCGGGGCTCGACCCGGGGCTGATCGAGAGCTTCGCCGAGATGTACGCCGACTTCTCCCCCGCCGTCATCCGGTGCGGTTGGGGGCTCGAGCGCAACCGCAACGGGGGCAGCGCGGCCCTCGCGGTGCTCGCCCTGCCCGCCGTCGCCGGCAAGTTCGGGGTCCGCGGCGGCGGCTACTCGATGAGCAACACCGCCGCCTGGAACCTCTCGGCCGAGTCGTGGATCGGCGCCCCCGAGCCCGATACCCGGGTGGTCAACATGAACCGGCTCGGGCAGGCCCTGCTCGAGCTGCGGGACCCGCCGATCCGGATGCTGTTCGTCTACAACTGCAACCCGGTGGCGACGATGCCGAACCAGAACCGGGTGATCGAAGGGCTCTCCCGCGACGACCTCTTCACCGTGGTGTTCGACCAGGTGATGACCGACACCGCGGCCCTCGCCGACGTGGTGCTCCCCGCCACCACGTTCCTCGAGTCCTACGACGTCGCCCAGAGCTACGGGTCGACCAACCTGCAGCTCGCCCGCCCCGTCATCGAGCCGGTGGGCGCGTCCCGGCCCAACGTCGAGGTGTTCGCGGAGCTCGCGGGCCGGCTGGGCCTCGACGTCGGCGCCGGGTACGGAACCGACGCCGAGGCCCTGCTCGAGCTCGCGGCGGCGCTGCCCGAGGAGGCCCGCGGCGATCTGCTCGAGTCGGGCATCGCTCTCGGGGTGGCGGAGGGCGCACCGGTGCAGTTCGTCGACGTCCATCCCCGGACCCCGAACCGGAAGGTGCGGCTGTTCCCCGACGAGCTCGAGCGCGAGAGCCCCGAGGGCATCTACCGCTTCCGGCCCGATCCGGCCACCGCCGACCATCCCCTCGCCCTGATCTCGCCGTCCACCGGCAAGACCGTCAACTCCACCCTCGGCGAGCTGCGCACGCGCGTGGCCCGCCTGCAGATGCACCCCGACGACGCCGAGCCGCGCGGCCTCGCCGACGGCGACACCGCCCGCGTCTTCAACGCCCTCGGCGAGGTGCACTGCCCGGTGGCGCTCGACGCCGGCGTCCGCCGGGGCACCGTCGCCCTGCCCAAGGGGCTCTGGCGCATGAGCACCCTCAACGGCGCCACCGCCAACGCCCTCGTCCCCGACGACCTGACCGACGTCGGCGGCGGCGCCGTCTTCAACGACGCCCGCGTCCAGGTGGCCCGCGTCGTCACCGCCACGCTGCAGCTCGACGGGCAGGAGCCGGCGGCCTCCGCGGCCGGCCGGGATGCGTCAGTCCACTGAGACCGGTTTCGTTGGGAAGCGCAGCGCCAAGGGAATGTGCGGGAAGCGCCACGAAAGGCGTTCAGTCGGAGTGCATGCCGGGCGTGGTCACGTGCGTGACGAGCAGCTCCTGGAGGGCCTGGACCTGACCGGTCAACTGGTCGACCTTGCTGTTGGCGATCAGCACACCGATCGCGCTGACGAGGGACACCAGGAGCGTCAGCACCTGCAGAACGGTCGAAAGGGTGGCGTTCCGCTCCAGGTCTCCTCCATTCCAGACCGGCGGCCGCAGACGAAGGCCCCCTCCAGCCGTCACGCTTCCCCCGACGCCGCCGGGGCGGGCGCGTGGTCGGGGTGGACGAGGTCGGAGACCCGGCCGCCGGGCATGCGGGCGGCGGCGATCACCGCCACTCCGGCGACGGCGGCGGTGAGCCCGAAGACGCGGTGAATCGCCTGGAGCATGCCGGCCTGCGAAGGCCCTGCGCCCGCGGCGACGGTCGCCGCGATCACCGCGCCGAACAGGGCGACGCCCACCGCCCCGCCGATGCTGCGGGTGAACTGGCCGAACGACGTGGCGACCCCGAGATGGCGCCGCGCGACCCCGCTCTGCATGGCGAGCACGAGCGAGAGCATCGCCATCCCCATGCCCATGCCGATCAGGGCGAGGTCGGCCCGGAGCACCCAGGCGGGGGTGTCCGCGCCGACGAGGGTCAGGCCCACGAAGCCGAGAGAGACGCCGCTCAGGCCGCCCAGCACCATCGGCCGGTAGCCGGTCCGGTGCACGAGGCGGCCGGCGATCACCGACACCACGACCCAGCCGAGGACCAGCGGGGTCAGGGCGCGGCCCGCCTCGACCGCGGTGCCGCCCAGCCCTTCCTGCACGAGAAGGGGCACGTAGGTGATGGCGCTGAACATCGCCGCGCCGACGAGGAGCCCGATGCCGGCGATGGACGCCACCATCCGGTCCGCGAGGAGATCGAGGGGCACCATCGGCTCGGCCGCCCGCCGCTCGACCCGCACCAGCCACCAGCCGAACCCCGCCGCGGCCCCGCCCGCGAGCGCGGCCCACGCCCCCCGGCCCGCCACCCCGGTCTGGCCGACCGCGAGCAGCAGCAGCGTGACCGACGTCATCAGCAGGGCCGCCCCCGCGTAGTCGACGCTGCGCCGGACGCCGGGCGCGGGGTCGCGCAGGGCGGCGCCCACCGCCACCGCGGCGAGGATGCCGAACGGAATGTTCAGGTAGAACACCCAGCGCCACGAGAGCAGGGCGGTGATGTAGCCCCCGGCGAGGGGCCCCACCACGGAGGCGACTCCCCACACCGCGCTCAGCAGCCCCTGCGTCCGGCCGCGCTCTTCCAGGGTGTAGTGGTCGCCGATGATGCTCATCCCGAGGGGCATGAGGCCGCCGGCGCCGAACCCCTGCAGCGTCCGGAACGCGATGAGCGCGGCCATGCTGGTGGCCGCCCCCGAGAGGGCGGAGCCGAGCAGGAAGATGCCGATGCACCAGAGATAGAAGCGCCGGCGTCCGTACAGGTCGGAGAGCTTGCCCCACAACGGTATCGAGACCGTCGACGCCAGCAGGTAGGCGGAGAAGACCCAACTGTACCAGGCGAGCCCGCCGAGCTGGTCGGCGACCGTCGGCATGGCCGCGGCCACGACGGTCATCTCGATGGCCGCGAGGAACGTGCCGCCGAGCACGCCGGCCATGGCCACCGTCCGGCGGGCGCCGCGGATGGGTTCGTGATGGGTCATGCGCCTGGCGGGTGCCTCCCGGGAGACCGGCACCCGGTCCAACCTTCCCATGTTACGATCCCCCGACCGGCGCCGCCAGCCGACCACCGCCATGCCTGATTCCGACGCCCCCGTCCGAACCGTGAAGTGCGTGAAGCTCCAGCGCGAGCTGCCCGGGCTCGACGAGCCCCCCTGGCCCGGCGAGCTGGGCCGGCGCGTCTACGAGCAGGTCTCCGCCGACGCCTGGAAGCTGTGGGAAGAGCGGATGACGATGATCCTCAACGAGTACCGCCTCATGCCCTGGCAGAAGGAGGCCCAGGACCTGGTGGCGAAGTACATGGAGGAGTTCTTCTTCGGCGAGGAGTCGGCGCCGCCCCCCGAGTACGTGCCGCAGCAGCAGAAGTGACGCCCCGCGCGCCGGTCCGTCGGCGGTGAAGCCGAGGCTCTCCGCCGCCGCCGTGACGGCTTCCCGGCAACGACCGGGAGGCCTGCCGGCGACAGCCTCACCCGAGGTGTGCGCGGACGGCGCGGACAACGCGGACCATCGTGCCGCCGCGCCATCCTGTCGGAGCTCCGTCAGGAGGCCGCCTCGCCGTCGAGGGCCGCCGGCCGGGCCACCGGAGGCGTCGCCAGGCTCACCACGACGAGGGTCCCGATGGACAGCGCCAGCGCCGGGTACGCGGTCTCCAGGCCCAGGGGGTAGACGGGCGCGCCGTCGACGCTCCTCGCGAGGGCGACGATCTCCCACCCGAGCGTCGTGACCATCCCCACGAGGATCGACGCCACCCCGCCCGCCGGGGTCGCACGGCGCCAGAGCAGGGCGCCGAGCAGGGCCGGGGTGATGCCCGCCCCGTACATCGTGTACGCCCACAGGGCCATCGCGAGGATGGTCGGGAAGAACCTGCCCGCCACGTAGCCGAAGAGGCCCAGCACGACGACGATGACGCGCGTGTAGACGATGACCTGCGCCCCGGTGATCGACGGGTCGACGAAGCGCTGGTACACGTCGCGGATCAGGTTCGTGGCGGGGGTCAGGAGGAAGCTGTTGGCGGTGGAGACGATGATCGCGGCCGCCCCGCACACCAGGACCACCCCGAGGAACGCGGGCAGCACGTCGGTCGCGACCCGGATGACGATCTCCTCCGACTCCACCGCGGTCAGCCCCGGCGTGATGGTGCTGGCGAAGACGCCGGTCGAGTCGATCAGGGTCTCGACCACCATCGTCCCGACGATCCAGCCGCCGACGGCGAGCCGGGCCGCCCGCTCGTCGCGGGCCGAGAAGAACTTCTGGTACATGTTCGCTTCGCCGAGGAGCAGGAACATCGTCGGCAGGAAGAGCGCGAGCGCCGCCTGCGGCCCCAGGTTGCCGAAGAGCGACACCTGGTCGGGCCGGAGCGCGCCCACCGCGGCGCCGAGCCCGCCCGCGTCGCCGACCATGAACGTGACCGCCAGCACCACCCCGATCGTCATCAGCACGCCGTTGCCGACGTCCAGGTAGGCGATGGACAGCATGCCCGCCAGGGCCGTGAACACGACGCAGAACGCCATCGTGATGAACGCCCCGGTGTCCGGGTCGACGCCCGCGACCGACGCGAGGAGGCGGCCGCCGCCCCGGAACTGGTAGGCGGCGATGGTCGAGTAGGCGAGCACGGTGGTGACGGTGCCGAGCACCCGCGCGGCCGGGCCGTAGCGCAGCTCGAGGATGTCGGGGACCGTGTACTGGGCGATGCGGCGCACCCGCGGCGCGATGAAGTAGACGAGGGCGATGCCCGCCCACGCGCCCGCCGACTGCCAGAGGGCCGCGAACCCGGCCCGGTAGCCGAGCCCCGCCCCCGCGAAGAGGCTGCCCGACCCGATCCAGGTCGCGAGCAGGGTGAACACCAGCACCCGCGCCGGCAGCGCGCGGCCCGCCACCAGGAAGTCGTCGCCGGTCCGCACCCGGCGGCTGCGGTACGCCCCGACGAGGACGAGGACCGAGAGATAGAGCAGGACGGCCGTCAGCATTGTGTCTCTCCGCCTGCATTATGCACCGACCCGCGGGGCACAGCCCGAATGGCGCCGCCGGAGGTCCGAGTGGCCGGTGGCTGGCGGAGGAAGACCCGCCGACCTCGGTATGACGAGCGGCTCGCCACGGGCTCCCGGCTCGACCGGCCACCAGGGGTCCGAGCATGCCGCGCAAACGCCCCGCTGTTATCCTCGGGCCATGCCTCTCGACGAGTATCGACGCAAGCGCGACTTCTCGAAGACCCCGGAGCCGAGCGGGGACGGCAAACCCCGGGCACGCCGGGGCGGCAAGCCGAAGCCGCTCTACTTCTGCGTGCAGAAGCACCTCGCGAGCCGGCTGCACTACGACCTGCGGCTCGAGCACGACGGCGTGCTGCTGTCGTGGGCGGTGCCCAAGGGGCCGTCGCTCGATCACCGCGACCGTCACCTCGCGGTGCGGACGGAGGACCACCCCCGCGAGTACGGCGACTTCGAGGGCGTCATCCCCGAGGGCTACGGCCAGGGCATCGTCATGCTGTGGGACTACGGCGCCTGGAGCCCGGAGGTCGACGACGTCGGCGAGGCCCTCGGCAAGGGCGACCTCAAGTTCGCCCTCGACGGCTACAAGCTCAAGGGGTCGTGGGCCCTCGTCCGGACCCGCGACCGCCCCGACACCTCCCCGTCGCAGCGCGGCAGGAGCTGGCTGCTCATCAAGCACCGCGACTTCTGGTCGGGCGCCCTCGACATCACCGCCTTCGCTCCCCTCAGCGTGAAGAGCGAGGGCGACTTCGACGACATCCTCGCCGCCGACCTGCCGGACGTCTGGGTGACCGGCCGCGCCGCCGCCCGCGGGGGCGCCACCGGCAAGGCGCTGCGCGAGATCATCGAGAAGGCCGCGGCCAAGAAGCTGGCGCGCGACGACCGGGAGTCTGCGCCGTAGAGCGGCGGGACTCCCCGCGGGGTCGGGCGGGCGCCGGCAGGAGCCGTCAGGCGGTCGATCGCGGGCCAGGAGTCTGCGTCGTGGCGGCGGGGCTCCCGCCAGGATCGGTCGGGCGCCGGTGGGAGCCGGCAAGCGGGCGATCGCGGACCGGGAGTCTGCGTCGTGGGGGCGGGGGCCCCCGCAAGGTCGGTCGGGCGCCGGCGGGAGCCGTCGGCGACGGTTGGCGCGTTAAGGACGGTGACGGGAATTACCTTGCCACGTGCCCAGCGCAGGAACCTGTGGAAACGGGCTGCATCTGGAGGTAGTTGGCAACCTTATATCGATCACTGTCCTAACCGCGCCCCCCGTCGTCCCACAGGATCCGGCGGGACAGGACGCCCCATACCGCGTAGGCCAGGCGCCGCCGGGCGTGGCGGGCGAACGTCCCCTCCCAGAACTCGCCGGTGACGACCTCGCAGCCGTCCGGGACGCGTCCCACCGGCAGGGGCCGCTTGTCCTCGGCGGCATAGCGGTCGACGGTCTCGTCGTCGGGCCGACCGGTGTTGACGATGACCGCGTCGACGCGGCGGCCGATGACCTCGCCGATGTGCTCCACCGCCGTCGCGGCGGTGAAGCCCGCCATGCCGCGGCCCTCGGTGAGCAGGTTGGCGACGAGCACGACGGGCCCGTCGACGGCGGCGAGGGCGTCGCGCACGCCGGCCGGGAGCAGGGTCGGCACCAGGCTCGTGTGGAAGCTGCCGGGACCGATGACGACGGCGTCGAAGCCGGGAATGGCCTCGGCCGCGGCGGGGTGGATGGCGACCCCGGGGTCTAGCCAGATGCGGCGGACGCGGCGCCCCTCGCGCTGACCGGCGTCGACCTCGACCTCGCCGCGGGTGGTCGACCCGTCCTCGTACTCGGCGCACACCGCCGCCTGCTCGACGCTGACCGGCCACACCAGCCCGACGCAGTCCAGCAGCGTGCGCAGCCCGTCGACGGCGGCGAGGAAGTCGCCGGTGTACTGCTCCATCATCGAGAGCAGCAGGTTGCCGCCGGTATGGCCGCCGAGCCGATCGTGCTCGAAGCCGGAGAGGCGGGTCAGCAGGATGCGCCGCGCCTCGGCCTCGTTGCGGGCGAGGGCCAGCGCGCAACGGAGGACGTCGCCCGGCGGCAGCACCCCGAGCTGATCGCGCAGCACCCCCGAGCTGCCGCCGCTGTCGAACATGGTGACCACCGCATTGACGCGCAGCCACGGGTTCTGCTTGAGGCCGCCGATGAGGCTGGGCAGCCCCGTCCCGCCGCCGAAGCAACCGATGTTGAGCTGCCGGAGCCGCATGGGGGTATTGTCCCGAATCGGCCGGCGCCCGGTCCAGAAGGCACCGCCCCACCATCTCCGGGCGCGGGCGGGCGCCCGTCTTGGGCTCGACCGCAAGCAACGAGGACGACGGTGCCATCTCCGGAGCGGACGGGCGCGGTTCGTCATCCGGGCGGCCGCGTGTGCCGGCCTCGTGGAGGCTGGCGCGTCCGCCGCGCCGGGTTCGCGGGTACAATCCCCGCGCGTCGGTCCAGGCCCATGCCGCTCATCGACATGCTTCTGCCGCAGTTCGACCGGGAGCTGGAGACCACCCGGCGCCTCATCGAGATCGTGCCCGGGGCGGAGCTTGGGTGGGGGCCCGGCGGCGGGGCCCGGACGTTCGCGGAGCTGACCGGCCATCTGGCGGAGATTCCCGCCTGGACCTGCGGCATCATGAACGAGGAGGGCCGCGATCTGGCCGACGTGCCGGTCGAAGGCGCCGTCGGCTCGGTGACCGAGGCGCTCGGCCGGTTCGACGCCGGCGCGGCCGCGGGCCGCCGCACCCTCGTCGCGCGCCCCGACGACGAGCTCGTCGCATTCTGGACCCTGCGGCGCGACGGCCGGGTGGTCTTCTCCCTGCCCCGGATCGCGATGGTGCAGGCGCTCGTGCTGAACCACCTCGTCCACCACCGCGGGCAGCTCAGCGTCTACCTGCGCATGCGGGAATGCCGGATACCGCCCATCTACGGCCCCACCGCGGACGACCGCGAGCCCGCGGGGGAGCCCGTGGTGAAACCCCGCGTTGCACCGAGAGCCGCGAGGCGCCCGCCTGACAAGGCGTAAGGGGGCGCATGTGGAGCATATGCCACCGACGAACAACGCAACCGGGAGTCCGCGCCGGCCACGGCGCAGACTCCCGGCAGGCGCGGTTGGGCGGCAATCGGAGCCGAAGGCGACGGTTGCCGGGCGCAGGCGGGATGCACCGCGGCTCGAATGCAGCGGGCTTTCGCCACGGGCTCCCAGACCCCGACGATGACGACGACCATCCCGTGCGGCGCCGCGGACGGCTTCGTTCCCCATCCGCGCCTCCGGGGCGGGCACCGCATGACCCTGTTCACGTGGGGCCGCCCGCGGCGCTTCCCGCGCCTGCCGCCGCCCGTGCCCCGCTACTTCGACGTCGCCCCCGACGCCCGGGTGCTGGCCCACTGCCACTGGCAGGCGGAGCCGCGCCGCCGCCCGACCCTCGTCGCCCTGCACGGTCTCGAGGGCTCCAGCCGGGCCCACTACATGCGCGGCCTCGCCGACAAGGCCTTCGCGGCGGGCATGAACGCGGTGCTGCTGAACCAGAGAAACTGCGGGGGCACCGAGGCCCTGTCGGCCGGGCTCTACCACTCGGGCCTCTCGGCCGACCCGCGTGCGGTCATCGAGGAGCTGATTGCGCTGGACCGGCTTCCCGCCATCGCGGTCGCGGGCTACTCGCTCGGCGGCAACGTGGCGGTGCGCCTCGCCGGCGACTACGGGGCGGAGGCGCCGCCCCAGCTTCGCGCGATCGTCGCGGTGTCGCCCACGATGCACCTGGGGATGTGCGTCGAGGCCCTCGAGCGGCCCGCGAACCGCCTCTACCAGTGGAACTTCGTGCGCAACCTGAAGCGCCGCATGCGGCGGAAGGCGCGGGCGTGGCCGGGCCGGTTCGATCTCGGCCGGCTCGGCTCGGTGCGGACGGTGCGGGAGTTCGACGAGCGCTTCACCGCCCCGCACCACGGGTTCCGGGACGCCGCCGACTACTACCACCGGGCGAGCAGCCTCCGCGTCGTCGACCGCGTCCGGGTGCCGACCCTCGTCGTCAGCGCCACCGACGACCCCTTCATCCCGCCCGAGCAGTTCGACGACCCGGGAATCGTCGAGAACCCGCATGTCGCCGTGCAGATCACGCCCCACGGGGGCCACTGCGGGTTCTATGCGCGCGCGGAAGCCGGCTTCGACGGCTACTGGGCGGAACGGCGGGCGGTGGAGGTCGTGCGGGAACGGGCGTCGCCGGCGACGTAGACGCCGCGTGGACCCCGACCGGATGCGGCCGGCCGTCCGGTCGCCGCGCAACGGCAGCGGCGAGGCATTCCTCGAACCGGGGTCCGTCGGGCGGCAACCGCGAGACGGCAGGCGGCGGTCGCCACGCCGGTCGTGCGCCCACGACCGCGGATCGGCGCGCCCGCCCGAGTGCCGATTGGCCCAGGCGGAACTGGTCCGGAGGCCGTTTCAGGTCAGGCCGTCGGCGCGGCGGCGAGCCGTTCCCGGATGCCGCGGAACTGGTCCGAGAGGCCGTTTCAGGTCAGGCCGGGATCCGGCAGCGCGTCGATGAACTGCCGGGCGAACTCGGGCCCCTTGCCCTTGTCCTCGTGCTTGAAGTAGACGAACACTTCCCGGCAGTCCCGGGTGCCGGCGGTGATGGTCTCCGCCCAGCGGGCGATGTCCTCCGGCCGGTACCCCTCGTCCCGCAGCCGGAAGTAGCCGTAGTCGGCGGTCACCTCCATCGGCGTCGTCATCCGCTCGCTGTCGGCGATGCAGAGGGCCAGCCGGCGCGAACGCAGCCGCTCGAACACCGCCGGGTCGTGCCACGACGCGTGACGGAACTCGAACGCCGCCCGCACCCCCGACGGCAGCCCGTCCAGGAAGTCGTCGAGCACCGACAGGTCCTTCCTGAAGTACGGCGGCAACTGGAACAGAAGGACGCCCAGCTTCGGACCCAGCGACCTCGCCGCCCCGCAGAACGCGGCGGTGGGGTCCCCGCTGCCCCGCAGCCGCGCCTCGTGGGTGATGCGCCGCGGCGCCTTGAGGGTGAAGCGGAAGTGCTCCGGGGTCAGGTCGGACCACCCGGCGAGCAGCCGCTCGGTCGGCATGCGGTAGAAGGTGTAGTTGATCTCCACCGTAGGCAGCCGCTCCGCGTAGAAGGGCAGCATCTTCTTGGGGGACAGCTTCTCGGGGTAGAAGCTGCCCCGCCATTCCACGTAGTTGTAGCCGGAGGTGCCGACGAGGATGCGGGGCGGCGCGGCGGCGCCCTCCGGTGGAGATGCGGGGGACGCGGCCGGGACGCCGTCCGGCCCGGCGCCGTCCGGCGCAGGTGCGGGAGCAGCCATCGACGGAAGTCTGGCCGATGCGGTCGTCTGCACTCGTGAACCGAAAGGCGGGGAACGGGGGGCGCCGCGCCTCAGTCGAGATCGAAATCTCGCTCAGGACGCGTCACCGGCTCGTGGCGAGCCCGCTCGAGGGCCTCGTCGAAGCGCTTGGAGAGGACGTCGCCGCGGGTCCGCTCGTCGGTCACCGACTGCCGGAAAAGGGCCTCGCGCCGGGCCGCTTCCTCGGCGAGAATCCGCTGCGCCTGGTCGAGCTCGGGCTTGTCCTCGTGTTCGGGCTCGCGATGGGTCACGACCCGCTTCAACCGCGCGTCGACGGTCTGCACGGCTCCGCAGCACGGGCACACGATCTCGAACTCCGACGACAGCAGCGTGGTCATGCGGGAACGCCCCGGCCGTCACCCTTCCTCTTCGTAGCCCTCTTCCTCCACGGGGCTGATGCGGGTCGAGGGTCGCAACGCTTCCCGGTAGTCGTAGACCGGAAACCCCTGCACGTGCAGGGAGAGGACACAGCCGGGCGCCTTTCGGTCGACGACCACCGTGACCGGGCTGCCCTCCACTCCTTCGCGAAACGCGAGTCGACAGCCGCAGGCCAACTCCGCGTGGACGAACCCTTTCAGCATCGGCACCCCTCGCCAAGATCATACATCAGTCGACCGCCCGCCCCGAGGCTCGACCAGCCCAAACCGAAATGCCCGGTTCGATTCGCCCGGCGACCCGTGCCACGCTCTTCACGGTGTCCCGACCGGCCTCGCCGAGGCGACCGTGCGATCCCCGCCCATCGTCGCCTACGGCTCAGTTGGGCGTCCAACCACCCTGAAGGAGTCCACGCCGTTCACAGCGCCGACGCCTGGCCCGCCCTCGTCGCCTACGGCTCCGCTGGGCGCCCAACCAGACCCTGTGCAGGGGTCCGCGCCGTTCACGGCGCCGACGCCAACCGCCTACAGCAGATCCCGGATGTCCTGCTCGAACTCGTCCTTGGTCGCGATGCCGGCATGCGTGCGGCACACCGTGCCCTCGCGATCGATGAAGAAGGTCATCGGCACGCCCCAGATCGGCCCGTAGGCCTCCTGGAAGTCCTCGCGGCCGAGACCCACCAGCATCGGGTAGTTCACGTCGAAGTCGTCCGCAAACTCCCGGATCTTGTCGACGGTGTCGTCGACCGACAGGCCGAGCACAACCAGCCCGTCGTCGGCGTACTCCTCGGCGAACTCGACGAACCAGGGCACCTCGATCTTGCAGGGACCGCACCACGTGGCCCAGAAGTTCAGCAGCACGACCTTGCCGCGCAACGACTCGAAGTCGACGTCCCGGCCGTCGTGGTCCTGCAGCACGAAGTCGTAGCGGGCCGGCTTGGCGCCGGCGTCGCAGGCGGCGACCGCCTCTCCGCCGAGCGCCCCGGCACTGCCGCCGCCGTGCGGGTGCGCATGGGACGACACGAGGCCGGCCGGCAACGTCGACATCGCCAGGGCCAGCGCGCCCGCACCCGCGACCATCCAACGCAAGGTCATGGCTCGCTCCTCTCGTCGGCCGGCGCCGGGCTCCGCCGAATCGGCACCGCCTCCTGCAATAGCGTCGCACACGCGGGCGGACTTGTCCATGTGTCCTCTCCGGTGGTCGGTCTCTCCCCCGCGGGGGACACCGGCCGGGCCGGCGGCAGGCGCCTCGCCACAGCCCTCCGGGGCGTCGGAGCTTCGGCCGGCGCAAGACTCCCGCGGCGCGAGCCTGCCGCGGGCAGCCCGCACCGTCCTCCGACCGCGGGTCACGACGGCCGGCGCGGAGACGGGGCGGCGCGGCCATCCCCCCCCGGCGCAGGGCCTTGCCGCATGCGACCGGCGTATCGCCGGCCCCCCGCTCGGAAGCCCCGCCCGTCACTTCCCCCGGGTCCGCGCCGACCGGGCGCGGTTCTTGCTAAGATGGGTACCGACGGAAGGAACCGCGGCCCCCGGTCACCAGCGTCGCGACCGCCTCGGCCGTTACAATCAACGTGAGACAGACTCTCCGCCAGCTCCCGCCGCACGCCGCTGGCCCCTCACGAGGTGAATCATGAGTTGCTCCCCCCGCGGGCGCGCCCTCCGGAGCCGCGTCGTCCGTGCCGGTCTGATCGCCGCGCTCGCCCTCGGCTGGACCGCCGCCGACGCGATGGCCCAGGCCGCCACCCAGTTCTTCCCGTACTACGGCAAGAACCGGGTCAAGTACGACGACTTCCAGTGGCACATCTACACGACCGAGCACTTCGAGATCTTCTACTACCCCGAGGTGGAGGAGCACCTGGAGCGCATCGCCAGCTACGCGGAGAGCGCGTACGCCCAGATCAGCGCCGACCTGACCCACGACCTCGCCAATCTCGTCCCCCTCGTCATCTTCAAGACGCACAGCGAGTTCGAGCAGCAGAACATCATTCCGGGGGCGGTGTCGGACGGGGTCGCCGCCTTCGCCGAGCCGTTCCGGCAGCGCATCGTGCTGCCCATCGACGAGCCGCCAGACCAGCTCTACCGGCTGATCGCCCACGAGCTGACCCACCAGTTCGCGTTCGACATCATCCCGCGCTCGGTCATCCGGCGCGGCATCCCGCTGTGGGTCGACGAGGGGCTCGCCGACTATCTGGCCGGCGTGTGGCGGCCCCTCGACCTGATGACGGTCCGCGACGCCGCCCTGTCGGACACGCTGCCCGAGATGAGCAACTACCAGGGCTACGGCCTCAACGCGAGCCCCCGGCTCGTCTACAACCTCGGGCACTCCGCCTTCGAGTTCATCGAGGACCGCTGGGGCATGGCCGGGGTCCGCGAGTTCCTGTTCTCGCTGCGCAAGTCGGTGATCGGCGGCGAGAGCGACATCTACGAGGACGCCTTCGACATCCCCGCCGAGGAGTTCGACGTCGAGTTCTCGTCCTACATCCGGCGCCGGTTCCAGGCCTTCCGCGACAAGGAACGGCCCGACGACTACGGCCGCGACCTCGCCCCCGACCCCATCGAGACGCGGTACCTGGCCGTCTACTCGATCGAGCCGTCGCCGTCCGGCGATCTCCTCGCCGCCTACGCGGTCAACCGCAAGGACCGGGAGATCGACATCATCCTGCTGTCGACCGAGGACGGCGAGGTGGTGTCCAACCTGACCGCGGGCTTCAACCAGGACCTCGGCTACGAATCGATTCAGTTGCCCGGCGCGCGGTGGAACGCGGTGCCGTGGATGTCCTGGTCGCCGGTCGACGACCGCCTCGCGTACTTCGTCCGCAAGGGGAAGTACCGGTCGCTGATGCTGCAGAACGTGGTGACCCGCGAGACCGAGGAGCTGATCGACCTGGAGATGGTCGACGCGCCGGAGTCGCCCGACTTCTCTCCGGACGGGCGTTACGTCGCCTTCTCGGCCCTGCAGAACGCGGTGGGCGACATCCACCTCCTCGACCTCGACACCCACGAGGTCACCAACCTGACGCAGGACGACTTCGCCGACTACGCGCCGACTTTCTCGCCCGACGGCTCCTACCTCGTCTACGTGGCGCGCATCAGCGGCAACAACAAGCTGTTCAAGCTCGACCTCGAGACCCGGGAGAAGACGCAGTTGACGTTCGGCACGTTCAGCGAGGCGAGCGCCCAGTTCCTCGACGAGAACACCCTGGTCTTCTCCTCGACCGCCGTCGACCCCCTGGCCCCGGTCGACCCCGACGTGGCCGCGAACGGCGACATCTACAACGTCTGGACGCTCGACCTGAACAACGGAGAGCTCCGCCAGTACACCGACACCGCGACCGGCAACGTCTCGACCATCGTCCTCCCCGACGAGCCCCAGCCTCGCATCGCCTTCGTCACCTACTTCAAGGGCGAGTACGGCATCCACACCGTCGAGCGGCAGGAACCGCTGTACACGGCGTTCACGACGGACTTCGGCGCCCCCGGCCCCAACATCGACTTCCAGGCGCCCCTGACCCACACCCTCGTGACCGACAACAACCGGCGCAAGGGGCGGTTCGAGAAGATGTTCATGGACGGGACCCCGCCCATCAACGTCGGCATGACCAGCAACGGCGACTTTCTCGGCGGGACCGGCATCTCGTTCTCCGACGTCCTCGGCGATCAGGGCTTCAACCTGATGGCCTACTCCATCCACCAGTACCGGACCTTCTCGGGCTCGTACTTCAACCAGAGCGGCCGCCTTCAGTTCGCGCTGCAGGGGTTCTCGCAGGAGATGTTCTTCTACGGCGCGGCCGGCTGGTACGCCCCGTCGCTCGCCTTCCTCAGCCGCGACGACGCCATCGCGTCGCAGACGATCCGGGGCGGCAGCGCCTTCGGCATCTACCCGCTCGACCGCTACCGCCGCCTCGAGGTCAACGGCGGCATATTCCACTTCAACGAGCGGTTCAACGACCCGTTCCTCCAGCAGCAGTCCGACACGTACCAGCAACAGCAGTTCGGCACCCAACTGTTCCGGAACGGCTCGCAGATGCCGGTGGGGGTCTCGTTCATCCAGGAGACGACGGTCTTCCGCGAGTTCGGGCCGGTGTCCGGCAACACCATGCGCTTCGCCTTCAACTACGCGCCGACGGTGGGCACCACGTTCCTCGGCAAGAAGACCCTCGACGCCGACGCCCGCTACTACATGCGGATCGGAGAGACGGGCGTGCTCGCCCTGCGCGGCCGCGCCCTCAAGAGCTTCGGGGACTTTCCGGACTTCCTCTACTTCGGCGGAAACTCGGAGATGCGCGGCTACGAGTATCTCGAGTTCATCGGCCACAACGCCGCCTTCTTCAACGCCGAGCTGCGCTTCCCCCTCATCGAGGCGATGCTCACCCCGATCGGCCTGATGGGCGGCATCCGCGGCACCTTCTTCTTCAACATCGGCGGCGCGAGCCTCAACGATCGGCCGTTCACGTGGTTCGCGACCGGCGGCGACACGGTGACCCCGACCATCGGCTTCGGTCAGAACCCCGTGACCGGCGAGTTCTTCGAGGTGTTCGGCGACCCCGCTCCGGTCTCAGGGTTCCGGCTCGTGGACGGGCGGGCGTCGTACGGCATCGGCCTGACGACATCGGTCATCGGCATCCCGATGCACTTCGACTGGTCGTGGCGGACGCTCTTCAACGAGGAGTGGGAGAACATCCTCTTCGCGACCCGGGGAGGCAGCGCCGCCTTCCGCAATCCGCGCTTCGACTTCTGGATCGGGTTCGACTTCTAGCCCCGGTGTGCGTCGCCTGCGGCTGCGCTCACCGCCCACAAGAGGCAGCCTGACCAGCCGAACGTCGCCGCAGGCGCACGAACCGGCGTTCCGCTTTGCGACCCTCCCGTCGCGCGGGGTTGGTCTTCACCCCCGTGCACTTAACGGCAACCCTGCCGGAAGTCTGCCACCGTTCCACGGCGCAGGCTCCCGGCCCGCCAATCGTCGCTTGCGGCTCCGCTCGGCGCCCGGCCGACCCGCCGGGCGCCCGCGCCGTCCACGGGCGCCGACTGCTGGCCGCGGGAGGGCACCGGCGCAGACTGGCCCGCCAATCGTCGCTTGCGGCTCCGCTCGGCGCCCGGGCGACCCCGACCCGCGCCGCTTTACGGGCGCCGACCGCTGGCCGCCGGAGGGCACCGGCGGACCACCCCCGAGTCTGGAGGAGCGTGGGAGCGGAGCGCGTGCGATGGGCAAAACGGAAACAGCCCGTGACGAAACCCCCATCGGGGACCGTCGTCACAGGCTGTTTCGCGTTCTGCCGTCGGAGCGATCGAGCGACTCGACCGATCAGAGCCGCGTCAGGCGCAGCTCGCTGCGTCCCAGGTCGAACACGACCCGGTAGTCGCTGAGGAAGTGGTGACCCACCGTGCCGCCGATGTGGAAGCCCAGCAGGGCGCTCGGGCGGTGCAGGTTCAGCACCACCACCGAGTAGTTGGGATAGAGCAACTGGTCGAAGGCGAGCGAGGTGCCGGGCCGCAGATACGCCTGCTCGTCCCACCCCGAGGTCCCGTACACGTTGACGGGCACCTGTCGTACTTCGAGCGGGGGGAGGAGATTCGCCGTGCCCCGGCTGATGGAGATGACCTCGCCGCCGGTGTCGACCACGAAGCTCCGGGGAATCTGGTCGTTGACGATGCCGCGGACCACCGCGAGCCGGTGCTGCCTGAGCGGCATGGAGACGTCGAAGGGCTCGTCGGGCAGCTCCTCGCCGATGACGATCTCCTGGCGGGCGTAGTCGACGATCATCGACAAGCCGACCGCGAGCGGCGAGAACGCCTCCGCCTCCGGGGTGGGGAGGCCGCCGAGCGGGGGGCTCTTGATCAACGCGGGGAGATTCCGGATGCCGAGAGAGCCGAACTCCAGCGACTCGAGGCGGCCCGCCTGCAGGCCCCTGAAGCCGATCTCGCCGACGCCGGCGCTCAGCGTGGTGCTGACGGGGCGCACGCCGAGCTGCTGCGCGACAGGCTGCGACAGCACCGTCTGCTCGGCCCCGGTGTCGACCACGAAGTCGACCGTGTCGCGGCCGTTGACCCGGCCCTGAACGATGACCTTCTCGTCGACCAGCCTGAACGGAATGGTGTGAAGCTGCCCCGGCGCCATCATCTCGAGCGCGGGGCGGTCCCCGAACGACCGCAGGAACTGCACCTCGGCCCGCGCCCAGTCCGCCCTCTCGGCATCGGCCCAGCCGGGAATCAGCTCGATGTACCGCTCGTAGGCGTCGGCCGCGTCGGCGAACCGGCGCATGCGCCGGTGAATGTACCCCAACGTGTGATATGCGGCGGGAAAGTCGGGCCTCGCGTCGAGCGCCGCCTGGACCCAGTCGAGCGCCTCCTCGTACCGCTGGCGGGTCGTCAGGCTCTTCGCCAGGCCGTGCCGGGCCGCGCCGGACGCCGGATCGAGGGCCAGCGCGTCGCGGTACAACTGCTCCGCCTCGTCGAAGAGCCCGCCGCCCCACAACGCGTCGCCGACGAGGGCGAGCATCTCGGGATCGTTCGGGGCGAGCTCCAGAAGCACCTGCGCCTCGATCTGCGCGCGGGTGAACTCGGCGACGGGCAGCAACGCCCTCAACATGCCGGCGGAGGCGCGCACGCGCTGATCGTCGACGGCCCCTTCCCGCGCTTCCTCGAAGGCGCGAACGGCCTCCCAGTAGCGCATGTCGTCGAGCAGCAGCTTGCCGAGCTGGACGCGGGCCTCCACTCGCGACGCGGTCGGCGTCGGCTGAGCGCCGAGGACGACCGACAGCCCCGCCACCACCACCACGATCATCAGGGCGCGTGACGCCATTCTCATGTCACCTCCACCGGGAACGGCCGACGCCCGGAGACCAGCCCGCCCATCGTCGCCTACGGCTCCGCTGGCGCCCAACCAAACCCTGCCAGGAGTCTGCACCGTTCTACAGCCCGGACTCCCGGGCGCGCCGCCGAGCCACGAGTCGCCCTCCGGTGGAGGACGCGACGCGGTCTCCCATGGCCCCGCCCGCCGAGACGACCGGCGCGGCGGCAATGCCGCCCGGGGCACCGGCAACCGCGGGAGCCTTCGCGCGAGCGAAGCTCCCGACCCGCCCCAGGGTACGCGGGCGCGCGACGGCGCTACCGCGAGTACTGCTCGATTGCCACGCCGTCGTACATGTCGTCGACGCGAAGAATCTGCTTCTGGCGGTCGTAGCTGCCGAGCTCGTAGTCCTCGCTCATGATGAGCGCCTTGACCGGCTTGGTCGGGCACACCTCGGAACACAGGCCGCAGAAGCTGCAACGGGACAGGTTGAAGTCGAAGAAGTCGAGCACCTTGATCTTGTGACCGGGCTCGCGGTGTCCGCCCAGGAAGATGAGCTCGTCGGGGCAGACCTTGGCGCACTGGTCGCACACGATGCAGGTCTGCGCGCCGGTCTCCGGCTCGACCTGCAGCCTGAGCACCCCCCGGAAACGGGGCGCGACGGGGCGCCGCTCGGCCGGGTACTGGAACGTGAACGCGGGTTGCGGCGTGTACCTGAGGGTGACCAGCAACCCCTTGATCAGATCGACCAGGAACACCATCCGAAAGAGCTTCGACAACTGCTGCACGGCCGCTACCCCCGGTCCTCGACGAGAATCGGCTCGCTCTGACCCGCCATGATGACCCGCTCCTTGCGCAACACCGTGTTCTCGCGCCGGATCTTGTCCTGGAGCCGCATCAACCCGTAGAGCAGCGCCTCGGGCCGGGGCGGACACCCGGACACGTAGACGTCGACGGGCACCACCTTGTCCACCCCCTGCAACACCGAATACGTGGGAAACGGCCCCCCGGCGTTCGAGCAGCTTCCCATCGAGATGACCCACTTGGGCTCGGGCATCTGGTCGTAGAGCCGCCGCAGGACCGGGGCCATCTTCTTGGTGACGGTGCCGGCGACGATCATCAGGTCGGCCTGGCGCGGCGAAGCGCGGAAGACCTCGGCGCCGAACCGGGCGATGTCGAACCGGGACGCCGAGGTCGCCATCATCTCGATGGCGCAGCAGGCCAGCCCGAACCCCATCGGCCACAACGAGGACTGTCGCGCCCAGTTGAGGACCTTGTCGAGGTTCGTGGTGATGAAGTTGTCTTCGAAGCGATGGTCGATCAAACCCATGGGCGGCTCGCTCGCTACTTGCCTTCGTACCAGTTGGCGTTGACCTCGATGAAGCTCTCCCACTGATCGGGCACTTCGTCGTTGGCGAATATCGCCTCGACCGGGCACGCGGGCACGCAGGCGCCGCAGTCGATGCACTCTTCCGGATGGATGTAGAGCATCGTCTCGGCCTCGAACTCGTCCTCGTCCTTGCGCGGGTGGATGCAGTCCACCGGACACACGTCCACGCAGGCGGTGTCCTTGGTCCCGACGCAGGGCTCGCAAATGCTGTACGCCATCGACTCCTCCGTGTCGTTCACCGGCCTCGGCGCCGTGGCTCACGGCTGCCGGGCCGGGGGGGTGAGAGTGTCCGGGGCCGCGCACGGGCGGCGTTGCCGTGCCCACACGACACCGGCGCAAGTGTACACGATTTTCCCCCGCCCGGCGAATCCTTCGCCCGCCCGGAGGGTGCACGCCAGATTCGTGGGATGGCTGCCACCCTGGGGGTCGGGCTCCCGATTCTCGGAGTTCTCGGCCGCGAAACCCCTGCGGAACGCGCCGCCCCGGCCTCACCGGCACCTCTTGCGGGCCGCGTCTCACTTTCTTGACGTGCGCCCCCGCCCGGAGGCCGCGTTGCGTCCGGGCGCGGCGGCGCGGTACGATCCGGGCATGGCGACCCTGGACGACGGGACGGCTGCGTCCCCCGCCGCGCCGGCGACCTTCTACCGGGGACGTCGGGTCCGCCCCGAGCCGGCCCCCGCAGCGGCCAAGCCCCGCTGGCTGCGGGTCCGGGCGCCGGGCAGCGAAGGCTACCGGCGCCTCAAGCGGCTCGTCCGCGAGCAGGGGCTGCACACGGTGTGCGAAGAGGCCAACTGCCCGAACATCGGGGAGTGCTGGCACCACGGGACCGCGACCTTCATGATTCTGGGCGGGGTCTGCACCCGGGCGTGCGCCTACTGCAACGTCGAGCACGGCCGCCCCGGCCCCGTCGATCCGGCGGAGCCGGCGCGGGTGGCGGAAGCGGTTCGGGCCCTCGGCCTCGAGCACGCGGTCGTCACCTCCGTCGACCGGGACGACCTCGACGACGGCGGCGCCGGCGCCTTCGCCGCCACCGTCACCGCCATCCGCTCGCTGGCCCCGCACTGCCGCGTCGAGACCCTCGTGCCGGACTTCGGCGGAAGCACCGGCGCGCTCGACGTCGTGCTGACGGCGGGGCCCGACGTCCTGAACCACAACCTGGAGACCGTTCGCGCCCAGTACCGACGGGCGCGCCCCGGGGGCGGCTACGACCGCGCCCTCCGGCTTCTCGCTCACGCCCGAGGGCACCGTCCCCGGCTGGCGACGAAGTCGGGGATCATGGTGGGCCTCGGCGAGACCCGGGACGAGCTCGCGGCCGCCCTCTCCGATCTGCGGCGGGCGGGCTGCGACATCGTGACCATAGGCCAGTACCTGCGCCCGTCGCCCGCCCACCTGCCGGTGGCGCGCTACTACCATCCCCACGAGTTCGCGGCCCTGAAGGAGGAGGCCCTGGGGCTGGGCTTCGGTCACGTCGAGTCGGGGCCGCTGGTTCGCAGCTCCTACCACGCCCACGAGCAGGCGGATGCGGTCGCCGCGGCCAACCGCGCCGCTTCCTGACACCGGGGCCGCGGCCGCTCCGGCCTGTCGGCGGGGCCTCCGGCGCATCCCGACGCCCTCGTGTACGCCTGCGCCGCGACGGACTGCGTGAGCGCCGGCGAGGCGATCCGGCCACGCATCCCGACCCCGGGCACGGTGCGGGCGCATCCCGACGCCCTCGTGTACGCCTGCGCCGCGACGGACTGCGTGAGCGTCGGCGAGGCGATCCGGCCACGCATCCCGACCCCGGGCCCGGTGCGGCAGAGCAGCGCGGGCTCCCGGAGGCGTCGACCGGGCGCCCGTCGAAGCCGCCGGCGGCGACGACTATCGCTTCCTCCTCGGCCGGTAGACGTGGGTGCTCTGGCCGAAGAAGACCTCGGCCGACTCCATCAGGGTCTCGGACAGCGTGGGGTGCGGATGGATGCAGAGCCGCAGGTCGGATGCGGTGGCCCCCATCTCGATCGCCACCACCCCCTCCGCAATCAGCTCGCCCGCCCCGCTTCCCGCGATGCCGACCCCGAGGATGCGCTCCGACTCGGGCTCGATCACCAGCTTGGTGACGCCGGCCGGCCGGTCCAGGGTGACCGCCCGCCCCGAGGCCCCCCAGGGGAACTTCGCCACCTCCACCTTGCGTCCCTCCGCCCGGGCCTGCGTCTCGGTGAGGCCGCACCAGGCCACCTCCGGGTCGGTGAACACCACGGCGGGGATGGCGGCTGGCTCGAACACCGCCTTGTGGCCCGCGATGGCCTCGACCGCGACCCGCGCCTCGTGGCTCGCCTTGTGCGCGAGCATCGGCTCGCCGACGAGGTCGCCGACCGCGAAGATCGTCGGCTCGGCCGTCCGGCGCTGGCCGTCGACGACGACGAAACCGCGTGAATCGCGGCCGACCGCGGTACGGTCCAGCCCGGGCACGTCCGAGTTCGGCACGCGGCCCACCGCCACCAGCACCCGGTCGAACCGCTGCGCCGACTCGCCGTCCTTGCCCTCGAGGGTCACCGAAACCCCGTCGCCGTCCTCGGCCAGCGCCGTCACCGTCGTCTCCAGGAGCACCGCCTCGCACGTCCCGGCGAGCCGGCGCGCGACGACCGCGACGAGATCGCGGTCGGCCCCCGGCAGCAGGCCGGCGGTCATCTCGACCACCGTGACCCGCGAGCCGAGGGCGGCGTACACCGACCCCAGCTCGAGCCCGATGTAGCCGCCGCCGACCACGAGCAGCGATCCGGGTACCGACGGCAGCTCCAGGGCCCGCGTCGAGTCCCAGACCCGATCGCTGTCGAGAGCGAGCGGCCCGGGCGCCGCCGGTCTCGACCCGGTGGCGAGAATCGCGTGCTCGAACTCGAGCGCGGTGACCCCGCCGTCGGCCGCCGTCACCCGCGCCGACGTCGGCCCCGACAGCTCGGCGCGACCGTGCAGGTAGCTCACCCCGCGCTGGCTCGAGAGCTGGCCGAGGCCCCCCGTCAACCGCGACACCGCCTCGTCCTTCCAGCCACGCAGCCGGTCGACGTCCAGCGCCGGCTCTCCGAAGTCGACGCCCCAGTTGCGGGCCTCGCGGGCCTCCGTCACCACCTTCGCCACGTGCAGCAGCGCCTTCGACGGCATGCACCCCCGGTACAGGCATACCCCGCCGGGGTTCGGCGCCTCGTCGATCAGGGTCGCCCGCATGCCCAGGTCCGCGGCGAGGAACGCGGCGGCGTACCCGCCCGGCCCCCCGCCGATCACCGCCACCTGCGTCGATCTATTCATGAGCTACCAGTGTAGCAATCCCCCGTCTTGCCTCCGCCGCGCCGGCCGTTCCATGATGGTTAGCGAGCCGCTCGAACACGGGGGAGGTGCAGAATGACGAAGACGCGGAGACCGTTCGGCGGCGTCGGGACCGTCCTGCTGGCCGCCGGCGCGGTCGGCGCCTGCGCCCTCACCCCCACGCCGGCTGCCGCGGGGGGGCAGGGGACCACGATGACGCGATTGTTCGCACCCGTCGACATCGGGGCGGATGTGTCGGGGCTGCCCGACTCGGAGCGCCGCGCGCTCGGCCACATCATCGACGCCGCCCGCGTGATGGACGGGATCTTTCTCGAGCAGGTCTGGGCCGGCAACCCCGCGATGCTCGTCTCGCTCGCCGGTGACCGGAGCGCCGCCGGGCAGGCCGCCCTCGACTACTTCCTGCTCAACAAGGGCCCGTGGTCGCGCATCGAGGGCGAGCGGCCGTTCGTGGCCGGCGCGCCCCGCAAGCCCGGGGGCGCCAACTACTATCCCGCGGGCTCGACGAGGGATGAGGTCGCCGCGTGGCTGGACGGGCTCGAGGGCCCGGCCCGCGCCGCCGCCACCGGGTTCTTCACCACCATCCGCCGCGCCCCGGACGGCGGGTTCACGAGCGTGCCCTACAGCATGGAGTACGAGGGCCCCTTGGCCATCGCCGCCGCGCACCTGCTCGCGGCCGCCCGCGCCACCGCGGACCCGACGCTGCGCCGCTACCTGGAGAGCCGCGCGGCCGCGTTCGCGAGCAACGACTACTACGAGAGCGACATGGCGTGGATGGAGCTCGACTCGGCCGTCGAGCCGACCATCGGCCCCTACGAGGTCTACGAGGACGAGTGGTTCAACTACAAGGCGGCGTTCGAGGCGTTCGTCACCGTGCGCGACGCGGCGGAGACGGCGACGCTGGAGCGATTCGGGGCCGAGCTCCAGAGGCTGGAGGACACGCTGCCCATCGACCCGCGGTTCCGCAACCCGGCCCTCGGCGCCCTCGCCCCGATCCGCGTCGTCAACGTGGTGTTCACGGCCGGGGACGCGAACAGCGGGGTCCAGACGGCCGCTTTCAACCTGCCCAACGACGAGCGGGTGGTGCGCGAGAAGGGCTCGAAGCGGGTCATGCTGAAGAACGTGCAGGAAGCCAAGTTCCAGCGCGTCCTGACCCCCATCGCCCAAGTGACGCTGCGGCCGGCCGAGAGGCGGGAGGTCTCGTTCGAGGCGTTCTTCACCCACATCCTGATGCACGAGCTCATGCACGGACTCGGGCCCGGCACCATCACCGTCGACGGCCGGCGGACCACGGTTCGGCAGGAGCTTCGCGAGACCCACAGCACCATCGAGGAGGCCAAGGCCGACGTCGCCGGCCTCTGGGCCCTGCGCGAGCTGATCGACCGGGGGGTCGTCGACCGGTCGCTGGAGCGCAGCATGTACACGACGTTCCTCGCCTCGACGTTCCGGTCCATCCGTTTCGGCATCGACGAGGCGCACGGGCGCGGGGTGGCCATCCAGCTCAACACGTTCCTCGACGCGGGCGCCGTGATCGTCGACGCCGACGGGCGCTTCGCGGTCGACCACGGCCGCATCCGGGACACGGTCACCGCCCTCGCCCGCGAGCTCATGACGGTGCAGGCCACCGGCGACTTCGCCGCCGCCGAGCGGATTCTGGAGACGCGGGGGGTCGTGACCCCGGCGGTGAGGCAGGCCCTCGACCGGCTGGGACACATCCCCATCGACATCCAGCCCCGCTTCGTCACCGCCGAGGCGCTGGCGGCTGCCGCCCGGTGAGCGCGTCGGCGGTCGCCGAGACCGGCATCCGACCCGGCGCCGGCGGGTGAGGATTCCGGCCCGACGCCGTCGGCGAACGGCGCCGCCCCGAGGGCAGCCGGGCCGTCGGCGCGGGCCGCCGCGCACCGCCCAGCGCCCGGCCGCCCGTGGCCAAGCCCTGCGTGCACGGCGCCCGGAGGGCGCCGGCGAAAGCCGAGGCGCCGCCCCGACAAGGCGTGAGGAGGGCGAGTAGCGGGCATGTGCAACCGACGAACAACGAAGTCGCGCGGAATGCGGCGCCGCTCGAGTGCAGTGGGGATCTTCGCCCCGGACTGCGAGGCCGCAGGCTGCTAAGATCCCATCATGCCGCTACCGCAACGTCTGGGACAGCTTCGCGAGGCGGTCGAGACCGGTCGGCTTCCCCGCCGCAGCGTCAGGCTCGAGATGCGGGAGAACCTCGTGCGCCGGCTCGGCGAGGCGGGGCCGTTGTTTCCCGGCATCGTCGGCTACGACGACTCGGTGATCCCCCAGGTCGTCAACGCGATCCTCTCGCAGCACGACTTCGTGCTGCTGGGGCTGCGGGGACAGGCCAAGACCCGGCTGCTGCGCGCCCTCGTCGCGCTGCTCGACGAGGCGGTGGCGGTGATGCCGGGCTGCGAGATCAACGACGACCCCCTCGCGCCCCTGTGCCGGGCCTGCCGCACCCGGGTGTCGGAGATGGGCGACGACCTTCCCGTCGCGTGGCTGCCGCGGGAACGCCGGCTGGTGGAGAAGCTTGCGACGCCGGACGTCACCATCGCCGACATGATCGGCGACGTCGACCCCATCAAGGCGGCGCGCGGCGGGCTCGAGCTGTCCGACGAGCTCACCATGCACTACGGGCTGCTCCCCCGCGCCCACCGCTGCATCTTCGCCATCAACGAGCTGCCCGACCTCGCGGGCAAGATCCAGGTCGGCCTGTTCAACATCCTCCAGGAGGGCGACGTCCAGATCAAGGGCTACCCGGTCCGGCTGCCGCTCGACGTGGTGATGACGTTCACCGCGAATCCGGAGGACTACACCGCCCGGGGCAAGATCGTCACGCCGCTCAAGGACCGCATCGGGTCCGAGATTCGCACGCACTATCCGCAGACGCGCCGGGAAGGCATGCGGATCACGGGCCAGGAGGCGTGGACGGCGCGGTCCGGCGATGCCGCGGGGGCGCCGCGCATTCCGCCCTACATCAGCGAGATCGTCGAGGAGGTCGCGTTCGTCGCCCGCGGCCACGCCAAGATCGACAAGCGCTCGGGGGTCAGCCAGCGCATGCCCATCACGTGCGTCGAGAACGCGGTGTCGAACGCCGAGCGGCGGGCCCTCGTCAACCGCGAGCCCGCCGCCGCGGTCCGCGTCGCCGACGTCTACGCCGCCCTGCCCTCCATCACCGGCAAGTTCGAGCTGGAGTACGAGGGCGAGCTGCGGGGCGCCGACCAGGTCGCCCGCGACGTCATCCGCACCGCCGTCGGCCGCGTCTTCGAGGGGTGGTTCGGCACCGTCGACGCCGCCGCGGTGGTCGAGTGGTTCGACCTCGGGGGAACGCTGGACCTGGGCGACTCGACGTCGGCGGCCGAGCTCCTCGAGCAGACCGGCCAGATCCACGGCCTGCACGAGCTGGCGGGCCACCTTCGGGTCGATGCGGGCGAGCCGCCCCCGGTGCGCGCGTCCGCCGTCGAGTTCATCATCGAGGGGCTGTACGCGCAGAAGAAGATCAGCCGGAACGACGCGTGGCGGTACAGCGCGGTGGAGACGAAGCGGCGCACCGCCATGACTCCGGAGCAGGTGTTCGAGACGGACGTCCGCGTCCCGCCCGGGAAGAAGAAGTACTACAACTAGGATTGCCTCCGCGGGACTGCCCCCTGCAGGACGGGTCGGGGCCGGGGAGACGTCGGACGACGACTTCGCGACAGGAGACCCGCCGCACGAACCGGAAGCCCACGCGCCGTCGATCATGAAGTATCGATACACACGCTACACCGGCGACGAGCTCGACGGGCTCGACATCGAGGAGCTGGTCTCGAAGCTCTCGCGGCTGCTCCTCGACAGCGGCTTCGGCAGCGCCTCCGGCCGTCCCGGCGAGGGGGACGCCGAGGACGGCCAGCGCTCGGAGCAGGCGCTGCGCGACGCGATCCTCGAGGCCCTGCTGAACGGCGGGCTGCTCTCGGACGAGACGATCCTGCAACTTCTGGGCGACGCGGCCGACGCGGACAACGACGGGGCCTCGGGGCTCGAGGCGCTGCTCGACCGGCTCATCGACGAGATGGCGCAGCAGGGCTACATCACCCGCCACCCCGACCTCGAGGCGGCGGCCCGCGACCGCGAGGGCCGCGGCGGCGGCGAAGGACAGTCGCCGCCCATGCGGTTCGAGGTGACCGACAAGGGGCTCGATTTCCTGGGCTACCGGGCTCTGCGGGACCTGCTCGGATCGGTCGGCCACAGCAGCGTCGGCCGCCACGACACGCGCGACTACGCGACGGGCGTCGAGGCGGGTGGCGCCCCCAAGCCCTACGAGTTCGGCGACACCATGAACCTCGACGCCGCCGCGACCATCCTGAGCGCCGTGAAGCGGATGGGGCGGGCCGCCATCGCCGGACCCGGCATCGCGATCGAGCACGAGGACCTCATGGTCGCCCAGGGCGAGTACCAGAGCGCCTGCGCGACCGTGCTCATGCTCGACTGCAGCCACAGCATGATCCTGTACGGCGAGGACCGGTTCACGCCGGCCAAGCAGGTGGCCCTCGCCCTCGCCAACCTCATCCGGCGCCAGTACCCCGGCGATGCCCTGCGGGTCGTCCTCTTCCACGACTCCGCCGAGGAGATCCCCCTGCGGCAGCTCGCACGGGCGCGGGTCGGCCCCCACTACACCAACACCCGCGAGGGCCTCCGCCTCGCCCGCCGTCTCCTCGAGCGGCAGCCCCGCGAGATGCGGCAGATCGTGATGATCACCGACGGCAAGCCGTCGGCCCTGACCCGCCCCGACGGGAAGATCTACCGCAACGCCTTCGGCCTCGACCCCTGGGTCATCTCGGAGACGTTCGCCGAGGTGGCCGCGTGCCGCAAGGCCGGCATCATGATCAACACCTTCATGCTCGCGCGCGACTACGAGCTGGTGAGCTTCGTCAAGCGGGTGAGCGCGATCTGCCACGGCAAGGCGTACTTCACGACCCCCCACACGCTGGGCCGCTACGTCCTGATGGACTTCCTCGACAAGAAGACCCGGACCGTGCACTGATCCGTCCGGAGGAGCCCGCGGCCCGGGCCGCGCCGCCCCGCCGCGGGCCGCCGAGCGTCATGATGCTGCCCTCGACGATCCCGATCTTCCCGCTGCCCAACGTCGTCCTGTTTCCGTCCGTGTTCCTGCCCCTGCACATCTTCGAGCCGCGGTATCGCCGGATGCTCGCCGACGCCCTGTCGGGCGACCGCATCATCGGCATGGTGCTCCTGAAGGACGGACGCCCCCTCCGGGACCGGCCGGCGCAACCGCCGGCCGTCCCGCCGGCCGATCTCGGGGTCCCCGCGAGCGGGCCCCTCGCGGAGGAACCGCCACCGGTCTACGACGTCGGATGCGCCGGCCTGATCAGCCACGCCGAGCGCCTGCCGGACGGCCGTTCCAACATCATCCTCCGCGGCATCGAGCGCTTCCGCATCGTGGCGGAGATCGGCGGCCGCGCCTACCGCCGGGCCGAGGTCGCCCCCCTGCCGGAGACCGACTCCGAGTGCATCCGCGACGAGCTCCGCCGCCTGCGGGCCCGCCTCGACCCCCTCCTCGCGGGCCGGTTCGAGAACGCCGGATGGCGCCGGATGGTGCCCGCGGACATGGGCGACGACGCCCTCGTCAACACCCTCGCGCAGTACCTCGACCTGGAGCCGGTGGAGAAGCAGGCGCTGCTCGAGCAGGGCGACGTCGCCGCCCGCTCGCGCGCCCTCATCGACCTGATCGAGATGCGGGCGTTCGCCTCGCAGGCTGGCGGCCTGCGGCCGCAGTAGGCAGTCGGCGGCGCGACCGGTGACCGGTCTCGACCGCCCACGACAATCCAGGCTCATGGGAGCCGCCTGATATGCTCCCGGCATGAGTACTCGGCTTCAGGTCGTCATGGACGAGGCCGACGTCGGGGAGTATCGCCGCCTTGCGGCCCGCGACGGGCTGACTCTCTCGGCGTGGGTCCGCCAGAAGCTGCGCAAGGCCGCACGCGACGAGCCGTCGGGCAGCGTCGACCGCAAGCTCGCCGCGATCCGAGCCGCCGCCCGCCACGGCTTTCCGACCGCGGACATCGACCAGATGCTGCGCGAGATCGAATCGGGCTATCGCTCGTGATCCTGATCGACTCGAACGTGCCGATGTACCTCGTCGGCGCCGACCATCCCCACAAGACCGACGCGCAACGACGGCTGGAACGTCTCGCGCTGGACAATCGGCGGCTCGTCAGCGACGCGGAGGTGCTGCAGGAGATCCTGCACCGATACGTGGCGATCGGGCGGCTCGACGCGATTCACCCGGCGTTCGAGGCCCTGCTCGGCGCGGTCGACGATGTGTTCCCGCTGACGGTGGGGAACGTGACGAGCGCGCGTGAGATCCTGCTTGCGTCGCCCGTTCTGTCGGCCCGCGACGCGATACACGTCGCCGTGATGCGCCAGCATGGCGTGGAGGAGATCCTGTCGTTCGACCGCGCCTTCGATGACATCTCCGGCATCAGGCGCATCACCGGTTGAGTCGCGGCGCCGCTCTCCGCCCTCGTGTCTCCGCAGGAGGTCGACAAGCAGCCGGCGACGTCGCGTCCGCGGACGGCCGAGTTCGTCCGCCTCCGCATGTCGGGCCGACCACCACGCCGCCTCATTCCAACGCCGTCACCAGCGACCGCAACTCCATCACGTGCGCCGCCCGGATCGGCGTCGCCCCCGCCGCCGGCGACGCGTCCGTCCATGAGGGCGCCGGCCGCCCCGACGCCGCATACACCGCCGCCAGTGCCGTCCGCAGCTCCCGCAGATGCACCAGCCTGACCGGCGTCTCGCCCGCCCGCAGCACCGGGTCCGTCCACACGGACTGCTCCAGCCCCGCCGCCGACCGCAGGGCGTCGATACGCGCCCGCAGCTCCGTGAAGTGCACCGCCTTGAGCGGCGTGACGCCGGGCACGATCGGGTGGTCGGTGAAGGTCCGCACCACCGTCACCGTGAACGATTGAGCCGCCGCCGTGTTCGAGCCGCCGCTATCGGTCGCCGTCACCGTCACCGTCGCCGTCCCCGCCGACCCCGGCGTCACCGTCAACGTGCTGCCCCACGCGTCCACCCCGGCCACCGCCGCGGCGGACGAGACCGCCGTGTACGTCAGCACATCGCCGTCCAGGTCGCGGAACGCCCGCGCGACGTCCATCACCAGCGGCCCGGCGCCCGACACCAGAGTCCTGCCCTCCAACGCTCCCACCGCCTGCGGCGCCCGGTTACGGCCTCGGTCACGGCGAACTCGCGCCACCAGCGTGCCTTCCAGCGCGCCTCCTGATTCCGGACCCCGAACGAGAATGAAATAGGCCGCCGGCCATCGGTCGGGCGGCCGGGGAACCATGATCGTGGCGACCTCTCCATCACGCAGGACCCGATCCGCGGTGTCCTGGCGGACCCAGTTCGGCCACAGATCCGTGCCAGCCACGAACAGACCCGCTTCCCCGGAAGGCGCGACTTGCGTGTGAAACTCGACTTCGATCTCGCTCGCGTCAGCCGGCGGCTCGACGTAGTACCGGCCGAAGTCCGGCACGGTCCCCTCCCAGCGCAACCCGCTCAGGGACACTGCCACCGGGACCCCGGACTGCAGCTCCTCGGCGTCCAGGGCGAAGACCGCCTCGGCGAGCTGTCCGTCGTCCATCACCACCGAAGCCGCAGGATCCCGACCCGCAACGCCCCCGTTCCAGCCGATGAACTTCGCCGGCGGCTCGGCGACGGCCCGCAGGCGCACCTCGACGCCCTCCGGGTAAAAGCCGTCCGCCGAGGATGGCGTCCTCACGACCGCATTCCCGTGCCAGTCCTGCCACGCGCGAGTTGTGAGTCTGTACTCCGTGTCCAGCGTGAGGGTCAGCGTCGTGTCGGCGGCGCGCGGCACGTCTATCGTATGCGTCTCCCCCCCGCCGTCGCTCCAGCTTCTGAAGCGGTGCCGGTACCCGCGCCCCCCCGGGAACGGCTCCTTCAGCCTGACGGTCACAGGTCCCGAGAACCACTCCGGCAGAAACGCCACCGGCGCCTCCCCCCACCAGTCACCAATGGACACCTCCACGGGATCCACACTCGAGTTCACGCGGAAGATCGGACCGTCGACGAAGACCGCTTCATAAGTCAACGTCGACATCATGAACGTATTGGCCGGGTTCGAGGACGGCCCGTGCGCGAAGTACCGCAGGAAGCCGGCGTAATAGTCCGTGGACGTGTCCCACCGCAGGAACCGGAGCGGACTGCCCGACGGCGGCGTCGCCGTTACCTGGATGGGCGTGCGTATGGCGTAGTAGCCGTCCGGACTCGTCGGACTGACGGTGACACGGGCGTGGTCGGATGAGCATGCGGCGTCGGACCCGCGGCAAATCGCCCTTACCTTGGTGGACACCCGATGCTGCTCGATGAAACTCGCCTGGTACAGCGTCGTGTCGTCCGTAGCCGTGATGGTGTGCGTACGGGCGCCGTCGTCGCTCCACCGTCCGAACAGCAACCGCGCGCCGTCGCGGAACTGTGGCGACGGGACCTCCAGGGTGTGCTCGCTGCCAGACTCCCACGCAACGCTCGCCGGGGCGGTCATGCGCTCGCCGTCCACGATGATCTCGAGGCCCGCTGGATTCGTCGAGATCGTGTGTCTGTCCGGAATGTGGCCGTACAGCCGCGCCACGGAGTCGACGTCGCCCGGCGACAGTTCCCCTGCAGCTCCGAATGGCATACCCGGCGGTATGGTGTCGGCCGAGTAGGGCCGGCCATGGTTCCGCTGCTTCAGGGGTTCAATGAAGCGATAGTGCATGATGGACCGGTAGTCGTACGGACCGATGTCCGGGCCGGTTGAGAGCTTCGGATGCCACGCACTTCGAGCAAGGGACGTCTCGGCGATGTTGTTTCCGAACACCGTCAGCCAACGGTCACGATCCCTTCGCTGGTTCTCATGCTCCAGGCCGATCGTATGGCCAAGGACGTGGAGCAGATTGTCTGCAGAATCCGGAACCTCGACTACCTGCCAATGCACGCCTATGGGCCCACCGCGACCACACCAGTTGGTGGAACCGGAGACAGGTCCAATCGTGAAGTGCACATAGTTCGGATGCCGTGCCGTCCGCTCCACGAACCGAAGCACGGTCTCCGTGTCCCAGGTGCGAACCGCCTTCAAGACCTCGAGTCTCTCCCGCTGCGGCACGTTGTCGTCAATGACGTAGGGGATGACTCCGTTCGGCCAGAGACAAGGAGAACCGTCGGGGCGATAGCCCGTCGGCACCGCGCGTCGCACGACCTCTTCGGCCGTCTCGAGGACAACTTCGTCCCTGGCGCCAATCGGCAGGCCATCGACGACTCGGGACGGCTGCTCCGTCCCGGGGACCGCCGCGGTTCGCACGCGTGGTTCATCCTGCGCATGCGCGCCGAGAGCGACAAGCGTGATCAAGACAAACCCTGCAAACGTCCTCACTGTTCACTCCCTCGCCCGTCAAGCGGATTGACCTCCACGTCGCATCCAGCCTCTCCGATCTCCCGTTCGCTGATGTCGCGTTCGACGACCCGCTGGAGGAATTGTCAAATGTTGTGGATCGGCCCTTGACGTGATCAGGCGGCCTCCTTCCGATCCTCCGTCCGGATGACGCCATCGACGAAGACGACGCCGGCCCGGACCAGGGGCAGCAGGTGCGCCCCGTTCAACCGAC
>JAJEFC010000256.1 GCA_022820675.1 Vicinamibacteria bacterium | reverse complement strand
CGGCCGAGAAGAACCCGCCCCCCGGATGGCGCAGATCGCGGTGGACGTAGGCCAGCGTGTCGCGGGCGACGTCGGCGAACGACGGCTCGCCCCCCGCCTGCGCCGTCTCCAGGAACGCGATGGCGAGCTGCGCCTGGTCGTAGAGCATCTTCTCGAAATGGGGCACCCGCCACATGGCGTCGACCGAGTAGCGGTGGAACCCGCCGCCGACGTGGTCGCGCATGCCGCCGAGGGCCATCGCCCGGAGGGTCTCGAGCACCATGTGCCGGGCCTCAACGTCCCCGGTGCGCGCGTGCTCGCGCAGGAGGAAGAACAGCTCCGCCGGCCGCGGGAACTTGGGCGCACCGCCGAACCCGCCGTTGCGGGCGTCGAACGTGCCCGCGTACTCTCGCACCCCGCCGGCCAGCGACTCGCCGTCCGGCATCCGCCCGCCGGCCGGCCGCCGGTTGTGCTGCACCTCCCGCAGCCGCTCGATCACCCCCTCGGCCGACGCCGACAGCTCGGCCCGCGACTCGCGCCAGCGCTTCGCGATCTCGGCCAGGATCTCCGCGAAACCGGGGCGTCCCCAGCGCGAGGACGGCGGGAAGTAGGTGCCGCCGTAGAACGGCTTCAGCTCCGGGGTGAGCCAGACGCTCATCGGCCAGCCGCCCGAGCCGGTCGTCGCCTGCACGAACGCCATGTACACGCGGTCGACGTCGGGGCGCTCCTCGCGGTCGACCTTGACGGGGACGAAGCTCGCGTTCAGGACGCGGGCGATGTCCTCGTTCTCGAACGACTCGTGCTCCATGACGTGGCACCAGTGGCACGTCGAGTAGCCGACGGAGAGGAAGATGGGCAGGTCCTCGGCGCGGGCGCGGGCGAACGCCTCCTCTCCCCACGGATACCAGTCGACGGGGTTCTCGCAGTGCTGGAGGAGGTAGGGGCTGGGCTCGTCGGCGAGACGGTTCGGCATCTATTCGGTCTCGGGCTCTTCCCAGCGCGGATAAGACCCCAGCGTCCTGAGCAGCGGGGCGAACTCGGCCAGGTGCATGAGGGCGCGCGCGAAGGGCAGATCGTCGCGCGACGCGGTGAGGTCGGCGTAGAACAGGAACTCGAAGGGCCGCTCGGGAATCGGCCGCGACTCGAGCTTCGTCAGGTCGATGTCGCGCAGCGCGAACACGCTCAGCGCCTTGAACAACGCCCCGGCGTCGTTGGTCACGGTGAAGACGATGGTCGTCTTGTCGGCGGGGCCGAGCGGCGTCTGGTCGCGCCCCACGAGCAGGAACCGGGTGGTGTTGTCGGCGAAGTCCTGCACCCCCGCCTCCAGTACCGACAGCCCGAACACCTCGGCCGCGCGCTCGGACGCGATGGCCCCGGTGTCGCGCAGCCCGCCGTCCCGAATCAGCTTGGCGCTGCCCGCGGTGTCGTAGGTGGGCACGAGCTCCACGTCGAGGGTGCGGAGGAACCGCTGGCACTGCCCGAGGCCCTGGGGGTGCGAGAACACCCGCCGGAGCTGCTCGCGAGTCGTCCCGTCGAGCGCGAGCAGGTTGTGCACGATGGGCTGCTTCACCTCGCCGACGATCGGCAGCTCGTGCTTCAGCAGGAGGTCGTAGTTGCCGTGAATCGTGCCGTGGCTCGAGTTCTCGATGGGCAGGATGCCGTGCGTCGCCCTCCCCTGCTCGACCGCCGCGAACACCGCCTCGAAGGTCTCGCACGGCAGGAGGTCGGCGGACGGCCGGAAGCGCAGGGCGGCGGCCTCGGAGTAGGCGCCGGGCTCGCCCTGGTAGGCGATACGCATCGCTAAAGAGTATCAGGAGAGACGCCATCGGCCTGCCGGCGAGCCGCGCGGCGCTATAATCGATGGAATGGGGTTCCGTTTCCCCCGCCGGCGGGCGGGGGCGCACTGTCGAGGAGCACCGAGGCGCGAGGCCCCGCCGGATTCGACCGCCCATGCATCCGCCGGACCGCGTCGTTCCTCGGTCCTGGCGCAACATGCCCCCTCGTGGCGCCTGGTCAGGCTCGGGCACTCTTCCGCCCGCCCTCGCCAGTCCCGGTGCGCCGCGGGGTTTCGCCACGGGTCCCTGGGAGTCTGCGCCGCAGGAACCAGGCCCCGGCATGAAGCGGACGCCAGCGTTGTCGACCACTGCATGCAGTAGTCGATCTTGCCGACAATCGTCCCGCGGCGCAGACTCCTAGCCCCGCCCAGCGCCCGCCCATGCGCATCCTGCCGACCAGCATCGACATCCGCGGCGAGGAGTTCCGCGCCAACCTGCGCGCGATGGAGGCGCTCGAGCGCGACCTCGAGGCCCGGCGGGCGCGGGCGCGGGAGGGCGGCGGCGAGGCGGCGGCGCGCCGGCATGCCGAGCAGGGCAAGCTGCCGGTGCGCGAACGGCTCGACCGGCTGCTCGACCCCGACACCCCGTTTCTCGAGCTGTCGGCGCTGGCCGCCGGCGGCATGTACGACGACGAGGCGCCGGGGGCGGGGCTGGTCACCGGGGTCGGGCGGGTGAGCGGCCGCGAGGTGATGGTGGTGGCCAACGACGCCACCGTGAAAGGGGGCACCTACTTCCCCGTCACCGTCAGGAAGCACCTGCGGGCGCAGCAGATTGCCCTCGAGAACCGGCTGCCGTGCGTCTATCTCGTCGATTCCGGCGGCGCCTATCTCCCGATGCAGGCGGACGTGTTCCCCGACCGCGAGCACTTCGGGCGCATCTTCTTCAACCAGGCCCGGCTGTCGGCGGCGGGCATCGCGCAGATCGCGGTGGTCATGGGCTCGTGCACGGCCGGCGGCGCCTACGTGCCGGCGATGGCCGACGAGACGATCATCGTCGAGGGCACCGGCACCATCTTCCTCGGGGGGCCGCCGCTCGTGAAGGCGGCGACCGGCGAGGACGTCCCGGCCGAGGAGCTCGGGGGCGCCGACGTCCACACGCGGCTCTCGGGCGTCGCCGACTACCTCGCCCGCGACGACGCCGAGGCGCTGGAGCTGACCCGCACCGTCGTCTCGACCCTGCACGCCGCCAGGCCGCCGGCCGGCGACGTCGCCGCGCCCGAGGACCCGCGGTACGACCCGGCCGAGATCGGCGGCATCGTCGGCGCCGACCTCCGGCGCCAGTACGACGTGCGCGAGGTCATCGCGCGACTCGTCGACGGCTCGCGCTTCGACGAGTTCAAGGCCCGCTACGGCCCCACCCTCGTCACCGGGTTCGCGCGCCTCCACGGCTTCCTCGTCGGCATCGTCGCCAACAACGGCGTCCTCTTCTCCGAGTCGGCCCTCAAGGCGACCCACTTCATCCAACTGTGCAACCTGCGCGGGGTCCCGCTCGTCTTCCTGCAGAACATCACCGGGTTCATGGTCGGCCGCGAGTACGAGCGGGCGGGCATCGCCAAGGACGGGGCCAAGATGGTGCACGCGGTGGCCAACGCCGTCGTGCCCCGGTTCACGGCGATCATCGGCGGGTCGTTCGGGGCCGGCAACTACGGCATGTGCGGCCGCGCCTACGACCCGCGCCTGCTGTGGATGTGGCCCAACGCGCGCGTCTCGGTGATGGGAGGCCCCCAGGCCGCGAGCGTGCTCGTCACCGTGAAGCGGGACCAGCAGGCGCGCCGGGGCGGCGAGCTCGCGCCGGACGACGAGGGTGCCATCCGCGACCCCATCCTCGCCCGCTACGACCACGAGGGGTCGCCCTGGTACGCGACGGCCCGGCTCTGGGACGACGGGGTGATCACCGCGGCCGAGACCCGGCCCGCCCTCGCCCTCGGCCTGTCGATGGCGCGCAACGCCCCCCTCGCCGACCCGAAGTTCGGCGTCTTCCGGATGTGAGGGCAATGAGCATCGCCCAGAGGCCGTGGCCGGCGGCGCCCGTCGACCCCAGGTCGAACCGGGTCCCGGACCCGTCCCCGCCGCGCCCGGCCGGCCCGAAGCTCGGCGCCTTCCGCAGGTGACGCCGATGCCCGGATCCATCTCCCGCCTGCTCGTGGCCAACCGCGGCGAGATCGCCCTGCGGGTCATCCGCGCGTGCCGCGAGCTCGACGTCGAGTCGGTGGCGGTGTGCTCCACCGCCGACGCCGGCGCCCCTCATGTGCGCGCCGCCGACCGGGCCGTCACCATCGGCCCGCCGCATCCGCGCGACAGCTATCTGAACTGCGCCGCGATCATCGACGCCGCCCGCGAGACCGGCGCCGACGCCGTCCATCCCGGCTACGGCTTCCTGTCCGAGGCCCCCGAGATGGCCGCCGCGTGCGCCGACGCCGGCCTGACCTGGGTCGGTCCCCCGGCCGACGTTATCGCGCGCCTCGGCTCGAAGATCGAGGCCCGACGAATGATGCAGGCGGCGGGGGTGCCGATCGTCCCCGGCGAGACCCCGGCCGACCAGACCGACGCCGGCCTCGCCGTCGCGGCCGGGCGGGTCGGCTATCCGCTGCTGCTGAAGGCGTCGGCGGGGGGCGGCGGGCGCGGCATGCGCACCGTGCGCACCCCCGACCGGCTGTCGGAGGCGATCGACGAGGCGCGCCGCGAGTCGGCGTCGGCCTTCGGGGACGGCACGCTGTACGTCGAGCGGCTGCTCGTCAGTCCGCGCCACGTCGAGGTCCAGATCGTGGCCGACGACGCGGGCCGGGTCGTGCACCTGCACGAGCGCGACTGCTCCATCCAGCGGCGCCACCAGAAGGTCGTCGAGGAGGCCCCCGCCCCCGGCCTGACGCCGGCGGTGCGCGCACGGCTGACGGACGCCGCCGTCTCCGCCGCCCGCGCCGCCGGGTACCGCAACGCGGGAACGGTGGAGTTCCTCGTCGACGGGGCCGGCGACGACGCGACCGTCGCGTTCCTCGAGATGAACACGCGGCTGCAGGTCGAGCATCCCGTCACCGAGCTGGTGACGGGCCGCGACCTCGTGCACGCCCAGCTCGCGGTGGCCGCCGGGGCGGGCCTGCCGTGGTCGCAGGACGAGATCACGGTGCGCGGCCACGCCGTCGAGTCCCGCGTCTACGCCGAGCGGCCGGCCGAGGGCTTCCTCCCCGACGCCGGCACCCTGCTCCGCTACCGCGAGCCGGTCGGCCCCGGCATCCGCGTCGACGCCGGGGTCGTCGAGGGCGGCGTCGTCTCCCCCGCCTACGACGCGCTCCTCGCGAAGCTCGTCGTCCACGGCGAGACGCGCGCCCAGGCCCTGGCGCGGGCGCGGGCCGCCCTCGCCCGCTACGTGGTGCTCGGCGTGCGCACCAACATCGACCTGCTGTCGCGCATCCTGCGCCATCCGCGGGTGGTCGAAGGCCCGGTCGACACCGGGTTCCTGGACTCGGAGCTCGACGGTCTGCTGGCGGACGAGGACGAGGGCCCGGCCCTGGCCCTTGCGGCGGCGCTGGCCGTCGACGCGCGGCTCTCCCCGGCCTCTCCCCAGGCCGGGCCACCGGCCGCCGACGCCGCGCCGTCCGCGGGCGCCGGGCTCGATCCCTGGACCACCCTCGGGGGCTGGCGGCTGTCATGACCCGCCGCCGCCAGGTGTCCGTGGAAACGATCACCCGCAACGCGGACGCGACGGCCGGCCGGGTCCGCATCTCCGGAACCGACGAGCCGGTCGAGGTGGAGCGAACCGACGAAAGCAGCTATCGGGTCCGGCTGGGAGGGCGGCGACTCGAGGTCGTCATCGCCCGCGAGCCGGGGGTCGACTGGGGTTGGGTGGACGGCCGCGCGTTTCGCTGGGCGCACCCGCCGGACGCGTCGGTGCGCGACCCCGAGCCGGCCGGCGACACGGGGACCATCCGCGCCCCGATGCCCGCCGTCGTCACCGCGGTCGCGGCCGTCCCCGGCCAGGCGGTGGCGCGGGGCGACACCCTGCTGGTGCTCGAAGCGATGAAGATGGAGCTTCCGGTGAAGGCGCCGCGCGACGGCCGGGTCGCCGCGGTCCTGTGCGAGACCGGGGACCGGGTGGACGCGGATGCTCCGCTGGTGAAGCTGGACGACCGCGATACGGCGCAGAAGTGAGGGTTACACCGGCTGACACCCTCGCCCGGCCGGGGAACAGCACCGCCCAAGCGAAGGTAACAGTGCTCCCGGCTCAGGCGCTCCCCTCGGCCGCGACGTGAGCACCGACGCCCGCGCGGTGGACCCCGCCCGACGCCAGCACTGTCACCACCGTCGGCAGCGTGGATTCGATGGAGTCGACCTGCAGCGTGGATTCGACGCGACCTGACGCTGCTCGACGCGCGCCGACAGCCGCGAATCTGACAAGCGTCGAACAGCGCCCCGCTCGACGCGATCGTTGACAGCACCGTCTCTACCGCCAGGACCCCTTCGAAAGGTGCCGTGGGGGCAGTCAATCTCAGGCGGTGGCCGACTCGGACTCGGCGGGCGCGTCAGCCCCCACCTCGGACTCGACCGCCGCGACCACGTCCCCGTACTCGACCATGTCGATCGCGTCGTAGTCGGCCGGGCAGCCGAAGTCGCGCTTGCCGGGCGCGGTCGGGTTGCCGATGGTCACGCACAGCCCGCAGCCGATGCACTTGTCGATGCGCACCGCGCAGACCCAGCGGTCGTTGGCGTCCTTCTCCTCGACGATGCAGTCCTCGACGGGGCAGGCGGCCTGGCAGATCGAGCAGGCGAACGCGCCGAAGCAGCGGTCGGGATCGACCACCGCGACCTTGCGGGGCGCCCGCTTGCGGGGGGTATTCTGAAGCTTCGTCCACATGGGTGGTGATTATACCGCAGCCGCCCACGGGCCTGGCCGGGTGGCCTCGAGGGCGCCGCCGGGAGCGGAGGAAGAGCTCGTCGGCGCTCCCCAGGCCCCACGTGGGCTGGAGCCGACGAGGAACTTCATGGTTCCGCCACGGAAACGGCGGACAGCGTGTCGCCCGCGATCACCGTATGTGCGTAGGCGACGCACGCACGAACGTCCTCCGGTTCCAGCTCACGGTATTCGTCGAGGATGGCTTCCGCCGTCACGCCTTGGGCCATCAAGCTCAGGATCAGCTCCACCGAGAGTCGCATGTCCCGAATGACGGGCTTCCCCCCCGAAGACCTCCGGGCGCGCGGTGATGCGCTTCAGCAGTTCGGAACGGCTCATCTACGTGATCTCGCGCGCCCGACAGTCGAGACACATCACCGCGCCACCGGAGGTCCGACCTCACCCACGGACGGGACCAGGCGAGTTCCTGGTCAGCGCCGCCAGGAACTTCGAATGCACGAGGGCCAGGCGAACGCGAGACTCGGGCGCCGTCAGATCGACATCCCCCGCCCCGCGATGGGCCACACCACCTCGACCCGGTCGCCCCTGATGCCGTAGAGCTGGTCGTAGAGGTTCACCACCGGGTCGCAGTGCGACACGATCAGATCGAGCTTGTCGCCGACGCGGTAGGTGCGGCTGGCGTTCTCCTCGTAGCGGATGGTCCCGAACTCGTCCGACCCCGAGGTGTAGCTCATGCCCGTCTCGCCGGCCACGATCGGCCACGGCCGGTTGATGGTGTTGGCCTTGGCGCCGGCGTCGGTGGTGGCGCGGCCCTCGTACTGGTCGTTCAGCACCGTCGTGAGCACCGTCAGGGCGGGGGCGAAGTCGCTGTAGACCTCCTCGTCGTCCTCGCCGCCGATGACGAGGTACTGCGCGTCCATGAACACGTAGCTGCCGACCTGCACGTCGGTCATGCCCGGCGTCTCGTGGTCGATGTTGTAGGTCCCGGTGCCGCCGCCGCTGAAGATGCCGGTGTCGAGCCCCGACCGCTTCATGCGGTCGGCGGTGTCGGCCGCCGCCTCGAGGTTGGCGAGGGTGCGCCGGCGCCGCTCGGCGAACCCCGTCACGTGCTGCTAGCCTCCGTCGTAGCAGAGCATGCCGCGCAGGCGCAGCCCCGGCAGCGTGTCCACGAGCTGCGCGAGCTCGAGGGCGGGGGCGCCGGGGGTGATGCCGGTGCGGTGCCCGCCGGGGTCCACGTCGACGGTGACGTCGGCGACGACCCCCGCCTCCGCGGCCGCGTCCGACAGCTCGCGCGCGTTGGCGGCGGTGTCGACGGCCTGGACGAAGCCGTCGCACCACTTCCGCAGGTACATCGCGCGGCGGATCTTGCGCGGGCTCACGTTCACCGTGGTCAGCAGGATCTGCTCGACCCCGTGCTCGAACATCACCTCCGCCTCGGAGATCTTCGCGGTGCAGATGCCCACCGAGCCGGTGGCGATCTGCAGGCGCGCGATGGCCGGGCACTTGTGGGTCTTGGCGTGGGGACGGCTGGCGATGCCGTTGCCGGTGACGGTGGTCTGCATCCGGTCCAGGTTGCCTTCCAGCCGGTCGAGATCGACGCAGAGGCACGGCGTGTCGAGGTCCCACTTGGAGATGCCCGCCTCGAGGCGGCCCCCGGGGGCCTGCCGCCTCATCTCGGCCGCGCTGTAGCCCTTGACGGGCTTGGGAATCCAGACCGACGCGGCGCCGGCGCCGGCCGCGTGCAGGAAGTGACGCCGAGACAGGGGATGGGTCATCGCAGGAAGCTCCTCTCGCCGGTGGTTATACCGCAAAGCCGGCCCGATTGGGAGCCGGCGCCGTCAGAAGCGGAACAGCCGGTTCACCTTCACGACCAGCCCGCGGTTGCGGAGCCCCCCCGTGTACCGGTCCGGCCGCAGCGGGTCGCTGTCCCGGTCCTCGGTGTAGACGACGAACAGCTCGCTGCCGGGGCTGTACTCCCACCGCAGCCGGAGGTTGTTGCTGACGGTGCGGGTGCTCGAGTTGTACTGCACGAGGCCACTGACGAACATGCGCGGCGAGAGGGTCCAGGTGATGCGTGAGACGAGCAGGTCGGCGCGGAACGCGCCCTGCGGCGTCTCGATCCAGTTGACCGACACCGTCGGCTCGACCGCGAGCTGGGGCACGAGGACGAGCCGGGCGCGCCGGAAGCCGATGGACCGGATGGTGCCGCCGAAGTACTCGCCCGTCCGCACCGTGAAGATGCCGCTGAGGCGGCGCTGCCCGCCGAGGGTGTAGGTGGTCTCGAAGTCGCGGAAGCGGTAGCCGCCGACCGGCAGCACCACGTCGCGCCCCGGCTCGAACGGCTCGACGAGGAACTCGTAGTTGTCGGCGGCCGAGACGCCGATGCGGTCGCTGTTCTCGAACTCGGTCAGGAACGCGAGCTGCGCCTGCCGGGTCTCGACGGCGCCGGTGTCCGCGGTCTCGACGTAGTCGAAGGCGCCCTCGAGCCGGAACTGGCGGATCGCCTCGATCGAGGCGGGCCGCGGGCTGAACCGCGCGGCCCCGAACGAGCGGCGGAAGTTCTCGCGCCGCCAGAACCCGACCTCGGGCCGGAAGTTGTCCTCGACCGTCAGGTGCTCGGCCCGGAACCCGTAGCGGTCGCCGTTCCAGCCGAGCTGCCCCTGGTAGCTGAGGTCGCGGCCCGTGCGGCCCGGCGTGCGCGTGCGGGCCAGGTAGGCGACGGCGTTGACGTTCTCGTAGAACGAGAAGGTGCCGTCGGCGCCGAAGGTCCGGCTGGCCCCGGCGCCGTCGAGCGACACCGAGCGGTTGGTGAAGAGAACGCCGAGGGCGCTCCGCCGCAGGACGTCGCGCTTGATCCGGGCGACGGTGAAGTTGGTCGGCTCGACGCCGACGTTCGGCACGTCGCCCGCGTGCATGTTCAACGCGCCGACGTCGAAGGCCCCCACCTTGCCGGTGACTCTCGCCCCGCCGGTGATGGGCACCACGGCGCCTTCCTGGAGCCCGATGCGGCGGGAGTAGAACAGCGTGGGCGCGAGGTTCTCCTCGCTCGACCTCCCGCTGCCGATCAGCCGCAGGGCGCCGTCGCGGAGGCTGGGGCCGCCTCCCCGGGCGAACTCGAAGATGCCCCGGCCCTCCAGGAAGAACTCGCGCTTCTCGGGGAAGAACAGGTTGAACCGGGTCAGGTTCACCTGCTGCTCGTCCACCTCGACCTGGGCGAAGTCGGTGTTCCAGGTCAGGTCCGCGGTGAGGTTCCGGGTGATGCCGTACTTGACGTCCACCCCGTAGTCGCCGGCGCCGTCGTTCCGGCGCGGCGGGTCGAGCGTGAGATCGCTGGTGACCCCGGAGATGCCGTACGGCTTGATCTCGAGGTTGGCGCCGCTGTCCGGGACGTCGAGGCCCACCAGCAACGCGGCGTCGGACATGCGGAAGAAGCCCCGGCGGCCGGCCGCGATCGGCACCGCCGTGAGGTACGTCATCTCGTTCTTTCGCCGAATCGTGCGGCGGATCTGCACCCCCCACTGCTGGAGCGGCCCCGGGCGGTAGCGCAGCGACTTGAACGGAATCGCCATCTCCACCGTCCAGCCGCCCTCGAACCGCCCCGTGCGCACGTCCCACACCGGGTTCCAGTCGCCGTTCGGGTTGCCTTCGTTCGTCATCCCCAGGTCGCCGAGCGCCCCGAGGGGGTTGGTGTAGAAGCCGACGCCGTTGCGCCGGTCGTTGAACGTGTCGAACCCGACCCAGAACGAGTCGTTCTCGCGGAGCTGCGGGGTGTCGCGCCGCATCTCGTTCGCCACCCACTCGCCGGGAGGCGCCGAGTCCCACAGCCGCCCGCTGACGTAGATGTTCGTCTCGTCGAAGAGAATCCACGCCTCGGTCTTCTCGCTCGCCGGCGCGCCTTCGACCGGCATCTGCTGGATGAAGTCGCCGATGGCGGGCACGGTCTCGTAAACCGGCTCGTCGAGCACGCCGTCGAGGCGGATGCCGGTGGCGAGGCGGACCGCCCGGACCGACGCCCGGCCCTGCGCGTCGCGCGCGACCACCGCCGGAGGCTGCGGCGGGGGCGGGCGGTCGGGCGCCCCGGCCATCGCGAACCCGCCGATCCCGGAACCCCGGGCGTCCTCGGACGCCCGCCGATCCCCCGACGCGGCAACCGGTGCGGGGGTCCCCGGCACCGCCGCCATCCCTGCCGTCGCCTGCTCCCGGGATGAACCCTGCGCACCGACCGTTCCCGGCATGCCCGCGAGGAACAGCACGGACACGATAGTGAGAAACGCCGGCGCGGCGAGAGGATGCCGGACCACCGACTGGCCGCAGACGGTCAGATACATGGGCGACCCCGATGCGAACCGGAGGCGAGATCAGGCATGCGCACTGGGCGAGAGTCCGTCGAACAGACCTGTCTGCGCCGCCGACGAGCACCCCGGCGGCTCGAAGGGGATGGGCTCAGAGGGGCAGGTGCCGCCTCGCGCAATCGAGAATGCCGAGCTTTCTCGCGAGAGACTTGACGGCGCTGCTTCGTATCCTGCGGCGTTCGAGCTTCAGATGCGGTCCCGACGGGAACACGGCCGTGACCACTCCCGTACCCGTTGCCGGTTTGACGAGAAAGGAATGCGTCGTCTCCACCGCGCGATGTGTCGGGGCGCACGCTTCCAGCATCTTGAGGACGTCCGGGACCCGGATTCTCCGCCGCCACTACGCTGCCGTTCGGAGATAGTCCGTCGGCGGAGTCGCCTCCACGGGGATGAGGTCTTCGACCGCCATCTCGACAACGGTGACGGACGCTTCGCGGTCAGCCGACCAGACGTCGAGACCATCGGGGCGCTCATCCGTGCGCCGAACGCGCTCGACGGCATCGCGCCATTCCTCGATCGCGGTCTCGTCCGTCGTGCTCAGGAATGCGTGGACGGCGTCTCGAAATTCACCGAAGGTCGCAGCGTCCTTCGCCAATGCGTCGAGAGTGCCGACCAGCGTCTCACGAACGAGCGGTTGCACCTCGTCGACCGTGGAAGCGCCGGCGTCGATCACGAGTCCTGCCGGCGTCACGCCTTCCAGCCAGACTCCCGTCGAACCCTGGTGCGCCACGAGCCGGCCGGTGAGCTCGACCTTGGCAATGAAGCCCCGCCCAAGCGTGACACCCCGATGCGTGAACCACAGCGGCCACGTTCGCATCGCCATCCGGCCCCAACCTCCCCACGCGCAAGCCGCCTGACGTGACCGTCACCCCCGACAGCTTGGCGCCGAACCGTCTGCACACCGGCCATCCCGACAGAATGCCGCCCCCCTTGCCGGATGGCGGCACGCGCGTCCCGGGACGCGCGGTCTCACCAATTCTATCGAAACACCTCGCTCATGGGACGCCCGGAGTACCCGGTCATCTCCAGGTAGCCGCGCCCCCGGACGGGCCGGCCGCCGACCCGGCCGGTCACCGTCACCGCGCCCTCCCAGTAGGTGACCCCGGTCGAGGCGGCGGTGTCGAGCTCCTGGGCGTCGAGGGCGGCGGTGACCGCGAGGTCGGCCTGCCGGCCCGGCACCGCCACGCGCCATTCGACGGGGTAGGCGGCGCCGCTCGCGGGCGATGTCCACCGCCGCCCGGGCACGAGCCGCACATCGTCCCGGCGGAGGGCCGCCGCCGCGCCGCCGGCGTCCACCCAGGTGCCGGCGGAATGGACATCGGACCGCCCGTCGGCTCGGCGCAACTGGAAGACCATGAGGTCCGCGCCGTCCTCGAGCTGCAACGAGAACCAGTCCCAGCCGACCTGACCCGGCTCGAGGAACGTCGTGCCGAACTCGTGATCCATCCAGCTCGCGCCGGTCACGTCGACCCATTCGCCGTCGAGCCGGATGCGGCCCGTCGTCGGCATCCGGGTCATCGAATAGTACTGCGAGGCATTGCCCGCCGACGGACCCTTCCTGCTCAGGCCGCCCTCGCCGTGGAGGGTCGGCCCCCGGCCGGGCTCCAGGTCGAGCGCGACCCCGAAGCCCCGGTCGACGACCTCCAGCCGGTGGCGGTCGCCGTCGAGGGACGCCCGCCAGTCGCCGTTCCAGACGTCGAGGGTCCCCTCCCGCGCACCGGCCCAGCCGAGCCCGCCGCGATCGAGCCGCTCGGCGACCAGATGCCGTCCGGTCCCGAGGTCGGTCACCGCGAGATGGGCCATGTAGAGATCGCGGACGGCCCACCGCGAGGGATTCTCCGGCGCGGGGTCGACGCCGACCCGGAAGAACGTCACCTGGTAGCCGAACCGGCGCCCGCGGCCCGAGGCGAGGTTGCCGGTGTAGTACCACCACTCGATACGGTACTCCGGGTGGCTGCCGTGGTCCCGCGGAAACCGCCACACGTGGCCTGGCCCCGCCTGTCGCCAGCCCTCCGCGGTCACCGCCCCGCCGGCCTCCCGGCCGGGGGACGGCCCCGGCTGCGTCGGCGGAACGGCAGCGGCCCGCCCCGCCGGCTCGCCGATTCCGGCTCGGGGAACGCCCGCGGGCGTCGGC
>JAJEFC010000102.1 GCA_022820675.1 Vicinamibacteria bacterium | reverse complement strand
GTGTCGGGCAGCCGGTTGCTCTACCGTTCTGTGACGGTGAGGGGGACGGCGACGGCGACGGGGATGGCGATGGCGACGGGGATGGCGACGGTGACGGGGATGGCGACGGTGACGGGGATGGCGACGGTGACGGTGACGGGGATGGCGACGGCGACGGTGATGGTGACGGAGATGGCGACGGTGACGGCGACGGGGATGGCGACGGTGACGGCGATGGAGATGGCGACGGCGATGGAGATGGCGACGGCGACGGCGATGGTGACGGAGATGGCGACGGCGACGGTGACGGTGACGGGGATGGCGACGGAGATGGCGACGGCGACGGGGATGGCGACGGTGACGGCGATGGAGATGGCGACGGTGACGGGGATGGCGACGGAGATGGCGACGGCGACGGCGACGGAGATGGCGACGGCGACGGGGATGGCGACGGAGATGGCGACGGTGACGGGGACGGTGACGGCGACGGCGACGGGGATGGCGACGGGGACGGCGATGGCGACGGCGACGGGGACGGCGATGGAGACGGCGACGGGGACGGCGATGGGGATGGCGACGGTGACGGGGATGGCGACGGTGACGGGGATGGAGATGGTGACGACGACGACGATGACGACGACGACGACGATGATGATGATGATGATTAGCGACTACCGCGGGCCGCTAGCCGCGAGGGATCTCCATCCTCGAACCGTTATCTGCGCGGCAAGTACCCGCCGACCACGGTCTGCGGCACGCCTGCGAACTGGCGGAACGAGGGAGCCTTCCCGAGGGTCCGTCATCGGCCCGTTCTAGGCACGGGACCGTGGGGTATCCCGGCATGCGCTTCCTGGTCGGCGGCCTGCTTGCGGCGGCAGCCTCGGGATGCGGCGGCGAGAACGCCAACCCTGTTGCCCCGACCGATCCCCCGGCGTCCAACCGGGCTCCGTCCGCACTTCGGGGAATTCCGGAACAAGTCGTGCTCGTCGGCGAGGACAAGCAGCTCGACCTGCAGGGCTACTTTGAAGATCCCGACGGCGACGCGCTGACCTTCCGGGCGGCGTCGAGCGACGCTGGCGTCGTCTCGGCGAGCGTCGCGGGGAACGTCCTCACGCTCGCGGCGGTGAGTGCGGGCATGTCGGAGGTCACCGTCACCGCCGCCGACCCCGGCGGCCTCAGCGCCGCGCAGACCTTCCGCGCGACCGTGGAGCCGCCGCTCAACCGCGCCCCCCTGGTTTCCGCGCCCATTCCCGATCAGGCGCTGAAGCTGAACGGGAACGACACGGCCACCATCGACCTGAGTCGTCACTTCGCCGACCCCGACGGCGACGCGCTGACGTTCCGGGCGGCCTCGAGTGACGCCGGCGTCGTCTCGGCGAGCGTCGCGGGGAACATCCTCACGCTCGCGGCGGTGAGTGCGGGCATGTCGGATGTCACCGTCACCGCCGCCGACCCCGGGGGCCTCAGCACCGCGCAGACGTTCCGCGCGACCGTGGAGCCGCCTCCCAACCGCGCTCCCCTGGTCGCCACGCCCATTCCCGATCACGCGCTGATGCTGAACGGGAACGCTACGGCCGCCATCCACCTGGGTCGTCATTTCGCCGACCCCGACGGCGACCCGCTGGCCTTCCAGGCGGCGTCGAGCGACTCCGGCGTGGTCTCGGCGAGCGTCACGGGGAACGTCCTCACGCTCACGGCCCTGAGCGCGGGCGCGTCGGACGTCACCATCACCGCTTCCGACCCCGGCGGCCTCAGCGCCGCGCAGACGTTCCGGGCGACCGTGGAGGCGCCGCCCAATCGCGCCCCCCTGGTTTCCGCGCCCATCCTCGGTCGAACCCTGAAGCTGAACGAGAACGAGAAGGCGACCGTCGACCTGGCCCTCTACTTCACCGACCCCGACGGCGACCCGCTGACCTTCGAGGCGACCTCCAGCAATACGCGGGTCGTGACCGCGGGCGTCTCGAACGGCACGCTGACGCTCCTGGCGCAGGATCTCGGGACGGCGAACGTCAGCGTCACCGCGAGCGATCCCGGCGGCCTGACCGCGACGCAGATGTTCTCGGTGACCGTCGAGCCGGGAAGGCTCTCGGCAGAGCTGGAGGTCACGAAGTGTCAGGCCGACGGGCTCGGGTTCGTGGACGTCACGGTAGAGGGCACCGTCCGCGCGGTGGCGCCGCTGTCATCCGTGCTCGTCACCGCATACATGGATACCCAGAGGTTGGGCGGGCAGGCCCTGGGCGACCTGGCGCCCGGCGAGACCCGCGGGTTCGTGATTCGAGGCAATGCGACCGTCGGCTCGTCGTCACGGTGCCTCGTCGAGCTCTCGGCCGGCGGGGGCAACCTGACCTCGGCAGCGTCCGTGTCGTTTCGCTGAATCACCGCCGGCGGGCGTCGTTTCACTCCAGCGCGATTACCGCAGCCCGCAGCTCCGTCAGGTGGGCCGCGCCGATCCGGGTCTTCCCCTCCGTCGCCGCCGTGTCGGTGCAGGCCGGCGTCCCGCGCCCCCGCCCCCCGCGTACGCCGCGGCGAGGGCCTCGCGGAACTCGATGAGGTGGACGAGCCTGACCGGCGTCACACCGGGCGTGAGAACCGGGTCCGTCCAGGCGAACGGCGCCAGTGACGCGCTTCTCCGCAGGGCGTCGATGCGTGCCAGCAGCTCCGCGAAGTGGATGGCCCTGACCGGCGCTCCGGGCCGGAGCGGGTCGTCGGTAGGGGCCCCTGCCTCCCCACCATCGCCGTGAAGACGCCGAGCACTTCTTCAGGTTCACGTGTTGGCAATCCGCTCGTAGCACTCGGTCGCCAAGCGCATCAGCCTGCTCGCCTCGGGTCCCTTGCACACGTCGGGGTGGATTGTTCTGGAGACCCTGCGGTACGCCGTCCGGGCCGTCTCGGGCGTGACCGGAGGGCGGAGGCCCAGGAGAGCCAACCCTGCGGCGTAACTGCCCGGTTCCGCCCTCCCGTTCGCGAACTCGGCGGCTTCGTTCTCCAGGCTCCTGACTTCCTCTTCCAGACGGCCGACTCTGCGCCTCAGGTCGTCGCGGGCGGCCTCAGCGGCTTGGAGGCGTGTCTTCAACTGATCGCGTTCGCGAACGGTGTTCGCGAACGCGAGCGTTTCGCTCTTCAAGCGGCTGACTCTGCGGTTCAGGCTGTCGCGTTCGGCCTCAGCTCCTCGGAGCCGCGTTCTCAACTCGTCGCGTTCGCGAGTGGTGTTCGCGAACTCGGCGGCTTCGTTCTTGGAGCGCTTGACTTTGCGCTTCAGACCGTCGAGTTCGGCTTCAGCCTTTTGGATCCTCGCCTTCAAGAAATCGCGTTCGGCCGCCGCCTGCTTGAGCTCATCCATCCGGAGCGTCAGCTCCTCGAACCGCGTCTTCCACTGATCGCGTTCGCTCCGTACCGAATCGACGAACCCAATTCGAGCGGTGTAGTGCTGAAGCACCGTGAACGCCAGCAGGCCGGTGACGGCGAAGGCCGATAGCCACGTCGTCGACACCCGCTGGAGGATACCCAACTCCTGGAGAGCCCTATTCTCGCCGCCGAGCCTGTCCGCTCCCTCCTGGAGGGCTGCATTCTCGTCACGGAGTCTTTCCATCTCCTCCCGGAGAGCCGCATTCTCGCCGCCGATTCTGTCCGCCTCCTCGATAGCGGCGCGGGGAGATGTGCTGCGCAGCCTATTGTTGTCCTCCTCGAGCAGGCCAAGTGCCTCGTCTTGCTCTGCCAGGAACTGGCGCAGGTCGGTGTTTTGCTGCTCCAGGAGCAACAGTCTCCTCTCCCCCTGCTCGCGCAGAATTTCGCGCAGTCCGGTGTTGTCTTGCTCCACCAAGCGCAACCGCCGGTCGAGCCCGGTCAGAGCCTCGCTCTGTTCGTCCAAGCGCCGGAGCAGTCTCCTGTTGTTCTGCTCGGAGCGGTCCTGGGCCTCTCTCTGCTCCTTCAGGCGCCGGCTGTAATCCTCTCCTTGCTCCACCAAGCGCTGGCGCAGGCCCTCGGTGTGATTCCACAACAGTGTCCACGACAGCGCTGGCACCAACGCCAGAGCCGCTGCGAGACACCACCGTGAGGTCATAGGCATCCCTTCTTCCTCTCGGCGGGCTTCCCGCCCGTTCTCCTGGCGCGCACCGTTCGCCCCGTTTCGTCCTCCGGCTCAGCAGCCGGCCATCGGCATGTAGTCGCGCTGGTCCTCGCCGACGTAGATCTGCCCGGCGATCTTCGTCAGTATGTGCAGGATCGCCTCGTTGGCTCCGCCGTGGAGGGGCCGTAGAGGGCGGCGGCGCCGGCCATCGCCGCGTAGGGATCGGGCGGGCCGGTCCGGGCGAATGCGAGTCACTTGTCGCGCCCAATCCACCGTGTCACCTTGTCGAACACGACCACTCGGGCGCGCTGGATCCTGTCCTTGAGCTGCTGCTTCTCGGCTTCGGTGGCATCAAGACGGTCAACCGCCTTGTTCAGCAGCGACAGTCCCCAAAGTTCAATTGCGGGTCTCAGCGTCGGTACAAGCCAACGCCACACCACCACGAGCCAAGGACCTGCAACGGAGACGATCCCCCTCCAGGGGTCTTAGGGGTCTTCGAGTGTCTGTCCAATCGCGACAATGCCCGTAACGCCGGCTGCGTTGCGTACCGCCCCCTGGGGGTCAGGACTGCTGGGCGGCGAATCCGGTTGGTCGGCGGCTTGATCTGTCATCATCCGATCGGTACTTCGCAGCCAGTTGTTCGGTGGCCTCGATGACCTGGTCGGCGTTCCACTCCCGGCGGGACAGTGCCCGCGGCAGGAAGCCGTGGAACAGGAAGGTGGCGAACACGCCGGCGAAGACGATGACCCAGCCGGTTCCCAAGCCGATCCACAGCCAGGGTGAGAGATTGTGCGGAAACCACTCGATTCCGAAGCGCGATGCTGCAGTTTCTGCAATCAACAGGACAAGGCCACCCAGTCCCAGGGCATAAACCACGCACAGGAAGATCGCGAGCGCCGCCGCCACCCTGACTCTCAGACCAGGAAAGCGCAGAAGGTACCAAAACACGGAAAGGGCATCCAGCCGCAACGGTCCCATGAGTGCATTCTGCTGCCGCTGATCCGGCCGTGTCAAGAACCGGCGGCGTCACTCCAGCGCGATTACCGCGGCCCGCAGCTCCGTCAGGTGGGCGGCCCGCACCAGGGTCGTCCCCGCCGTCGGCGCCGCGTCGCCCCAGACGGGCGCACCGCGCCCCGCCGCCGCGTACGCCGTCGCGAGCGCCTCGCGGAGCTCGAGCAGATGCGGAGCCTGACCGGCGTCACGCCGGGCGTGAGGACGGGGTCCGTCCAGGCGAACGGCGTCAGTGACGCCCTTCTCCGAAGGGCGTCGATGCGCGTCCGCAGCTCCACGAAGTGGACGGCCCTGACCGGCGTCGACCCGGCCCGGATCGGGTCGTCGGTGAAGGTCCCCGGCCTCCCCACCGTGGCGGTGAACGACGCGGTGGCGCTCAGGCCGCCCGGGTCGGTCGCGGTCACCCCGATCGTCGTCGTGCCCGCGCCCACCGAAGTGAGCGTCAGGCGGGCGCCGGCGAGGCCCACGGTCGCGACGTCGGGCGCCGACGACGAAACGGCGAAGGTCAGCGCGTCGCCGTCGGGGTCCGCGAACGCGGGCGCAACGTCCAGCGACAGCCTGGCGGGCGGCGCCGGCAGTGACCGATCCGGCAGCGTTCCCACCAGGGCCGGCGGCCGGTTGGTGTCGAGGGACGGACGCTTCCGCCACCGCGCCACGGCCGGGCCGGTGTGGACGAGGACCCCCGCCGCGTCGGCCGGCCCGGTCAGTCCCGAGCCGCCGGCGCCGTAGGCGACGCCCATCGGGTCGTCGTTCCAGGTCTGGCGCGGATTCGAGAAGCGGAGCAACCGCGGACAGGAAAAGAAGTAGTAGTCGCACTGCGTCGAGTAGGCCATGATCGTACGCCAGCGCCTCGTCGAAGGGCCCGGCGCGAGCAAGAGCCCCTGCTGGTTCACGTAGCCGTGCGCCGGATGCGGGTACGGCCCGATCTCATGGTGGAGCCTCTGATACCTGTCGTGCCGCAGCCCCAGGTTGTGCCCCAGCTCATGCGCGAAGATCCTGCCCGAGCAGAATCGCTGGGTGACGCTGAACGGACCCCCGACCATGGCCAAGCCGCAGATTTCGGGTTCCAGCTCGTAGACAAGCAGGTGCACGAGGTCCGCCCCGACCCGGTCGCGCAGAGCGTGCACTTCGTCCATGTAGCCGTCCGAAGGACTCGCGAGCCGGCGCAGATCGTCGCGGAGGTCGCCCGACTCGGCGTACTGCACCTCGGACCTCTCCACGAGGGCGATGCGATGCGGCACCCCGCTCGCTCCAAGGGCCTGGTTGGTCTCGTGGACCATCAGGTCGATCACGGCTTCGATGTCGCCGAACACCGCACGCACGGCCGGCGTATAGACGACGGCCACGTCGATAGTGGCGTCCGTCGCCGTCTCGCACGGTCGCCCGTGGAACACGATGGTTTCCAGCCAGTCCTCCCAGGCGGCGGGCGCGCACACCGGGGTGGCGAAGATGTCCAGCTCGTCGAGACTCGTGTGCCGCAGCTCGGGCGGGAGCGGTCCCGACAGACCCCAGTTGTAGGACACGTCCAGCAGCTCGAGGTCAGGCAGGCTTCCCAGGCTGCCGGGGACCCGGCCGGCCAGGGCAGTGCAGCAGAGGTCCACCCGGCGGAGGCGGGTCAGGTTTCCCAGCCATTCCGGCACCGGACCGGTCAACTCGTTCCCCCAGAGCGACAACCGCTCCAGTCGCCCGAGGTTTCTCAGCTCGTCCGGGATGGGGCCGGTCAACCCGTTCCTGTAAAGGGCCACCGCCTCCAGGTTCGCCAGGTTCCCCAGCTCGCCCGGGATGGGGCCGGTCAGCTCGTTCCCCCAAAGCGAGAGCCGCTCGAGGTGCGCGAGGCTTCCCAGCGCGGGCGGCAGGGAGCCCGTCAGGCCGTTCTCGCCGAGCGCCAGCTCCGTGACCCGGCCGGCGTCGTCGGTCGTCACGCCGAACCAGGTGTCCAGGGCCGCCGCCGTCTTCCAGTTGGTGCTGTCGGTCCAGTCTTCGCCGCCGGTGGCGTCGTACAGCGCTTCCAGCGCCGTCCGATCCGACACGGCGTCGTCCTGCGCCCTCGCGTCGACGGCGAACATTCCCCAGAGTGCGGCAACCGCCGGCGCCGCGATTCGTGCCGTCGCACGATGCCGCGCGCGGCGAGACGTCCCGGTCCCGATCCGGCCGGGCAGGAAGGGCATTCTGGTCCGGCGTGTCTGCTCTCCGCTCAGCGGCCGGCCATCGCGACGTAGTCGCGCCGGCCCTCGCCGACGTAGACCTGCCGGGGGCGGGCGATCTTGCGGGTCTCGTCCGACAGCAGCTCCTCCCACTGGGCGATCCAGCCGGCGGTGCGGCCGATGGCGAAGAGCACCGTGAACATCGCCGGCTCGAAGCCCATCGCCTGGTAGATGAGCCCCGAGTAGAAGTCGACGTTGGGATAGAGCTTGCGCTCGACGAAGTACTCGTCCTCGAGGGCGATGCGCTCGAGCTCGAGGGCGACGTCGAGGAGGGGATTGCGGCCGGTCACCTCGAAGACCTGGTCGGCGGTGGCCTTGATGACCTTGGCGCGGGGGTCGTACGACTTGTACACGCGGTGGCCGAAGCCCATGAGGCGGCCCTCGCCGTTCTTCACGCTCTGGACGAAGGCGGGCACGTTGTCGGCGCTGCCGATCTTCGCCAGCATGCGCAGGACCGCCTCGTTGGCCCCGCCGTGGAGGGGGCCGTAGAGGGCGGCGGCGGCGCCGGCCATCGCCGCGTAGGGGTCGGCGTGCGAGCTGCCGATGCCGCGCATGGCGCTGGTGCTGCAGTTCTGCTCGTGGTCGGCGTGCAGGATGAAGAGCACGTCGAGGGCCCGCTCGAGCACCGGGTCGGGCCGGTAGACCGGCTCGGTCCGCTTGAAGAGCTGGCTCAGAAAATTGCCCGTGTAGCTGAGATCGTCGTCGGGATAGACGTACGGCTTGCCCACGCTGTGCCGGTAGGCGTAGGCGGCGATGCTCGGCGCCTTCGCGATCAGGCGGATCGTCTGCCGCCGCCGGGATTGGGGGTCGTCGACCGCCTTGGCGTCGGGATAGAACGTCGAGAGGGCGCCGACGGTGCTGAGGAAGATGCCCATGGGGTGGGCGTCGTAGCGGAAGCCCTCCACGAACTTCTTGACGCTCTCGTGCAGCATCACGTGCTGCGACAGCTCGTCCTGCCAGTCCGCGAGCTGACCGGCGGTCGGCAGCTCGCCGTTCACGAGCAGGTAGGCGGTCTCGACGAAGGTGCTCTGCTCCGCGAGCTGCTCGATCGGGTAGCCCCGATAACGGAGGATGCCCTTCTCCCCGTCGATGAACGTGACCGTGCTCCGGCACGAGGCGGTGTTCAGGAACGCCGGGTCGTAGGCCATCATCCCGAAGTCGTCCGGATCGACCTTGATCTGCCGGAGATCGAGGGCGCGGATGGTGTCGTCGACCACGGGGATCTCGTACTGCCGGCCGGTGCGGTTGTCGGTAATCGTGAGGGTGTCAGCCATGTCTGTTCGCGGTCGTTCCTGTCATCGAGGATCGGATCGTGCGGGCCGGGCGTGCTCGGGTCCGCTCCGGTGCGGCCGTCAGGGCTGTCGGTCCGAGTCGTCTCCGCCCGCCGTCGCGGCGTCCTCTCCCGGGATCCGATACCGTCCGTCCACCCAGTTCCGGAGGTCCAGCAGCTTGCACCGCTCGCTGCAGAATGGAGCCCATTCGGGGACCGCGGCCCGCTCCCGACAGTAGACGCAGACCGCCCGCCCCATTGCCCCGTGGCTCCCAGCTCCGTGGTTCCGCGGGGCCGTCGGCGGCCCCCGGTCCGACGAGCCCGGACAATTCTAGTGCCGGAGTCCCGGCCCGTCCAGTGCCGGAGTCCCCGCCCGCCCGGTGCCGGAGCCTCCGCCCGCGCCGCATGATTCCCGGCCGCGGTCGGGGGCGGACCGACCGGTCGAGGCGGCGCGCGTCGTCAGCCCGCGCCCTGCAGGATCGCCCCCGCGACCGCGCCCCCGAGCACCAGCCACGTGGAGTTGAGGCGGGTGGTGAACAGCAGGGCGGCCGCCGCCACCAGGAGCGCCGCCGTCGCGGGGTCCACGATCGTCGATCGGAACAGGCTCCACGTGACCGCCGCCATCAGCCCCAGCGAGGCCACGACGACGCCGTCGAGGACGGCGCTGGTGACGGCCGAGGCCCGCAGGCGGGGGATGAGGGGCTGCGAGCAGGCCACGAACAGGAACCCCGGCGCGAAGATGCCGAGGGTGGCGAGCATCGCGCCGCTCCACCCGTGCAGCACGTAGCCGATGAAGGTGGCGGTGGTGAAGACGGGGCCCGGCGTCACCTGGCCGATGGTGATGGCGTCGATGAGCTGCGCGTCGCTCAGCCAGCCCCAGCGGTCGACGAGGTCCGCGCGAAGGAAGGCGAGCAGCACGTAGCCGCTGCCGAACAGGACCGACCCCACCTTGAGGAAGAAGAGGGTCAGGCGGGCGAGGGTGACGGGCGCCGCGAGGCCCGGGCCGGCGGCCAGGGCCGCCGTCGCGGGGAGGCACGCGGCGGCGAGGGCGGCGACGC
>JAJEFC010000103.1 GCA_022820675.1 Vicinamibacteria bacterium | reverse complement strand
CGGCCGCCAGCCCGCGCGGTCGGTGGGGACCGGCGAAACGTCGGCGCCGGGTGCGACAAGGACGGGAGCGATCCGCGCCGCCGGCCCGCGGGTTCCGGCGCGGGAGGCGACCGCGAGCGTCAGCGGCGAGCCCGCGCGTTCCATGGAAGCCGGCGAGACGCCGGCGGCGCCGGGTGCGAGGAGAGCGCCGTCGAGGAACACCCAACCGAGGAGCACCGACCACGCGAACAGCAGCGCCATTCCAATGCGCCAGGATTCTCGACGACCGCCGCCGCCACGAGACGGGACCACCGGGCCGGCGACGCCGCGGGGCTGCCGCCGATCATCGCCGTCACGCAATGAGACCCTCGGGCCGGCGACGCCGCGAACGCCGGTCATCGCTCCGCCCCCGCCGCCACCCGCGAGGCCACCCGGGCGGGATACAGGCCGGCCAGGGCCGTCGCCGCCGCGATGAGGACCGTCGACTGCGCGAGGAACCCAAGGGGCAGGTGGAACTGTATGGTCCAGCCGAAGCTCTGAACGTTGATGACGTAGATGAGGATCAGCGACAGCGCGATGCCCACGGCCAGCCCCACCCCCTGGCTGACGAGCCCGAGCATCGCGGCCTCGATGACCACCATGCGCCGGATCAGCGGGCGGCCGGCCCCCACCAGCCGCAGCATCGCCAACTCGCGGCGGCGCTCCAGCACCAGGGTGAGCAGGGTGGCGGCCACCCCCAGGATGGCGACGACGATGGCGATGGCCTGGAGCGCCCAGGTGATGGCGAACGTGGCGTCGAAGATGCGCAGCACCTCGGCGCGGAGGGTCCGGTTGGTGCGGATGAAGAGCCGGTGGTCGGGGCCGGCGGCGGCGAGAAGCTCGTCGCGCACCGTTTCCGGGTCCGCACCCGGGGCCAGGTAGAGGGTGAGGCCGCCGGGCCGCCGGCGGCCGTAGTGGACGGCGAAGGTCGTCTCGTCCATCACCACGATGCCGCGGTCGCTCGAGTAGTCGTAGTACACGGCGGCGACCCGGAACGAGTGCGGCCCCCGCGGCGTGTCGAGCTCGATGCGGTCGCCCACCGCCGCCCCGTGCTTGATGGCGAAGCTCTCCGACACCGTCACCGCGTCCGTCCCGATGGCCTGACGCATCGCCGCGAGCCCGTCGGCGGGGGCCTTGAACAGCAGCGCCCCGTGCTCGAGCAGCACCTCGAAGCGGCCGGCGCCCAGGATGATCAGGTCTCCCGCCGGGCCGTAGGGCAGGTCGACGCTGCGGAACCCGTCCACCGCGACCACCGCGGGGTGCGACGCGATCCGCCGCTCGGCTGCCTCGGAGACCCCCGCCGACGCGCCGACCGGCCCGCCGTCCGCGACGGCCACGAAGAGGTCCGCCTGCAGGGTCTGCCCGACCCAGTAGGCGACGGTCTCCCGGAAGCTGCCGACCATGATGGCGATGGCCGCGAGCATCGCGAGGCTGACGACGAGCGCCGCGACCGAGACCGCGAGCCGCGACACCGCCGCCGACAGGTTCGCGTGGGCGAGCAGGCCCTCGATGCGGAACCGGCCCGAGAACAGCGCGCGGCCCCGGCGTCGCAGCCACGCCAGCAGCACCGGCACCAGCGCCGCCGCCCCGAAGACGACGGCGAGCGCCGCCGCGAGGCCGAACAGCGGGAGCCCGCCGACCGCGTCGAGCGTCGACAACCACCCCCCCGCGCCGAAGAGCGCCACCGCGGCCAGGGCCGCCCGCCGCGGGAACCGCCCGCCGCCGGGCCCGCCGTCGGGCGGGCGCACCGCGTCGAGGGGAGTGACCCCCGCCGCCTCCGCCGCCGGCATCGCCGCGGCGACGAGGGCGAGCGGAATCGCGACGGCCCCCGCCAACGCCAGGTCCGCCGCCCCCAGCGGCGGCACCACCGCCTGCGACGTCACGTAGAGCGTGTTGACGGTGGTCGAGGTCAGTGCCACCGCGGCGCGGGCCAGCCCCCATCCCGCCGGCGCGCCGAGCCCCGCCGCCAGGGCCGCGAGGACCGCCGCCTCGCCGAGGAACAGGCCGAGCACGAGACGGCGGGTCGCGCCGAGAGCGCGCAGCACCCCGATCTCCGTGCGGCGGGAGATCACCGAGACCGCCACCGTGTTGTAGACCAGGAAAAGGCCGACGATCAGGGCGATCCACGACAGCGCGGACAGGTTGAAGTGGAAGGCGGCGAGCATGCGCTCGACCTGCCGCCCCCGCTGCGCGGGCCGCTGCACGCGGAGGCCGTCCGGCAGCCGCGCCGCGATGGCGCGCTCCGCGGCGTCGACGGCGGAAGCGTCGAAGAGCCGGATCTCGACCCGGTCGACCCACCCCAGGCCGTCGAAGCGCCACTGCGCGGCCGCGATGTCGAGCAACGCGAGCCGGCCGTCCGCCACCCGCGCCGGCCCCTCGTCGAGCAGCAGGCCGCGCACCGTCATCTCGTGCGCGGCGTCGCCGACCACGAGCTGCACGGGGGAGCCGACGTCGATGTCGTGCCGCCTCGCGAATCGCTCGGTCAGGACGATCGACGTAGGGTCGAGCAGCACGTCGAGCAGCTCCTGCGGGCGGGGGGGCCGCCCCTGCCGCGAGAAGCGCAGCAGTTGGTACTCCCGGAACGGCCGCTCGCGCAACACGTCGACCCCGAGCACGCGGAGCCGGTGGCCGGCGCCGTCGGCCGTCTCGAGCCGGGAGTAGCGATCGATGACGGGACTGACGCGCCCGTGCTCGCGCAGCCACCCCATGCCCGCGAGCTGCTCCTCGGGCACGCCGACGCCCGCCCCCACGATCTCCAGCGAGGTCTGTCCGGCCACGACGTCGAGCGCGGCCTCGAAGCCGCCCACCGACGCGGCGTTGGCGAGGCGGATGGCCACCACCACGGCCACCCCCAGGGTCAACCCCGCCACGGTGACGAGGCCCCGCACGGGGTCGCGCCGCATGCCGCGCACGATGAACTGGCCGAAGAGCGTCAATCGACTGGCTCCGTCAAACGGGCAGCACGCGCGGCACGTCCACCTCACCGATCCGGGCCAAGTGCGGGTCTGCCACGCCCTCCTCTTCAACGCCGTCGCGCAGCCGAAGCACGCGGTCGGCGGCGGCGGTGAGGGCCGGGTCGTGAGTGGCCAGCAGCACCGCGACGCCGGTCTCGCGGTTCAGCTCCCGCAGCAGCGAGAGCACCCGCCCGCCGTTGTCGGTGTCGAGGTTGCCGGTGGGCTCGTCGGCGATGACGAGGGCGGGCCGGTGCACGAGGGCCCGCGCGACCGCGGCCCGCTGCAGCTCTCCCCCCGAGACCCGCGCCGGATGGTGCTCCAGACGATGGGCGAGCCCCACCCGGTTGGCCCCTGCCCTGGCGCGGGCCAGACCGTCCCCCCGGGGAACGCCGGCGAGGAGCAGCGGCAGCGCGATGTTCTCGGCGAGCGTGAGCGTGGGCAGGAGATTGAAGAACTGGAAGACGAAGCCGATACGGTCGCGCCGCAACGCCGTCAGCCCCTCGTCGTCCAGCTCCGCGAGGCCGACGCCGTCGACGGTCACCGTCCCGGACGAGGGTCGGTCCATACCCCCGCACAGGTGCAGCAGGGTCGACTTGCCGCATCCCGACGGCCCCACCACCGCCACGAACTCGCCCGCCGCGAGCTCCAGGCTGACGCCCCGCAGGGCGTCCACCGCGCTCTCGCCGTCGCCGTAGCGCTTGTGCAGGCCCCGGGCCTCCAGGACCCCCCCGGGTCTCCGGGCGTCGCCCGAGGGCTCGGCCCGGCGCCCGACCGGTCCTGCCGGCGGCCGCACCGCTTCGTGGCGCCGACGGCCGGGATCGGGGCCGCCGCGCGCCCGGGACGTCACCACCGGGTCGACTCGAACCACTGCGAGCAGTACGGCTCGGGCAGCCAGTGGAGGCCCGGATCGCCGATGGGGCTGCCGGGGGGAGTCGGCGGCGGCTCCCAGGCCTCGGCGCCGTCGGCGGGGGCTTCGAGAAAACGGTCGATGTCGCGGCGCAGGGCGTTCCCGTGCGCCGCGTGGGCGATCCGGTCGAAGTCGCTCGCCGGCACCAGCTCGCTGCGGACCTCGTCCAGGACCTCCTCGAGCCAGTACGCCGCGACCGCGCGCACCTGCGCCATCGGCGCCGCGGATGCGAGGCGGATCAGCCGGTCCACGACCACCCGCTGCACCGCCCGCTCCACTTCGAGGCGATAGCCGTCCGAGGACGCCTCGCCGAAGCTCGCCCGCACCAGCGCGCCGATGATCTCCACGAGCCCGGGCAGATCGCCGTCCACCGCGTGCTGCTCGACCAGCCGGGCCGCCCGGTCGGGCCGGAGGAGCGCCGACACCGTGAGGTCGGCCGCGACCACGGCCGGGGTGATGCGGTCGAAGGTCGATCCGGTATAACGGGGGAAGAGCTCGCGGTGGCGTCCGTACCCGGCGGGACGGGGCGGGATGAGGTCGGCGACGGAAGCGGGAACGGTGAGCTCGTCGGCCCGCAGGGTCCGCATCAGCGCGTCGAGCGCCGCGCGCTGGTCGGCCGCCGGCACCGCCCGGAGGGGCTCGCGCCCGTCCCCCCGGAACGCGTAGGCGTAGTCGACGCCGCCGAGGGCCGACGCCGCCGCCTCGACCTGGTAGCGGTGGTGCAGGAAGAGCGGCACCAGGGTCTCCTCGAGCAGCGCGAGCGGGGTGCCGTTCCGCACCGCGGTCTCCCCGAACCGGTCCAGAGCGGCGCGCCGCACGTCGAGCATGCGATGCAACTCGGTCGCGGGGTCGGTGCCGTTGGCCCAGATGTGGACGCGGGGGTTGGCGCCGGTGTCCTGCCCGGTCAGGAAGCGGAGGTCCGCGTCCCACGCCGCGTCGAGCACCGCATTGAGGGCCGCCGGCTCGTCGGTCCCGGCCGGGAAGTCCTGGTAGCCGTAGCGAATCGCCACCTCGTCCCACGCCCCGATGCCGACGTCGTAGGCGTCCGACAGGTCGATGCGCCCGTCCCGGTTGACGGTCACGAGGGGGTGCGGATAGTCCATCACCGAGATGCGCCCCTGCGTGCTCGCGTAGTAGTTGTGGCTGAGCCCGATGGTGTGCCCGACCTCGTGGGCCGAGAGCTGGCGGATGCGGGCGAGGGCCATCTCCGACAGCTCGGCCGGCTCCTCGTCGCCGTCGACGTAGGGCGAGAGCAGCCCCTCGGCGAGGAGGTAGTCCTGGCGGACGCGGAGCGAGCCGAGGGTCACGTGGCCCTTGATGATCTCGCCGGTGCGGGGATCGGTGACCGACGAGCCGTAGCTCCAGCCCCGGGTCGACCGGTGCACCCACTGGATGACGTTGTAGCGGACGTCCAGGTTGTCGGCGCCCTCCGGCATCATCTCCACCCGGAACGCGTCGCGGTAGCCGGCCGCCTCGAACGCCTGGTTCCACCACCGGGCGCCGTCGAGGAGGGCCGACCGGACCGGCTCCGGCGTCCCCCCGTCGAGGTAGTACACGATGGGCTCGACGGGCTCGCTGACCGCGGCGGCGGGGTCGCGCTTCTCGAGACGGTGGCGCCGCAGGAACCGCTGCGTCATCGGCCGGCCCAGCGGGGCGCCGTAGTCCTCCCAGGTCAGCGCCCCGAAGCCGGCCCGCGGGTCGTAGGGGCGCGGGGTGTAGCCGTCGTCGGGCAGCTCGACGAACGAGTGATGCTGGCGCACCGTCACCGCCCGCGCGGTGGGCGCCACCACCCCGAGCGAGCCGCGGCCGAAGCCCGGCCCGCCGCCCCGCGGGTCGCCGGTGAACGTCAGCCGCGCCTCGAGCTCGGTGTTCCGGGGGAAGCCCTTCGTGCGCGGCAGGTGGACGGCGCTGCGGCTCTCGTCGAGCCGGTAGGTTCCGGGCAGCCGGTCGGCCACCCCGTGCGCGTCGCGGAGCAGGAACGGCGTCACGTCGACGAGCACGGCGCCGTCCGTCTCCGCCTCGACCTCGAACCCCCACAGCACCGAGGTGGCGAACGCCTCCTCGAGCGCCCGCGCCTCGTCGGGGTTGTCGGTCTCGACCCGGAAGCGCTGGTTGGGCTGCACCATCAGCACCCTGGGGCCGACGCGCTCGAAGCGCACGAGCGCGGTCGCGCCGAGCTGGCCGCGGTCGAGCCCGATGTCGTTCGACCCGACCCCGGCCGCGAGCGAGCGCACGTAGAGCAGATCGTGGTCGAGCCGCGCGATCTCCATCCACAGGGTGCCGGTCCCGGCGTCCCAGTGAAGCGGGAGCAGCCCGGGCAGCCGCTCCATGCCCGCCGTGCGTTCGGCGATGGAGGGCGGCGCGTCCTGGGCGAGGCCCGGGGCCGGCCAGACGGCCGAGGCCGCGAGCAGCGCGAGCAGCGCGAACAGCAATCGTCTCAGGAGTACAGGCATGGTTCCTCGGAACGTCGAACGAGAATCTCCGCGCGGGGCGCGAGGCCGGGGCGGCCCACGCCGGGCGTGCAGTCGGCGGCCTCACGTCAATCACCGCACCTGGTGCCGGCGCGGCCCGGCGGACGTCAATTGCGGCGGCGGGGGTCGGCCACATAGCCGCGGCGGGTCCGTACGGTGTGGTCCGTCCCCTTGATGCGAACCCGGATCGACCGGTAGCTGCCGTCGGCCGGTCGCGCGGGGCGGTAGCCGAGCATGTACTGGTGGTTCAGCTCTTCTGCGATGCGGGCCGTCGCCGGCCCCAGCTCGGGGCTGTCGTGCACCACCTCGGTGTAGCCGCCGCTCTCGGTCGTCATCTCGCGCAGCGCGTGCGGATTGACGCGGTCGTTGATGGCGCGCGTGTCCGGGGCGTCGATGGCGATGGCGTACACGAAGGCGCTGTTGCGGCGCAGCAGGCGGCGGACGTCGCGCACGCTGGCGAGGCTGCCGGTATCGGAGCCGTCGGAGATGAGGACCACCGCCGCGCGGGGATGCCGGCGTTGGTCGAAGAGCGGCAGGGCGTCCATCATCGCGTCGTAGATGCTCGTGCCGCCCCACGGGCGAACGTCGTCGAGCCGGTTGCGGAGCTCGCGCGGCCCGACGGTCCAGGGCACGGCGATGCTGGGCTCGTGGTTGAAGACGCTGATGAAGACCTCGTCGCCCACGTCCAGCCGATCCGCCAGGAACTGGTCGAGGGCGAGCCGCGCGTCGTCGATGCGCTGGCCGTACATGCTCTGGCTGACGTCGAGCACCACGCCCACGCTGAGGGGCACGCGGTCGCGCGTGAAGTGGGTCACGGGCTGAAGCTGGCCGTTCTCGTAGATCTCGAAGTCTTCCCGGCCGAGGTCGCCCACGAGACGGCCGTCGGCGTCGACGACGGTGGCCGCCATCTGGACGATCTCGACCCCGGTGCGGAAGAAGTCGTCGCCCCGGTCGGCCTGCTGGCCGGACACGGCCATCGACGTCGCGGCCGCGGCGAGCGGCGCGAGGAGCATCGCGGAAGCTGCCTGGCGAGCCATGGTGTCAACCGTCATTCTACGCGAGCCGCGCACTCGATTCCAGAGGTGGCACGCCCGCACTCGACCCGTGCGGCGTGAGGACGAGCCCGCCAATCGTCGACGTGCGGCGCGAGAACGAGCCCGCCACTCCGCCCCCCGCGACCTCCGGGCGCCCTGCCGCTCTTCTGCGCCCCCGGCTCCCCCTCTTGGACCGGGGCACGAGCGACAGGCCCGGATGCCGAGCAGCCGGGCCTGTCCGACGCTGTCTCGCAGCCTGTCGCCGGTTCGGGCCGGGGCGCCCGCTTCCGGGCCGCCGAACTCCCTCCCGGACCGGGGTACAAACGAAAAGGCCCGGATGCCAAGCACCCGGGCCTCTCCGAAGCTGTCTCGCAGCCTGTCGCCTATTCGGGCTCGGTGGGGTCGCGGCCGTCGCGCGGCGCGCCCGTGCCGGACGAACCCATGAACAGCTTGCGGCCGTCCCGGAAGGTCAGGTCGCGGCCGTTGCCCTTGTTCGAGCCGTCCTTGGCCTGATAGCCGTCCACGATGATCTCGGTGCCCGGAAGCAGCGAGTCCCTCGTGAAGCCCCGACGCAGCAGGGTGTTCGGGGTGCCGCCCTCGACCATCCAGCTCGTCACGGAGCCGTCCTCGTTGGTGACGTCCAGGTGGACCCACGCGTGCGGGTTGATCCACTCCATCCTCGTCACCACCCCTTCGAGATGGATCGGACGATTGGCGTCGAACTCAGCCGAGAACGCGTGATGAGCATCCCCGGGGACGGTGGTCAGGCCCACGAAGGCCGCGGCCGCCACGACAAACAGTACTCTTCGCATCTCCTTACGCCTCCTCGCTGTGTAAGCTCACACTCCGGTGATTATCGAAATTCCCGAGTCCCGTGTCAATACCGCAATTCGCGCATTCGCCGGGACGAGCTACTGGGGCGGCTCGAGAACGATCTGCCGGTCGGATCCGTGGCCGGTGGCCCGGAAGACCGGGGTCAGGTCGGGGTCCTTGCGCAGGTGCCCGTACATGAGCTCCTCGGCGAACTCCACGCACTTGAACTCGAGCAACTGCATGTTCTCGTCGATGCGGCGATAGAGCGGAAGCCGGATGGTCCACGGGCGCGTGAAGGTCTCCGGGTCGGTGATCGTCGCCTCGTACATGAGGTGGTTGGGGCTGATGGCGGTGTACCGCTCCTCGACGTGCATCTGGTTGCTGTGGTGGTTGCCCGAGCTGTCGAACCAGGTGTCGGGCACCTGCGCGGTCACGTCGATGACGAGGGTCTCGCCCTCCCAACGGCCGATGTTGTGGCCCATCCAGGCGTCGACCGGGGCCACGAAGTCGGGGCGGTCCATGTAGACGATGCGGCTCGCGCTCGCGAACTCGTAGGCGAGGAGCACGTACTCGGGCGTCTGCACGAGCTGGAACGGATAGGGCATGTAGGTCGCACGCGGCACGCCCGGCATGTAGCACTTCACGGCGGGGTCGCGCTCGAGCCAGTACTGCAGGTTCTCCTGCTGCTGTGCCCGCCCCTCTTCCGTGTAGGGAATCTCGCCGCCCTCGACGATGCCGAGGCCGCCGGGAATCGCGCCGAGGGCCGCCATCTCGACGACGGGGCCGAACCGCGCGGCATGGGGCTCGATGTCCCAGTGGTGGGAGCCCAGCGCCTGCCAGATGCCGTTCAGGTCCGGGTTGCCGGCGGCGGTGCGCGGCGCCATGTACTCGTCCTGGGCCAGAGCCGGCTGGACGGCCACCGTCAGGCCGAAGACCATCACGGCCGCCGTCAGTCCGGCAATCGTTGCTGTTCTGAGCCGATTTCGCATTTCTCTGTGTCTCCCTCACACGCTCCAGCGTGTCTGACGGGCGGGAACCCGCACGACCGCGGGGGTCCGCGCCTCCTCGAGCTTGCCCTACGACGACATGAGTCTACCCTACGACAACAGTCCGATGAGGCGCGCGCCGATCGTGACGCTCGTCCACAGCGCAATCGACGTGATCCCCACCACCTTCGGCCAGACCGGCCCGAAATGCCCCTCCTCCTTCGATGCGATGATTCGACGAATCACGAACGTCACCACGACGCCCACGAACAGCGCCTCCATCTTCCACCAGAAGAAGGGGCTGTAGTACTGCTTGATCGCGGTCGACGACATCTGCGGGATGCCGGTCAGCACCAGCACGACGAAGCTCCACACGAGCCACGGCTGCGCCGTCCGCGCCAGCTCGGGAATCGACGCCCAGGTCAGCCCCCGGCCGAGGAGGCGCAGGTCGACGACGAGCACCGCGCCCGCGAACACCGCCACCGCGAGCAGGTGGATGCACTGCACGATGGGCGTGGGCCAGACCGAGTTGAGGAAGAAGGCGCTGAAGCCCAGCTCCTGCATCCACTGAAAGAACGGTAGCAGCATCGCGTTACCCCAGTCCCATGTCGGCCCACCACTGGGGCACGAGACCGCTGTAGGCGGTCATGCGCCCGGTCACGATGACTCCGGCCCAGAACGCCAGGGACACGTAGCCGGCCACCCGGGCCTTGAGCGGCGCCACCGGATCGTTCTCCCACTGGTCGACGTTCTTCTCGACGTTGTAGTGGAAGTAGGCGGCGTTCACGGCCAGGATGATCAGCATCCCCATCTTGAACCAGAACCAGAAGTTCGGAAAGTACCGCATCGGCTGGCTGTAGAGCATGACGAAGCCGGTACCCGCGTTGATGAGCACGCCGGCGTACAGCCACGGAAACAGCCCGGACTTCACCTTCGTCACCGGCACCCACCTGAGGGCGATGCCCGTCAGCCGCATGTCCCAGTAGGCGATGACCCCCGCCACCAGCCCCATGCTGACGACGTGCGCCGTCAGCAGGTACACGTAGCCGTTCAGGGATTCCCGCAGCGCGATGCTGCTCGGCATCGCGTCGACCCATTCGAAGAGGGGCCGCATCACCTCCAGCACGCTGCCAATCATCCGCTGCCTCGCTCCCTCGGCCGTCTCGCCGCCCGCTCCGTCCGCACCCCGACGGCCGCCGGTAACGGGGGGGGAAGCGCGGACCCCGATCCGGGGTCGCGGCCGGTACGGCGGTCTCGTCGGGGTTGGCGCGATCGTCTCCGCCGGCTCGCACCGGCGCTCGCGCGCCCCGCACCTGCACCGCCGCCGCATCCGTCCCGGTCACCGCCTCGGGCTCCCGCGCCCCGTGCGGCCGGCACGAACCGCCACGGCAGGCGCGGAGTTTACCTCGCGGGTCTGTCAAGGTCAAGAAAGCAACGAGGCGGGATGGGTGACCGCGTCGGGAGTCGCGGCCGGCGAACGGCGCAGACTCCCCGAGGGTCGCCCCGGGCCGGGCAGAGCCGAAGAAGACGATGAGCCGGACGCCGCGCGGAGCCGAACGGCGACTGGCGGGCCGGGCCGGAGAGCGTCGCCAGCGGCCCCGCGCCGCCCGACCGGCCCTGCCGGGAGCCTCCGCCGTTCTACGGCGCCGACTCCCGGGAGAGCGGCCGCAGGCGCCGGGCATGGCGGCGCAGGCGGCGCCACCCCTGGACGGCCGAGGTCACGCTCACGAGAATGCCGCCGAGGCTCAACCCGATCACGAGGGCGTCCCACAGCGGTCGCCGCGAGTAGAGAAACGGAAAGTCCAGCCCGTGCAGACCCCGGTACAGCCAGCGATTCAGCCGGGTCAGGCGTTCCTCCTTCCGGGCGATGGCGCCGCGATAGGGGTCGAGGTAGAGCCACGTGCCGCCGGGATCGTCGTATCGGACCCGCAGCACCGGCAGCGGCCGGCGCCGGCTCCGATCGTAATAGTAGCCGTCGTAGGCCCGGATCCACGCGGCCTCCTCAATCGAGGCGCCGGGCATCGCGGCAGCCGCCATGGCCTCGATCCGTTCGTCGCCGAACCGGACGAAGGCGCCCTCCTCCGGATGCAGCATCGAGACGAGCCGCTGCTCGGGGACCTGCGATCGCAGGGTGGCCAGGGTCGTGGGCAGCGCCAGATCCTCGGGGGGAGCCCCGGCGGGGTCGAGGGCCAGCACGTGCGGCTCGTTCCCGAGCTGCACGACCTCCAGCTCCTTCGGCTCGAACCACTCCCCGATCGCCCGCGCGGCGGCGCGAAGCCCGCCGGCGGTGAGGGGACCGAGGCGCGGCGGTCCCCCCGCCAGCGCCTCGCGCTGCGCGGCCGTCGCGCCGGTCCCGGGGTGCCAGCTCCAGGGGTCCATCGACAGCCCGCCGCTGAAGACCCACGTGAAGGCGAAGACGCCGAAGACGAGGCCGGCGTAGTGGTGCCAGCGCATCAGTCCGGCGTAGGGCGAGCGCGAAGGGCGGCCTCGCAACCGGTACGCGGTCGACACCGACAACCGCCACAGCCCCCAGACGATCCCCGAGAGCGCGAGAAGACAGCCGAGGATAGAGAGCCCGATCACGAGGTCGGACCAGAAGCCGGCCCGCGACCGCAGGGGGGTGAAGTACAGCCAGTGCGGCACCGCCCCCAGCCAGGCCCAGAAGCGGCCCCGGCGGGTCGTCTCGAGGACCGGCTCGACGGTGCGGTCCGAAACGTAGAGAACGGTCGCGGCGTCGTCGCCGAGGGCCACGCGATGGAGGGGAAAGAAGGCGCCGCTCTGCAGCGTCCACTGATCGGGCGCCGTCAGCCTCGCGTCGTAGCGGGCGGCGCCCGCGTCCTCCGGCGCGAACCCGCGGGCGATCTCCAGGGCCTGGTCCGGACCCAGCCCGCCCGCCGTCTCGCCGGTGTCGGCGTAGATCGTGGTCCAGCCGCCCCCTCCGGCGAACCGGTAGACGGGCCGGTCGCCGTGCATGCCGACGAGGATGCGCGCGGGCGTGAAACCCGCCCGCACCGCCGCCTCGCCGACGTCGAGACGGGCGGTGGAGAGATCGAGGGCGGGCGCGCGGGCGAGCCGCTCGTCGGGGTCGAGGACCGGCATGCCCGCGTACATGAGGACGATGCCCGAGGCGAACCAGACGACGAACAGCAGGCTGCCGGCGATCCCCAGCCAGCGATGCGTGTAGATGAGGACCCGGCGCAAGACGATGGATGGGCTCGACACCGACTCGCCCCCGGTTGTGGCTAGCGGCGCGTCATGTCCGATCTCGGGACACGGACAAGGGTTCGTTGCGCGCAATCGTCGACGAATCGCAGCGCCGCACACGCGAAGGTCCGGTCATTGGCGCAACACCGGCGTCGCCCGGCGGAACCCGGTGCAGCACGGCGCCCCGGGGGGCGCCGGCGGATCGCGACGGGCGCGCGCGAAGGCCGGGCGCCCGCGGATCGAAAGTGCGCCCGCAGGCCGAATTCGCAGGCGGGCGGCCAGCGCGTCCGCCGAGGCGCGCCGAGGAATCAGGTCCCCGGCTCGATGGCCCGACCCCGATCCGCGTCGTCCACCCAGTACAGGGTGTGGCAGTTGTTGCACGTCTCGTAGACGACCTCGCCGAGATCGAATATCCGATCGGGATCCTCGGCGGCCGCCGCGTCGAACGCCAGCATGGCCGCGTCGGCCATGTCCTGTGACATGCTCACCCACTGGTCCTGGTCGCGCGCGCGGCCCTCCATGATGAGGAGGTTCGCGGCCTCGGCGAGGGCCACCGCCCCCAGCTTCACCTGCAGCCAGTCCTCCTCGGTCTCCGGCTCCCAGTAGGTCTCGCCGTTCTCGTCGAGTATCGTCCCGACGGCGTCCCACAGGAGGTCGGCGGCCGGGTCGAGCATGTTCGCCATCAGCATCTGGACGGTGTTGTCCGTCCGGAACGGCGGCCCGGCCGGCGGCTCTCCCCCGCACGACCCCGCCAGCACCACGGCGGCGGCGACTATCGCGGTCCTCGTTCGCATCTCGTCTCCTAGCCCGGAGAGCGTCGCCTGCGCCTGCGGCTCCGCTCACCGCCCAACCAACCCTGCCAGGAGTCCGCGCCGTTCTACAGCGAATACTCCTGGCCCGCCCATCGTCGCCTTCGGCTCCGCTGGGCGCCCAACCAACCCTGCAGGAGAATCCGCAGCCGATTCTCCGACTACGGCAGGGATTATATCGTGGCGGGCCGCGTCCACGGCCGTCCCGGCGGCCCTATAATGGCCGCGTTTCCCTGTCGCGACTCGGCGCGCAGCGCCGCGCCCGGCCGCCGCGGGGCGCACCGCAACTCAGAGGGAGATCGACCGATGACCGCATGCCGCCGACTGTCGCTGCTGCTGGGGGCCGCCGCCTGCGCGGCGACGCTCTCCACCGGGTCCCGCGCCCAGGAGCCGGACGCCCCGCCCCCCCTCGTCAGCCCCGAGCAGTTCGAGCGCTGGCTGACCGAGCTCTCCAACTGGGGCCGATTCGGACCCGACGACGAGCTGGGCATGGCCAACCTCATCACCCCCGCGAAGCGGGCCGAGGCGGCCGCCCTCGTCACCGAGGGCCACACCGTCTCGCTCGCGTCGAACGCGCAGAACTTCCGCACCGCCGACGTGCCGTGCCCCGTCGAGTGGTCGATGTCGCGGGCGACCCGCACCGGGGCCAGCGACACCATCGCCTATCCGTGCATCCACGGCCCCGGCACCACCCACCTCGACGCCTTCGCGCACGTCTTCTTCGACGGCAGGATGTGGAACGGCTACGACGTGGACGGCCTCGTCACGATGGAGGACGGCGCGCTGAAGAACTCCATCATGGTCGTGAAGGACGGCCTCGTGACGCGGGGCGTGCTCTACGACATCCCCAGGCTGAAGGGCGTGCCGTGGCTCGAGCCGGGGACCCGCATCACCGTCGAGGACCTCGAGGCGTGGGAGGCGCAGACCGGCGTGCGCGTCGGCCCCGGCGACGCGTTCCTCATCCGCTGGGGCCGGTGGGCCCGGCAGGACGCCCTGGGTCCCTTCGACACCGGCGCCGAGGCGGCGGGGCTCGACAACAACGTCATTCCGTGGCTGAAGGAGCGGGACGTGGCCATCGCGGGCTGGGAGACGCCCGGCTACGTGCCCCAGCCGGAGGGCGACCTGCCGCGGACGGCCCTGCACAACTTCGCGCTGACCATCCTCGGCATCCAGGTCCTCGACCGGGCCGACTTCCAGGCCCTGGCCGAGGCGGCGGCCGAGCGCAACCGGTGGGAATTCATGGTGACCATCGCCCCCCTGCGCATTCCCAACGGCACGGGATCGCCGGTCAATCCCATCGCGATGTTCTAGCGAGGCTACGCCTCAGACCGACGAGGCATGTAGGTACTGCGCAGTCGCCGATGCTGTGGTCGCTCCCATGGCAGCGAACAAAACACGATCAAAACTTGACTCAACTGTGAAGATGATGCCCGTTCAAGGAATCCAGCGCCTGGAGAATCCGACTTGAAGGTCACCGCCGTCGAAGCCACCACCTGCGTCGTGCCGCTCGAGCGCGGCATCGCCTTCGCCACCCGGGCGGTGGCCGAGCGCCACTACACCCTGGTTCGGGTGCGCACGGACACCGGGGCCGAGGGCATCGGCTTCTGCTACGGCGGCACGAAGGGCGGCCGGCTCGCCACCCTGGCCGTGCGCGACCTGCTCCGTGACCTGGTGGTGGGGCGCGACCCCCACGACGTCGAGGCGCTGTGGGAGGCGATGTTCCGCGAGGCCCTGCTCCAGGGCCGGCGGGGGGCGGTGGTGCGGGCCATCAGCGCCGTCGACCAGGCGCTGTGGGACGCCGTGTCGCGCGAGGCCGGCCTCCCCCTGCACCGCTACCTCGGCGGCTACCGCACGGAGATGGTCCCGGCCTACGCCAGCGGCGGCTACTACGCCGAGGGCAAGACCCCCGACGACCTCGCCGACGAGGTGCGCGGCTACGTGGACATGGGCTTCACCGCCGTCAAGATCAAGGTGGGCGGCGTGTCGACGGCGGACGACGCGGACCGGATCGCGGCCGCCCGCGAGGCGGTCGGCCCCGGCGTCGAGCTCTTCCTCGACGCCAACAACGCGTGGCGCGACGCGGCGAGCGCGATTCGGGCGGTGCGCGCGTGGGAGGAGTGGGAGCCCGGCTGGATCGAGGAACCCCTGATGCCCGACGACGTCGACGGCCACGCGCGGGTCGCGGAGTCGGTGGAGACGCCGGTCGCCACCGGCGAGATCCACGCGACGCGCTGGGACTTCCTCCAGCTCGTCGACCGGGGCGCCGCCGACGTCCTGCAGCCCGACGCCGGGGTCTGCGGCGGCATCACCGAGTGGCGCCGCATCGCCGGGCTGGCCGCCGCCCACGACCTCGCCGTCGCCCCTCACTGGCTCGCCGACCTGCACGTGCACCTCGTGGCGGCGACCCCCAACGCGGCGTGGGTGGAGTACTTCACCGACTTCAAGGTCCTCAACCTGGGCCGGCTGTTCTCGACCGCCCTCGAGGTCGTTCCCGGCGGCGTGGCCCTGCCGTCGGGTCCGGGGCTCGGAATCACCCTCGACGACGGCGCCGTGTCCCGCTACTCCGTCGACGGCTGGGACCAGGAGTCTGCGCCGTAGAACGGTGCGGACTCCTGGCAGGGTCGGTCGGGCGCCAGGCGGAGCCGAAGGCGACGATTGGCGGGCCAGGAGCTGGCGCCGACCAGTCGCCAACTTCGGTTGCCCTTCGCCGGACCCCGAGCCCGATGAGTGCGCGTTTCCCGCGGCCGGCCGGCCGGTACGGATCATGCTATCTTCGGTCGATCGGGTTGGTGGACTCGGTCGGGGTCTCGACGACACGAGGGAGAGCCGGCGATGGGCGATGGGTTGGCGGTGGTGGGCCTGCTGGTCACGTTGCTGGGCCTGCTGGTGGCGGTGGCGGTCGGCGTCTGGAAGGCCCGCGGCTCGATAGAGACGTCGATCGCCGATTCGGCGCGTTCGACGCGCGAGGCGCACGAGAGGACGGAAGCGCGGATGGGAGCGCGGATGGATGCCCTGCGCGACGAGTTGCGGGCGGACATGCGCGCCGATCGCACCCTGTTCGCAGAGCAGGTCAATCGGCTGGTGGCCGCGGTGTTGAAGCGGCCGGCCGACTGATTTGCGGCAGCGGCTCGAACCGTCTTGAATCCAGGCCGATACGGGACTAGACTGGACGGCATCTCTGGAGGTTCATGAGAGTACTACCTGCCGTCTCCAGCGGATTCTGCGCCATCTTCCTGACGATGACAGGCAGTGAGGCGGAGTCTGTCGCTACGGCGCCTGCGCGGCCCGCCCAGACCGCGCCGGCCGCCGATGCCCCCGAGCGCGTGGTGCGCGGCACCTGCGTCACCTGTCACAACGACCGGACGCTGCGCGGCAACCTGTCGCTCGAAGACTTCGACCCGACTGCGGCGGCGGACCACCCCGAGATCGCCGAGGCGATGGTCCGCAAGCTGCGGGCGGGCATGATGCCGCCGCCCGGGCCGCGCCGGCCCGACGACGCCGACCTCCGCGCCCTCGTCGAGACCCTCGAGGACCAGCTCGACGCGGCCTCCGGCATCGCTCCCGACCCCGGCGGGCGTCCCTTCCAGCGCCTCAACCGGGCCGAGTACGCCCGGGCCGTCCGCGACCTGCTGGGTCTGGAGGTCGACGCCGGCGACTGGCTGCCCCTCGACCAGGTGAGCGCCAACTTCGACAACATCGCCGACGCGCAGACGCTGTCGCCGACCCTGCTCGAGGCGTACCTGAACGCGGCCAGCGCCATCGCCCGGCTCGCGGTCGGCGAGCCCGGCCGGCGGGCCGTCGACCACACCTACTCCAACTCCGAGTACGTGTCGCAGCATCCGTGGGACCACGTCGAGGGCGCGCCCTGGGGCACCCGCGGCGGCATCGTCGTCGACCACGTGTTCCCCGCCGACGCCGAGTACGTCTTCGGGTTGACGTTCACGTCGGGGGCGAACACGCGCATCGAGGACATCGACGTCTCGATCGACGGCGAGCGGGTGGCGCTGCTGCACTACAACACCGACCGCCGGGTCGACGCCGACGGCCGGGGCGGAGTGACCACGGCGACGCCGCCGGTCTTCGTGCGGGCGGGACCGCGCCGGGTGGCGGCCGCGTTCATCCGGCGGGCGGACGGCCCCTACGAGGACCTGATCCGTCCCCACGACTGGTCGTTCGCGGGCGGCGGCTCGGGCGGCGCCGGCGTCACCACGCTGCCCCACGTACGGGATCTCATCGTCACCGGGCCCCACGGGGTCACCGGCCTCTCCGAGACGCCGAGCCGGCAGCGCATCTTCAGTTGCCGTCCCACCGCCCCCGACGAGGCCCGGCCCTGCGCGCGCCGCATCGTCGAGCGCCTGGGCCGCGAGGCGTACCGGCGAGCCCTCACGCCGCGCGACGTCGACGGTCTGCTGTCGTTCTTCGACGAGGGCGCGGCGGCCGGCGGCTTCGAGGTCGGGGTGCGGACCGCCCTCGAGGCGATGCTGGCGAGCCCGCACTTCGTGCTGCGGCTCGAGCGGGCGCCGGTCGACGCGCCGCGGCGGGGCTACCGCCTCGGCGACGCCGCCCTCGCCTCGCGCCTGTCCTTCTTCCTGTGGGGCACGCCGCCCGACGAGGAGCTGAGGACGCTGGCCGAGGCGGGCCGCCTGACCCCGGAGGAGCTGGAGCGGCAGGCCCTGCGCATGCTCGCCGACCCCCGGGCGGAGGCCCTCGGCACCCGCTTCGCGGCGCAATGGTTCCGCCTGCAGGACATGGACAAGGTCCGCCCGGACCCCAACTTCTTCCCCAACTACGACGAGAACCTCGCCCGCGCGATGCGGCGCGAGACCGAGCTGTTCTTCGCGAACCTCGTGCAGGAGAACCGCAGCCTGCTCGACCTCTACCGGGCCGACTACACGTTCGTCGACGAGCGGCTCGCGCGCCACTACGGCATTCCCGGGGTGGCGGGACGCCAGTTCCGGCGCGTCGCCTATCCCGACGACACCCGGCGCGGGGTGCTCGGGCACGGCAGCATCCTCGTGCTGACGTCGCTTGCGAACCGCACGTCGCCGGTGCTGCGCGGCAAGTGGGTCATGGAGGTGCTGCTCGGCACTCCGCCGCCCCCGCCGCCCCCCGACATTCCGGCCCTCGAGGAGACCGACGAGACCCGCGACGGCCGGCGCCTGACGACCCGCGAGCGCATGGAGATGCACCGGTCGAACCCCGCGTGCAGCTCGTGCCACCGGCTGATCGATCCCATCGGACTCGCTTTGGACAACTTCGACGTCACCGCGAAGTGGCGGGTGCGCGAGCACGGCGTCCCCCTCGACACGCGCGGCGACTACTACGACGGCACCCCGGTGTCGACCCCGCGCGAGCTCGTCGACGCCCTGATGGCGCGGCCGATTCCGCTCGTCCGCACGTTCACCGAGAACCTGCTGGCGTTCGCGATCGGCCGGCGGGTCGAGCACTTCGACCAGCCGGCCATCCGCGCCATCACGCGCGCGGCCGAGGCGAACGACCACCGGATGGCCTCGTTCGTGCTGGGCGTGGTCGGCAGCGACGCGTTTCAGCGCAGTCGGGAGCCCCGGGCGTCCGGGCTGTAGGACGGCGCAGACGCCTCGCCGGGTTCGGTTGGGCGGCATCGGATGCCGCAGGCGTCCGGATTGGTTGGGCGGCAGACGTGCACCCCTGGCAGGGTTGGTTGGACGGCAATCGAATGCCGCAGGCGTCCGGGCCGCAACGGCGCAGACGCCTGGCCGGCTTGGTTGGGCGGCAGTCGGATGCCGCAGGCGTCCGGGCCGCAACGGCGCAGACGCCTGGCCGGGTTGGTTGGACGGCAATCGGATGCCGCAGGCGTCCGGGCCGCAACGGCGCAGACGCTTGGCCGGCTTGGTTGGGCGGCCATCGAATGCCGCAGTGCTACCTTGCGGTTCGCGTAGAGGACGTTTCGCGGTCGCGTAGAGGCGACGTTTCCGGGCGAGGCCCCCGGCCGGGCTCGACCGACGCACCGATGTAGTAGAGGAGACCTCATGGCGTTCATCACCGGAAAGCACCTGCCCCGGCGGACGTTCCTGCGCGGCATGGGCGCCACCGTGGCGCTGCCGTTCCTCGATGCGATGGCCCCCGCGGGGCGTTTCGGGCGGACCGCCCTGGCCGCGGTCAACGACGTGACCCGGCTCGTGTGCATCGAGGAGGTGCACGGGCTGCCCGGCTGCAACGAGTGGGGTGCGAGCCGCCACCTGTTCGCGCCGGCCGCGGTCGGTTCCGACTTCGAGTTGCCGGACGAGAGCGCGCTGAAGCCGCTCGAGCCGTTCCGCGACTACCTCACCATCGTCAGCAACACCGACGTGCGGATGGCCGAGGCGTTCAGCCCGCCGGAGATCGGCGGCGACCACTTCCGCTCGTCCGCCGTCTTCCTGACCCAGTCGCACCCCAAGCAGACCCAGGGGTCGGACCTCTTCGTGGGCACGTCGCTCGACCAGCTC